>BTQL01000120.1:0-3285 GCA_036985855.1 Acidimicrobiia bacterium | reverse complement strand
GAAGGAGAGTGCGCACTGAGCGACGGAGGACACAGGTAAAGCCTGAGCCGCAGATCCGGTTAACGTGCCGCCGAGCGTTTTTCTTTAAACCGGCGCTACCGCCTTGAGAGGAAGGTTCAGGCGTTTACGCAGTTGGCCACAAGTGCAGCGTTTCCGGCCGAAAGCCATGCTGGCGCTGGGTTTCTTGGTGGTTTTCGCTCAAGACCCATCGCATCAGTTCGCATCATTTTTCATCGCTTTTCACCCTGATGTGTCCCAAGCGTGTCCCAAGACCATGACTCCAGAGACCCAAGACCGGATCGAGATCGAGATCTACCGGAATCGACGTCAACGTGAGCGAACGCGGTCAAGTCAATGTGACCCCGGAGCGGCCGGCGAGTTGCTCAACCATTTGAGCAATGGTGACGCTTTGGCGATCGGCTCCCGCCCGTATCAGAGCTACAGCGGCATAGAGTGCGTAGCGCCAGTAGTCGTCGGCGTACCACCAGACCACCTCGTCGAGCAGGTCAGGTTCCAACCCTCCCCTCACCGATGCACTCGTGAGGATCGCATACTGGATTCTGCGGTTGTTCTTGCCCCGGAATTCGCATTCAGGTAGGTAGGTCTCTCGAAGGCCTTCATACGGGATAGGGTCGTTTCGTGTGGCACCTGCGATCTCGAGAACGTCGGCGGCGAGTTCCATGAACACCTCGCCCGGAAACGTGTTGTTCTTCGGATGGAGATCAGCAACCGATGCTGTCAATTCGAATACGTCGTCACCCGCGGCCAGACCAGACAACAGCCGTCGGAGCGCTTCGTCCCGATCCTCTTCGGTTAGGCTTTTGCGAGCCATGTCATGAATCTACCGCATCCGGAACGGCCGATGCCACGCTGTGAGTCCGAGTGGACAGCCATCGCATCGGGGCAGCGTTGTCAGGCGAGAGCGTCGCGGTCGTCCTGCTCAGTCCCTGACCATGCGGCTACGACCGCATCGAGTTCTCGGTCTGGACTCACGTGGCGTTTGTACAGCGGCCCACACGGCGTTTCCGACAGTTCAGCTGCCAGCGCCACCAGGTCATCGAAGCCCCGATAATCCCGATAGACCTCAGCAAGATACTTGAACTCGTTCATGATCCCAACCACGCTGCGGTTCGCCGTCTTCGCATATCGGGCATCAGCCATTGCGTCGATCTCAACCTCGATGAATGCTGGAGCAACCCCGAGCGCCTCGAGTACTCGCTGGAGCGCTCCCGGGAATCGCTCCGCCAACGTGGCAGCCGGCGCGAGCGGCATCAACACAGGCAACAGCGTCCGCTCATTGACCAGCAACGCCACCTGCGGCTTCCAGAACAGCACGTTGGCATACCAGTTGCCGAGGATGGTTGCCGGTTCAGACACAGCAGGTAGGACCGGCCCGCTCACCCGGTCGAGGAGCTTCTTGGTCGCATGAATACTGAACACCGCCACCAGTCTCGCACCGAAGCAAAGCCAGAGCCAGCGGACGACACCAATCGCTCCGCAGGCGCAATCGAGAGGCAACGGCGCGACCCACGCGATCAGTCACAAGAACGTTCCGCCATGCGCCCCTCATGGACCAAACATATTGACCACGACACACCCAGCCGGATATGGATCGCACACGTGGTCTCGCTCCGAATCTCTGGTAGTCCGACCGGCGCCTAGCATTCGGGATAAGCCTGACTCAACGGGGGCACATCGAATGGCCAACCGATTCGAGGAACTCGTCACCTCACCGTATGACGATGAGCCGGGCGGCAAGCGACCAATCCTTAGGTGGCTGCTGTGGGCAGGATCCACGATCATCGCCGTTGTCGTGGCTGTCGCAGTCCTTGGTGGCGATGATGCCGAAGGGGATCCGTCCCCAGTCGTTGGTTCGGGCACCACATCATCGGTGGCGGTCGCAACCGAAGGCGACGGAGTGGCGGCTGAACCGTCCAAGGAGCCGAAGGACGAACCTCCGCCTGTACTCGCGTTCGACACCGCGGCGTTCGGTACTGAGCAAGTGCTCGGTGAGACCGAAGAGGGAACCCTCGCTGAGCACAGGGACAGGATGGCCAGTCCGTGGATGGTCATCGATGAGGTGGTCCTTATCGGCTCCATACCGGATACGCGATTCGAGCTCGCCACAGCAACCGCAATAAGCATGAACCCGTACCGGGACAGCTTCGGGGGCCCGACGACGTGTTTCGTCCTCATCGATGGCCAAGAGACATCAGCGGATTGCTTTGTTACTGACGAGACAGCAAGCACACGGCCAGTCTTCACGGGACTGGTCGGCACCGGCGTCGTTGGCTGGAGTTCGTTACCGGACGCGGCCTCGATCGGTGTACTCACGGTCAACAACAGAGCGATTGCTTGGCAACGACCATCACTAGGCATCGTTGCGTTCCAGCACGACATTTTCCCCGGGGAGTCGGTTGAACTCGTCGTCCTGGACGATGAGGGAACCGAGATCGATCGTGGGACACGCCACGAACCGTCAGAACCGACTGAGATCTATGTCGAACCGATCACCGGATACGGCGACTACACAGATATCGCCTTCGACGATATCGACTTCGCTGAGGCGGACAAACAGATCGTCGCATGCATGATCGACAACGACATCCCCGCAGTCGTCGGAACACGGTTCGGTCCGTATCACTCGATCGACCTCGAGGCCATCACAGAGGACGACATCCCTGAGGCTCAGGAGATCCTCGCCCGATGCCGGATCGGCCTGAACCTACCCGTTCGTCCCGATCCCGACGAGGCGTGGCATCGGGAGCAGTACGACACCTACGTCGAACTCCACGCATGCTTTGCGGATCTCGGCTACGAGATCGATCCTGCTCCGGCCTACGAGGAGTGGGCTGCTGCACCTCGCGAGACCCGCTGGGATCCCGCCCTGATGATGGGAATCCTCTTCCCGAACCGTCAACAGGTGGCCCTCGCCAAATGCGACTACTAGGAGCATGACCATGCGCAAGATCCTCGCTTTCACGTCGTTGTGTGCATATCGGCGGCATTATGCTCGGCGGCCAGCCAAGCCGTGGCAGCGCTTGTACTTGAGGCCTGACCCGCAGGAGCATCGTTCGTTTCGCCCGATCTTGGAGCCGGCCGTCGAGTGACGTGATGCGATCTTTGACGCAAACTCTGCCCGTAGCTCTCGAGCCTCGAGTTCATCCTCCCAACGTCGCAGTCGTTCACTCCTTTCGCGCATCCTTGCCTCGTCGGTATCGACCTTGTGTTCTCGGGCTTCGATCTTGGCTTCTCGATTCTCAAGCTCCTCGACTGCCTGCTGGG
>BTQL01000119.1:0-3541 GCA_036985855.1 Acidimicrobiia bacterium | reverse complement strand
CCGTCGAGAGCCTCGAGGTCCTTGACCTGCGTCTTGGGCTCGCCTCCACCTCTCTTGATGACACGGGCTTGCGGGATGTCCACGCCGTCGAGGTTCTCGTAGAACAGGAACTCGTCGCACGCCGGAGGAAGAAGCGCCGATGTCGACGCCTTGAGACCCACGCCAATGACCTGCTTGTTGAGCTCCCGCAGCTTGTGGACCAGTGGAGAGAAGTCGGAGTCACCGGTACAGATGACAAATGTTGTTACGTAGTCGCGCTCGAAAGCGAGCTCGACCGCATCCACCGCCATCTTGATGTCGGCTGCGTTCTTCCGCACCGCACCGCGCCGCTGAGGGATCTCGATGAGTTCGACATGGTTATCGGTGAGCATGCGGCGGTCCACCTCGAACCGGGACCAATCGGCATAGGCGCGCCGGACAACGACCCTTCCACGCTCAGCGAGAGCCTCCGCGATAGGTCCAAAGTCGAAAGTGATGCCGAGATCCTCACGGGCTCCGATTGCGAGGTTCTCGTAGTCGATGAACAAGCCGATACGTACGTCTTCCATGAACCCAGACTATCAGGGCGCAGCACTCTCCCCCGAGTTCCAGGATGCAAGCACATCCGCCGCCCATCGAGCGCAGCGATCCACGACCTCCGCCGGGTCATCCGCGACGCTGCGAGCGATGGGCTCACCGAACCGGACTCTCACATGAGTACCGAAGGGAATGGGGAACATGTTGTTGGCAAACACCCTCCACGAACCGTCGATCACGGTTGGGACGATCTCGAGGTCGGGCGCACCTTCCATCAGCGCAGCGACACCCGACACCTTGTACACCCCGAGCGACCCGTCGCGAGACCTCGTTCCCTCGGGGAAGATCACTGCAGACACATCGCGCGCCTGGCCCTCGCGCGCCATCTGAGTTATGGCGGCAACGGCCTTGTCCCTATCGCCGCGGTCGATGAGGGCGTTCCCGCCCTTCTTGAGGTACAGGCTGATGGCGGGAATCCCCTTCGCCAGCGACGTCTTGGCGACGTACTTCGGGTACTTCCTGATGAGGATGCCCCCGAATATCGGGATGTCGTACATGCTCTGATGATTCGAGACGAAGAGATAGCCGCCCGATGGATCTATGCCATCGAGGCCTTCGACATCGATGCGCACCCCTGAGATCGTGAACACCGCAAGCAGCGTTCGCTGCATCACCCCCATCACCCACTCGAACGGTCTCAGACCGAACAACAGCGCTACACGACCGATGAGGTCGAACACCCCGAGCGTGAGCCCAAACGCGACCACGGTTGGGATGGAGAAGATCCAATCGCGAAACCTCCGCATCATGCCGTCCCGTCGAGCCAACCGATCAACGCAGCGTTCACCGCATCCGGTTGTTCCTGCTGTGTCCAATGCCCCGAGTCCCCGATCACCACCACCTCGAGCTCTTTCACCCAACGATCCATCCCCTCCGTGAGCGATAGCGGCAGCACGGGATCGTTGTCAGCAGCAATCATGAGCGTCGGTTGCACAATCTGAGTATCGACCGTCGCCGCCAGGGCAGCAGCGTTGGCGTCGATGTTGCGGTACCAGTTGACGGGTCCTGTGATACCACCGGCCTTGAAGGCTTCTGCGTAGGTCGAGAACTCCTCATCGGTCATGTAGGTCTTGCCCCGCGCCCCACCCGCGTAGAAGGCCATCAACCAGCCCTCAGGATCGGCAGCGAATCCCGCTTCTGCAGCCCCTTCCTCCTGGAACATGAGCACATAACCGAATCGGTCGGCGAGTTGCTCCGCCAGCACCTTCGTTGTCGGGAACCCGAAACAGGCTCCTCGATACGGCACGTTGAGGCTCACGACCCGCTCGACGCGATCGGGGTGGGTGACAGCAGCGGTCCATGCCACGATGCTCCCCCAGTCGTGGCCAACGATGGTCGCGCGCTCGATGCCAAGCCGGTCGAAGACGCCGAGGACGTCACCGACGAGATACTCGAGACGGTACTCCTCGAGGCTTTCGGGCCTGGTGCTTGATCCATAGCCGCGCTGGTCGAAGGAGATGACGCGGTATCCGGCGTTGAACAATGCAGGGATCTGGTGTCGCCACGAGTACGCCAGTTCGGGGAACCCGTGGAGTAGCACGACGGGATCGCCGTCGCCGCGATCATCGACAGCGAGGGTGATCCCGTTGGTTTCGATCGACCGCATACGACCCTCCCGATGTGCACAACTTCAGCTTGTACGGATTCTGACATCCTGAGGACGACTGTACCCGCTGCTCGAATGTGCATCGAATATACGCCCGCGGATGTGGGACGTGTCGCAGGACGAAAGTCCGACGCTCAGAAAAGCGATCACCCCGTGCCAAGGGGGGACAGAGCACGGGGTGATCGAGAGACGATCGGTTCGGGTGGGACCGTTGTCCGATCGTCTTTCCTGTCAGTCGGGCAGCAGGGAGGAAGGAGGGAGAGAGAATTGCGACCCGCCTGACAGAAACTCAGTTTGTGAATTGTTTCACAAGTTAGACGCTGCGTACCCACATTCGGTTCCCGGATCTCGGGGACGCCGTGAATGAAACGTACAACCGCGTCGTTCCTGTGAGAACGCAACGGTAGGCACCTACTCGAGATACCGACACCGATCAGGACCGAGAAGCCCGCTCGATGCCCCGGATCACGAAGGCCAACGCCACTCCCGCGCCAGCGAAGAGGACGTAAGAGATCGCGGTTACCGTCGCGATCATCGCGATCGTGCCGCCGTCATCGATCTGATCGGTGGCCACGATCTGGACGATCTGCAGGGGAATCAAGGCCGCTACCCACAGGAGCCACCAGAGGTCGCCCAGCTGGCTGCGGGACATTGCCTTCCACGTGTCACCGATCGGCTGCCCTGTGTATGGAACCTGAGCGACCCGCTCGAGCTCGTTGAATACGAGCTTCGGCAGCACGAGGCTCGCGATGGGTATGAACCAGGAACCGATCGTCCATCCGCCTCTCCAACGTCGCCCCGTGGAACCACGGGCATCCAGCCTCTTGGATGTTTGGAAGGCCCACACGATGACGAGCACACCGGAAACGAATATCCCCAATACAGCGATCCCCGACCAGCCAAGAGCCACAAACTCCGCTGTGTCGATCGAACCAGGTGTCGATGTTGCTGAACGAACGGTTGCCGCGTGCCGTAGACCGAAGAACGCCGCGACCACGAGGAAGACCGACGTCACCATCAGAGCCCATACCAAGATCTTGGTGAGCGTTCGGGGAACAGCCGTACCGAATGTGCGATTCGTGTGAGGAACCCACGTCTCTGGCTCAGAGATAGCCACGTCGGGTCGCAGATCCGGCGGGTACCACTTGTCGTCGGACGCGAGCCACCAATCGTCGCGGGGTCGATCAGCCAAGGTTGTGCTCCATCGAGGGGAACCTAGCCGTCCTACCAAACCTGCGGGCGAACCCGAGCGGAGACATCTGTCTGATCTGGCTACCGAGGCGCGATCGGGAACCGCTGCGGTAACCTCGCCCCGTTGCCCTCGTAGCTCAGGGGATAGAGCACCGGTTTCCTAAACCG
>BTQL01000118.1:0-3869 GCA_036985855.1 Acidimicrobiia bacterium | reverse complement strand
GTTCAGCAGCACCGTCGCAGCCAATCCGACAGCGACCGCTACGACCAGTCCTGTGCCAACAGTGACGATCGCGAGCATGGCATATGAGCTCACACTCATGCTGTGAACCGCATACATGTATCCCGCCCTGACAACTGTGCCGCCGCGGGCGGGCACGTAATAATTCGCCATCGTGTTGACCGCTGTGAGACCGGTCGCTTCAACCGTGCCTACCTCGATGTCAGATACGGTTGACGCCGTTCGGAATTGCTGCGCTTGTGCGATCAAGCCGGCCAATCCGAGAGCAAGGAGAAGGCCAACCTGTGTCGGGCTCACCCCGGCGAGTGCTCTGATCAAGTCACGTTGTGTGGCTACATACGCCGCCATGGCAGCAAGAAGCACCAAAGTCACGAGCGTTGGCATCAGACGCTTCATGTGACGATCACCGAAGACAGAAACTCCGCGACCCGCGAACCTGCACGGCCATCCAAACCTGCTCCATGAACCCGCTCGACAAGCGCCCGTTGACGTCGACCGTAGAGACGCTCGAACCATGAATCATCAGCCACGATCAAATCGAGCTTCTCAGTGAGTTCTCCAACAGATGCGACGAGAGGTCCGACCCGATCGTCCATACTCATCCGAACTTCAGAGAAAGGACAGGGCCGATCCCAGAACACAACGGGACGTCCCAAACCGTGAAAGTCGGTCGCGATGCTTGACCAATCGGTAATGAGGATGTCGGTGTCAACCATCAGAGCAACCGTGTCTGGGAAGGATGCCATGCCCATGTACCGAACAGTCCCTGTTGGTTCCGACGCTCCTGCGGTGTTGAGATGCGCTCGCACAACGAACTCCCAACCCCGGTCCGAGGCCCACCCGGCCAGGGCGAGCGTCACATTTGAGCTCGTCAGGCTCTCGAAATCGTCCGAGCGACCGTGAGACCATGTAGGGGCCACGAGCAACCTACGTCGACGACTCCCACCCAACTCAACGGGTCTAGCACGCGCCGCGACGATCGTGTCCATCAGCGCATAACCAAGGGGTGCGACCTGACTTCGCTGAATCCCGGTTGACAGCACCTGGTTGTCGGCGTCCCATTGAGAGGCTGCAACCATCCCGCGGTATCGCTTCATCTTCCTCCCATACTCGGATCCGAGCGCTTTGAAACCGACGCCATGCCACACGTCGATGAACACGATCTGGGGCCGCAACCGCTGGAGGACACTCAGAACGCCCGGACCATGGTCCGTGACGACAGCACGCGCCCGCGCAACACGCAAAGCATCACGAAATCGCCACAGCAGGAGAATCACGATGTCGGAATCCGTCGGCGCAGTCGTGATCGACATAGCGGCGTAGTGCCACGTCAACCCGGGATCGGCGAACGAACGCGCCGCATACAGCGAAGCGAGATTGCCGTTCAATGCGTGACCGCTGAGGACTACCGCTGAATCTTCATTCCGAGGTAGCAGCCAGGCAACCAGGCTAGAAACACCGAGCACAACGGTGATCCATCCCGCTCGTAGCCAGTGGGACGGCCGCCGGCGATCAAACTTCATGGCGTCTCGTTGATGACCGTCGTACGCGCGACAACTGACTTGGCGAACTCGAGATCGGGGTGGAAGTCGATCTCTGCCCACTCATCTGCCGCGCACTCGATCGGTTCAATGGCCTGGCCATCCGCGGCTGCGTTGCGCAAAGCTTCTAGGTAAAAAAGCTGATGAGCAGGTTCATCCTCCATCATCAGCCGCAGCTGCTCCTGCATGGACCGTAACCCTCGACCTCGATACACGGTCATTCCGATCGACTCCGCATCGGTGCAATCCGGTGAGATGGTTTTGCGAACATCAACGACCGTCCCCTCTCGGATTGTGACCTTCATGTCGTCATCGTCATACAGCGTCTTGAAGGACACAGCCATGCCGATCTCACAGTTCGACGTGCGAAGACGCTCGATGATCCGTGATGAGAAGATGTCGTCGCCGTTGATCAGCATCACGTCTTCCGTCCGCCCCCGTAGCCCGAACCAGGCTGAAACGGAGTTGTTGGCTAGCTGATAGAACGGATTGAACACGATCTCGATCTTGGGCGAAGAGAGGTCCGCGACCTTCGCTTCGATCTGCCGTGACTTGTAACCCGTGACGATCGAAACATGGTCGATACCGCCGTCGATGAGCGCCTTCAACTGGCGTTCCAGAAGCGTATATCCCCCACCAATGTCGATGAGGCTCTTCGGGGTGTTGCGAGTAAGTGGCATGAGCCGCGACCCGACACCCGCCGATAGCAGTATTGCCCTCATCTCGTCATCCTAAGCTCGGTGCGGTGGAGGTTGGTGTCCAGCCATGTTTCGTACCCGCGCATGGGGGTCGTCGCCTCACTGCCATAGAACGATGGTGGAATGGGGAAACCCATCTTGGGACGATCGACTATCAACGTGTCCAGGTACCCGGCCGCTACTCGCTTCAAAGGCCATTTCGGGATGTTGTGTGCCTCGCTCAGTTGCGGACCCATCGCCCCGGCTGCCACCGCAGATTCGAAGGTGTCAAGACGATGCATCTTCAGCGCCATCGGGAGAGAATTCGCGTACTCAACCAATCGGTGGTCGAGAAACGGCACCCGGGCCTCGACGCTATGGGCCATCGTCGCTACATCGAGACGAAGCAACAGGCCGGGGAGGTGGAGCCGCTGGAACACCCGCAAGAGCGCATCGGAGGGATCCGTCTCGCAATACTCACCGAAGAGTTGACGCACTCGGTACTCAAACCATGAACGGGCCTGGTCGATCTCCTCGGAGCTGAACAGCCACGAGAGCAGACTCTTCGCCGTGTCGTGGGAAACGTACGTATACCTGTGAATGAAGGCCTCGATGTAGTCGCCGAAGGTATCGGTCCCGTACGCATCAGCAAATCGGCGCACGGTCCTGGCATCACCAGTAGAACGGGCGGTTTCCAGCGCTGCCCAATCGCGCGGCAGGAGGAAGATCCGTCCGTATCCACCGAACAACTCATCTGCGCCTTCGCCCGACAACACGCACCGTTGCCGCAGTGACACCAACTCACTGAGCGAGTAGATAGCGACCTGGTTTGGCACACCGAGAGGGGTCTGTGCGTGACGCCACAACGACCCCAAAGCGCGCTGAAAGGATGGCCGATCCACAGAGAGCTCCCGGTGTTCGGTACCCAGGTCTGTCGCAGCACGGGAACTGAATGGGGACTCATCGAATTCCCCCGACTCCACCGTCACGCTGTATGTCTGGAGATCGGGTTTCGTCTCAACCGCCATCGCCGTGAGCAAACTCGAATCTAGACCGCCGGAGAGGAACGTGCAGAACGAATGATCAGAGCGCATGCGAAGGCGCACGGAGTCCTGCAAGAGGTCGTGGACGTTCGCGATCATCTCAGTTTCGGATACGCCGTAGTCGACCTCGCCAGTATTTCGCCAATACTCGATGAGCCGTGATTCGCCGCGTTCGAATCTGAGGATGTGACCCGGGGGCAGCATCTTGACCCCCGCGTCGAAAGTTGAGGATTCGATCGGGTACCGGGCTCGTGCGTAGCTGTACCACCCATGGACGTCTGGATCACGAGTACGCCCTGTCACCGCAGCAAGGGCTGGAAGCTCTGATGCAAAGACCAGATATGAAGCATGCTCCTCGTAATAGAGAGGTTTGATACCGATGCGGTCGCGAACGAGATACCCAACTCCGTCAGCATCAACGAAAGCGAGAGCGAACATTCCGTTCAGCCTCGTCAGGAAGTCGAGTCCGTATCGGACAAGCCCATCGAACAACACCTCTGTATCGGAACCACCGGTCGTTGCATCGGCGATCTGGCGATCTGACGTACGAATCTCGATGAAGTTGTAGATCTCCCCGTTGAAGGTGAGAG
>BTQL01000117.1:0-3879 GCA_036985855.1 Acidimicrobiia bacterium | reverse complement strand
CGACGATCCTGATACTGAGTCAACTCTTCGATCCTGCGCAACCCGATTACGTGGGTCGGGGAGGCGTGCCCGGAGTTGATCTGAACCATGAGGTCAGTACCACCTGCGAGGATAGTCGCTCGAGGATCGGCAGCCTTGATGGCGGCTGCCTCCTCTATCGATGCGGGCAGACTGAACTCCATCCGTGCCTCCCGAAACATCCAACGTTTGTTGGTTATTGACCAGCACAATAGTAACAGCCTCAGGCTGTCATTCTCCACCCGAACCGACCCTTCGCGTTTCTTGCGACCGTCGCTTGTCTCGATCAACGAGCGAAATGGATCGGAACTCGAGAGGCCCGGCGACGCGATTGTCAGCCGACAGAATTGCGACCGCGACCGGGGTGCGGGCTGCCGCGTAGCTCTTTTCGCTGGGAAAGCGTGACATCGAAGTGCTCGGGCCGTTTCTCGTTGGAATGCACGGCGATCCCCATGGGAGCGATGGAAACAGCGGTTCAGCTTTCCGATGGCACGGGGCTGCATGCGGCGTCGTTGCCGACGCAGCCACGCCTTGCGGTTGGGAACCTATATTGGTATGATCAATTTGTTGTTTTGACCAACGGGTGAGGTATCAGCCGAAGGTGACGGCAGCAACGGTCGGATGTGGACAGTGCAGTATTGCGTAACCAACACTTGTCAGACGTCTGACTGCACACCGTTTGTGAAGAGATTCGAGGAGCCATATTTTGGTGATGAGGTCGAGATTCGCTCGTGATCCGCTTACGTACGCAGAGCCGTTGTATCAGCGAGCAATCGAGGCAGTGATTGAATTCATCGGCGATCAGCGCTATCAGCCCGGGGGCCGATTGCCGTCGGAAAACGATCTGGCCGCCGAGTTGGGGATCTCGCGGCCGACCCTGCGCGAGGCGCTGACGGAGCTGCAAACTCAGGGAGTGATAGAGCGCCGAAGGGGTGTTGGCACCTTCGTAGCGGAGGAGAAGCCAGCGTCGCTACGGCCCGGAATCGAGCGGCTGCGGAGTTTTCGCAGTTTGTCACAATCCGCAGGGGTGAGCTTCGCTCGTTCCTCCTGGTCGGTTCAGGAGGCCTTTGCAGATGAGGACGTGGCGAGTGCTCTTGGAGTCAGGCTTGGTGAACCTGTCGTCTATGTTCGGACGACCGCGACAGCGTCTGAAATCCCTGCTGCTACGTTCGGCACGTACATTCTTCCCAAGTACGTGAATGTCGACAGGCTCAGGGCATACTCGAGTGGCTCCCTGTTGGACTTCGTGATCGAGGCGGGTTCACCGAAGCTGCATCACACGAATACTGAACTGTCGGCGACGGACGCAAGCGGATCAGTGAGCGTGTGGCTCGATGTCCCCGACGGCACGCCGGTATTGGGTTTGGCCGAGATCTTCTTCGACAGATCCGGTCGCTCCGTGATGTACTCACGCAACTACTTTCTGACCACGCAGGTTTCGTTCAATCTCGTTCGAACGGTCGACTGAAGGAGAAGCCGACGATTCGACCGGTGCCCATATCTGTCAACCGTTGATCCAAAGGAGGATCATGTAATGATCGGCAGCAATCACACCGACGAAGAGCGAGCCCTCTTCGCAGAGATGTTCGACGCCGTGATGGCCGGCGACGAAGAGAAGAGCGTCGCTGCGGCCGAGGCCGCACTCGAGGCGGGAGTTTCTCCGTTGACTTCCATCGAGGAGGGGCTGACTCCCGGTATCCGCGAGGTCGGCGACCGTTTCGGCCGGATGGAGATGTTCCTCCCCGAGATGGTGCTGAGCGCTCGGGCAATGCAGGCCGCCGTGGACGTACTCGAGCCATATTTCGCCGATGACGAATCCATCACCAAAGGAAAGGTGATCATCGGCACCGTAAAAGGCGACATACACGACATTGGCAAGAATATTGCTCGTGCCTTGCTCACAGTGAACGGTTACGAAGTGATCGATCTGGGACGCGACGTAGCGCTGACCGACTTCATCGACGTCGCCGAGACAGAGGGCGCAGACGTCATTGGGATGTCCGGGCTGCTGAGCACGAGTCTTCCGCTGATGCGGGACACGATCAAGATGATGCACGATGACGAAGTCCGCGACAAGTACCACGTGATCATCGGTGGTGGGCCTACCAGTCAAGAGTATGCCGATGAGATCGGCGCAGACGGCTACGCAGAAACGGCTTTCGACGGCGTCGATCTTTGTGATCGGCTCCTGGGAGTCGAGAGCAATTGACACCAGAGGATCGAAGCATGGGAGTGTTTCGGCGCTCTACCTGACCGAAAGGAAGAGACGTGCCCGGACTGTATTTCGAGACGATGGAACGCTGCACCATGGGGAAGCGGGTACACGAGGAGGACTTCGACATTGCAATCCTTCCCCGTGTCCGGCGGCTGATGGAGAAGTACGACCTGAGATTCGATCGGGATGAGATCATCCCCTCCGATGACGCTATGGCTGATCGTCTGTTTGCAGCAGCGGTGGAGTTTGCGGTCGAGACCGGCCTATGGGTGCTCGACACCCAGAAGGTGATCCGATTCAGTGAGGACGAGATATTCAGATGCTTGGACAATCTGAACATGCCGTTGTGGTTCGGTAGTGGAAAGGACCAGGTTTGCCTGCAAGCTCGAAGGCCAGAGAGCTCCACCCGTTCGATTGTGCTTGGTGGTGCTGCCGGATCGAGCGTTTCGGAGGGGGACACCTACACGAAGCTGATGATGATGTACGCGATGGAGCCGACGAATGACATGGTCACCAACGCGAATCCGGCGTACATCGAGGGCCGAGAGGTGAGGCCGTTCTCACCTCTCGAAGTTCACGGCGCCATTCAGGAAGTCGGGTGGATCCGTGAAGCGATCCGCCGGGTGGGCAGACCAGGAAAACCTCTGTTCGTAGCTCCGGGCACCTCAGCGACGTCACCACCCGCTATCGCCGTCATCAACGAGGAACGGGGCCTGCGCAAAAACGACTTCATCTATGCGGCACTGCTGACGGAGATGAAGACCGACTACGACCGTCTCAGCCGCGCAGTTGCCGGCCTTGAGAACGGACTCAATATCGCGGCATTGCTGGCACCGATGATCGGCGGGTGGGCAGGACCCGCCGAGGGCGCAGCGATCGCCGGCACCGCAGCGACCCTGCTTGCGGCTGTTGCATATGACGCAACCATCGTTGTTAACCACCCGGTTCACATGAGTTTGAAGAATGGCGCTACGACACATCCCCAGACGTTGTGGGTGCAGAGTATCAGCGGTCAGGCGATGGCCCGTAACTCGGTGTTTCCGATTGGTCAGAACGTGTTCGTCAACGCAAGGGCCGGAACGGAGGAGGTCCTCTACGAGGCTGCGGTGAACGGCGTCGTCGCCGTGTCGAGCGGGCAGCACACAGGACCCGGCCCGAGCGGGATCACGGGTGGCGACGACATCGACATGATCTCGGGTGTCGAGGCCAGGATCATGGGCGAGGCGACAAGGGCCGCTACCGGCATGACCCGGAAACAAGCGAACGAGATAGCTCTCAAGTGCATCGCGAAGTACGAGCCGACCATGGCGAGTCCACCCAAGGGCAAGACCATTCACGAACTCTACGACCTGCCCCGGATGGAGGTCTCCGACGAGTGGAATCTCAAGTACGAGACCGTGAAGAATCAGCTCAACGAGTGGGGACTCCCCATTCGCTGACCGAGGGACGTGCATCCTCAACCGTGCCGGCGTCGCCGGCGATCGGACGGTGACGACGCATTGGTCCTGACAGAGGAGTTCCTGGTTACCGCTGGCCGCGGTGGTATGGGATTGCCAGCGCCAGTGGAACCTGAGACCTGCTTCTGTTGATGACCAACGCAACGATTGTTAAGACGTAGGGCAGTGCCAGCAGCAACTGATAAGGCA
>BTQL01000116.1:0-3901 GCA_036985855.1 Acidimicrobiia bacterium | reverse complement strand
GCGAGCACGGGTGCAACCAGTGCGTACACAGTGGAATCGACCCAGTACACGAAGACGACCACGGCAGTTACGAGTGCAACCGCCGCGAAACGGGCGAAAGTCCGGTACGGGTCCCCACGAGGTGAGAGACCGATCGTCCCGCCAACGCCGACTGCGAAAGTTGGTGCAGCAACAACATAGGAGGGGGATCCGGTGACTGTGAACATCACGACAAGAGTTGCGGCCGCAAGTATCGCGTAGAGCGCCGAGTGGAACGCGACCGTGCCAGGATCCTCGGCTCCGCTGAACGCCGTCACACCGTACATCGCAAAGATGATGCCAACAGAGATGATCGCGAGACCTGTTATCCGGCTTGTCTGGATCGCCAAGAGTCCGAACCACAGGCCGAGGGCAGAGATCAGCGTCCCAACGCCAATACCCAACCAGGTGCTTCTCTTCACGGCAGAATCGGACCTGACCGTAGGACAACTTCGGCTGGCTGGGTGAGATCGACGAGTGTCGAAGGTTCTCCTCCCCCGGCATCGCCTGGCAGATACGTCAGGACCTCACCGTCGAAGATCGCCTCCGCTTCGGAAGCCGACCGAACGGGCTCGGTGTCCGACTTGTTCGCAGAGGTCACCGCAAGCGGTCCGGTCAACTCGAGCAGTTCAAGCGCCACGGGATGATCGGGGCAACGCAGTGCGACCGTTCGGCGCTTCGTGTCACCGAGCCAACCAGGCGCGGTATCAAGACGAGGTACAACGAGGGTGACGGCGCCCGGCCAGTAACGATCCGCCAGTTCCAATGCCCGGTCGGTCATGGCGCCAAGCGAGAGGCCCTGCTCAAGGGAAGCAACCAGGATCGCGATCGGTTTGCCATCGTCGCGATCCTTCAGCTCGTACAAACGATCGAGTGCTGCCTCGTCGTATGGATCGGCAGCGATCCCGTAGACAGTGTCGGTCGGAACACCGATGATCTCGCCTCGTTTGATTGCTCTCGCTGCGGCGGCAACGTCCATTCACCCTCCCGGTGCGGTCTGTCGAACGCTACCTGAATCTGAGCCTTCCGATGACGTAACGATCACGTCCGGTCAGGTCGCGGTGAATCATCGCGTCGTACCGTTCGAAAAGTCGCGCAGCCTCCTCTCCACGGAACTCGGAGATCTCGCAGGCGATCAATCCGCCCGGGGCGAGCCAATCGACAGCCGATGCGGCGATCCGGGCGAGCACTTCATCGCCGTGCTCACCTGCTACCAGCGCCATGTCCGGTTCGGCCAGCACGTCAGCGGGAAGATCAGCCCGTTCACCGGCGGCGAGATACGGAGGATTCGAGACCAATACGTCAACCGTCCCCCTGATCCCGCAAGGGAGAGCATCGAAGAGGTCTCCGACCAGCACAGCCACGTTGAGCCTGTTGTCTGCGGCGTTTCGCTCGGCAACAGATACGGCAGCCTCAGAGACGTCGACCGCATACACCTCGGCGGACGGGAAGGTCCGAGCCAAAGCAAGCGCGAGGTTGCCGCTGCCTGTACATAGGTCAACGATCACCCGAGGCTCACGAGCCATTGCCGTCACCAACTCGAACAGGTACTCGGTCTCCGGCCTCGGGATCAACACTCGGTGGTCGACATGGAGTTCAACGGGCCCAAATGGCACGGTTCCCTCGATGTACTGGAGTGGCTCATCGCCGAGTCTTCGCTGGATGAAACCGTCAAAGGTCTCGCGATCCGCCGGAGAAACATCGAAACCCAAAATGACATCGGATCTCGATCGGCCTGTGGCGGCAACCAGCAGTCGGATGACCTCGTGCTCAGGAAGGCCATCGACACCCGCGAGAATGTCCTGTGACCGCACAGGTCACACTTCCTCTGCGAGCCTCTGGGCAACGTCGTCAGCGATCAACGCAGCGTGGATGGCTTCGAGGTCCCCGTCGAGCACAGCGGGAAGCGAGTGCACCGTAAGCCCAATGCGATGATCCGTGACACGGTTCTCCTTGAAGTTGTACGTGCGGATCTTCTCGGAACGCTCACCCGAACCAACCTGTGACCTGCGAACCGATGCCCGCTCCCCCATCTGCTCTTCGAGCTGAATCTGGTAAAGCCTTGCACGCATCACACGCATCGCCTTGAGCTTGTTCTGAAGCTGCGACTTCTCGTCCTGACAGGACACCACGATGCCTGTCGGCTTGTGTGTCAGCCGGACAGCAGAATCCGTCGTATTCACCGACTGGCCTCCCGGGCCCTGGGACCGCATCGTCTCGACGATCAGATCACTGTCGTGGATCTCCACCTCGACCGCCTCGACCTCAGGCAGCACCGCGACGGTGCCCATCGATGTGTGGATCCGCCCCTGGGACTCTGTTCTCGGGACACGCTGGACGCGGTGAGGTCCTGCCTCGTACTTGAACCGTGCGTATGCGCCCTTCCCTTTGACGGCGAACGTTGCTTCCTTGATTCCGCCACCATCCGTCGGCGCGATGTCGATTGGCTCGATGGACCAGCCTGATCGTTCTGCGAACCGTTCGTACATGCGATACAGATCACCCGCCCACAGAGCTGCCTCGTCGCCGCCTGCTGCAGAACGGATCTCAACGATCACGTCCTTGTCATCGTCCGGATCCTTTGGAACGAGGAGCTTTCGCAGGTCGGCCTCGAGTCCCTCGAGTTCTGCTGTGCGTTCCGAAATCGTCTCCTTGAGGAATTCGACCATCTCGTGGTCATGTTCGCTCGCGACGAGATCTTTCGCTTCAGCGATCTCCTGTTCCGCGTTGAGGTACCTTCGGTAGGTCTCGACGACAGACTTCAATTCAGCGTGCTTCGTGGTCACCTCGCGATAGCGGTTCTGGTCTCCGAGCACATCGGGATCAACAAGCTGGACGAGTGTCTCTTCAAATGTCGCTTCGGTTGCACCGAGTCGCGCCCTGAGACCGTCATCCATCGGACACCCCGAGGTCATACTCCGCCGCAAGTGCAGCGGGAGCCACAGCGCCGCGTTGCTTGACGTCGTCGACGTCAGCAGGGTCGAGGGCAGCGAGCAGGGAAGCAACGGCGACTTCGACCTGGTCGTCTGAAGGCTCCTTGGTGGTTATCGCCTGTATCCAGATGCCGGGCTTGGATACCCATGCAACCCAACGGTGGCCGGCGGCGGCCCTCAGGACCTCATAGGAGATGCCTGCGATAACGGGAATGAGCAGGATTCGAGCCGCTACCTGCCATGCGAATGGCAGTGGTGCAAGGGTGAGGAACACGACGAAAGCGACCATCGCAACGATGATGATGAACGACGTTCCACAACGCGGGTGGCGTGGGCTGTACTTCTGGATCGACGATATGTCGAGCGGGTCACCGTTCTCATAGGCGTGGATCGTCTTGTGCTCCGCACCGTGATATTGGAAAACACGCTGGATCTCCGCTGTGCGACCGATCAACCAGATGTAGCCAACGATCAGACCGATCCGAAGAGCTCCATCGAGCACGACGAATAGGAGGGAATTGCCACCGAGCAGGTTCTTCAACCAGTTCGCTGCGAAGGCCGGGCCGATGACGAAGATCGCGAGTGCACCGACCACTGCGACGACCATCGTGAAGATGATCTCCTTGCGGCCGAGTTCGTCTTCCTCTACACCGGACTTCTCAGCAGACCACGACAGCGCCTGGAACCCGAGCGTCAGAGCCTCTAAGAGCACAAAGACGCCGCGAAGGAACGGCACCTTGGCGAGAGGGTTTCGGCTCGAGAGGGCGGGAAGTTCATTGCGCTTTGCCTCGATGACACCGTCCGGACGCCGTGCAGCAACTGCCCAGGCGTCCGGGGCGCGCATCATCACGCCCTCGATGACCGCCTGGCCGCCAACCGACGCGCCAGGGGATCGGCTCAAACTATGCCTCCGCGTCCGTTCCGGCTTCGGCCTCGGTCTCTGCTTCGGC
>BTQL01000115.1:0-3931 GCA_036985855.1 Acidimicrobiia bacterium | reverse complement strand
TCCGAATGTCCTTGATCGCCACTGTCTCGAATGCAGCTTCAGGGCCAGAGGTCGCGAGCAGGCGCAATTGTTCGTCGTAGAGGTCAGAACTAGCGATCGCCTTTTCGAATATCGAGGGGTTACTCGTGACACCCTTGATTCCCTCTTCCACGAGGTCGCGCAGTCCAGGACCAGTAAGCATGTCCCTGCGGATGAAGTCGTACCAGACGGATTGGCCAACCTGATAGAGCTCGTTGAGTTTTGTCACATTCCACCCTTGTCTCGGGGATTCAGGGGGCTGGGTCACAGTTCTACGCTCGAGCCAGCCCGTCGATCATCAGCTGGACATCTGGGCCCAGGTCTTCCCTGCGCAACGCGAGGTGAAGCGTGGCTTCGATGAATCCGAGCTTTGATCCACAATCGTACCGCTCGCCAGTCATTCGGAGGGCGTGGAATGGAGTTGATCCGATCGATGCGAGCAGCGCATCCGTGAGCTGGATCTCTCCGCCTGCTCCCTTGGTAGTTGAGCTGAGGATCCCCATGATCGATGGATCGAGGATGTAGCGGCCGATTATCGCGAGATTCGACGGTGCATTCGCGATATCAGGCTTCTCTACGACTGATGTGATACTGATCGCGTTTCCCGTTTCGTCGCCCGGGTCGATGATCCCGTACTTGCTCGTCGACTCGTCCGGGACCTCGTCCACGAGGACGACGTTTCCCCCGTGCTGTTCGTGGAGTTCGATCATCTCCGCGAGAGGCGGTCGATCTGAAAGGATGAGTTCGTCGGCAAGCAACACCGCAAAGGGTTGATTTCCAATCAGGTGTCTTGCGCACCACACGGCGTGACCGAGGCCGAGTGGTTCCATCTGGCGGACGTATGCGACCTGTCCGGGTGCCGGGCGTAGCTTTCTGAGTGCCTCGAGCTCCGCGAATTTGTCCCGTGACTTCAAGGTTTCCTCTAGCTCGTAGCTCACGTCAAAGTGGTCCTCGATTGCCCCTTTTCCTCGGCCTGTGACGAATATCAGATTCTCGATACCCGCCTCCCTTGCTTCGTCGACCGCGTACTGGACGAGTGGCCGGTCAACGATCGGCAGCAGTTCCTTGGGTATCGACTTTGTGGCCGGCAGAAACCGTGTTCCGAGTCCGGCTACGGGGAAAACAGCCGTTCTGACGGCGCTCATTTCTCGACCTCGAGCGTCATTCGCTCGACGTGCCCCTTCGCTCGAACGTTGTAGAAGGCTTGTTCGATGATCCCCTTCTCGTCGATGAGGAATGTCGACCTGATGATGCCCATGTACTCGCGGCCGTAGTTCTTTTTCATCCCATACGCCCCGAAGTTGCTAGCGATAGCGTTGTCAGGATCCGACAGGAGATCGAAGGGGAGGTCGTACTCGGCTTTGAAGTCTGAGAGCTTCTTCGGTGTGTCTGGAGAGATGCCCAGGATCGTGTAGCCGTTCACTGTGAACGTCTCGTGTCGTTCGCCAAAGTCGCAACTCTCGGTCGTGCAGCCCGGGGTGAACGCCTTTGGATAGAAGTACACCACGAGTTTCTTCCCTGCGAAATCGGATGAGTGTCGTGTGCTCCCTGTTTGATCGATCGCTGTGAAGGTCGGAGCCTTCGCCCCCGTCTCAAGTCTCATCAAGCTCCGTTCAGTTGTGAATGAGGCTAGTGCCGTGGTTACGCGCGCTGAGCGCGGAGACGCAGTTGGCCGCAAGCTGCATCGATGTCCTGGCCGCGCGTATCGCGCAACGTGACGTTTGCACCCTCACGCTTGAGGGTGCCGATGAATCGCCGTACATGGTCGTTGTCTGGTGGTCTGTCCATGCTCAATGGGGTCGGGTTCAGAGCGATCACGTTGACGTGTGCGCTCAAGTGCCTCGCGATTCGTGCCAGGCCTGTCGCCTCCTCGTCGGAATCATTCGCATCAGCTATCAAGGTCCACTCGAGCGAGATCCGTCTGCCCTTTGCCTCGTAGTAGTCGAGGGCAGCGGCCACGACGTCGTCAATGGGATATCGATCATTGATCGGTACGAGCTTTGAACGCTCTGAGGGGATCGTCGAATGCAAGCTCACAGCCAGATTCACGGGCCATGGTTCGTCGATCAGCTTGCGCATCCCTGGAACGAATCCAACAGTGCTCACCGTGATCGACCTTGCCGACATCTCCATGACTTCGATCATGCGTCTGAGGGACTCGACGGTGTTCTTGTAGTTGGCGAGCGGCTCGCCCATGCCCATGAATACGACGTTACTCACGCGTTCAGGGCTGCGGGGAAGAGGTGTTGCCGCCAAGAACGCGTTCGCGTAGGCGACCTGAGCAGTGATCTCGCCAGCATCGAGATGCCGATCGAAACCGAACTGTCCTGTCGCACAGAAGGTGCAGCCCATTGCGCAACCGACCTGGGAGGAAATGCATAGCGTCGTTCGGTTCGCATACCCCATCAAGACCGACTCGATGGGGGACCCATCTTTACAACGAAAGAGCCACTTCTTTGTCTGTCCTCTGTCCGCCGTCAGTTCGAGGTCGAGGTTGAACGGCCAGTGCTGAGGGCGAATCTCTTCGCGGAGAGTTCTCGGCAGGTTGGTCATATCGTCTGTTGTCAGCACTGGTGTCTTGTACAGCCAGTTCCGAATCTGATCAGTCCGATATCTCGGTTCCTCTGGGACGAGATCGCCGAGACTTTCAGGCTCGGTGAGGTACAACATGCTCAGACGAGCGCGGCCGCCGACTTGATCCACGCTCCTGCAGCTTCGGACGAAGTTCCTGCTGCGTCGGCAAGGCTCTCGGGCGTCATGTTGGTGATCGCTTTGAAGCTGTGGATGTCGTTGTCTGCGAGTTTTGCCGCTGTGACTGGTCCGATACCTTTGATCGCGGTGAGATCATCGGTTCCGGATTCTCTTTGGTCATCGGTTGACGTCGCGACCGTGCGGAATCGCGGTGGAGGTTCGGAGGGGACTTCAGGGGCCGGAAGTAGTCGGTCTCGAAGTGCCCATACAGCTGCACCGAGTCCCACAACGACCCCGGCGACTCGAATGAGGTTCCTTGCTGTGTGATTCATGGCGCCGATTCTAGCCGTCTGTGACGATTCCGCGATACGGGCACCCTAGGACGGATTCGAGCTTTGGCAGGTACCGTAATTTGCTGTGAACACGCCACCACCCGATTTCCATGGGTTCCACCACTGCCCAACTGCGCTGTCGTAATATCTGGCGAGGGATGCGCCTGCAGCAATGTTCGCCTCACCGTTGTACGGCGACGCTACCCGCCCTGCGCTGTCGACGAATCCGGCGCCGCGAGCTCTCGAGACCCAGTACTTGCTGAGGTGCTGCATGAGGCCCTCTGCGTTGGTCGATGCGTTGTACGCTCTCGGATTCCCGCGGGATTCCCGCTGGATGATGCCAAGGACGCAATCGACGCGACTCTCTGGCCAGTACTTGGCGACGGCTGATCGCCAGGTCTCGACATTGCGCTGACCGCCCGAGTCGGCGGGCCAGTTGGGTGACCAATTCGAGCCGCTTGAACCAGAAGTCGTGGTCGTGTCGTCGTGGGCCACCGTCGTATCCACGTGCGGCGCTGTCGTGTCGACATGGGGTTCAGTCGAGTGGACGTGAGGTGCCGTTGTATCCACGTGCGGAGTTGTGGCATCGACATGTGTTGTGGTCGTCGACTCGGGTCTGTAAGTGACGACGATGCGGGTTGATGCGGTCTTGCCCGATGCGTCGGTCGTGGTGAAGCTTGCTCCGTTCTCACCCAGTCTCAGCACAAGAATGATCGACCACGTTCCGTCCGCTTTGACGGTTGCCTTGTAGGGTCCCGACACGACGGACATTCCCGTCGTTGTTCCCCTGAACGTCGTTGTTTTGCGCGTCACGGTATCCCCGTCGCTTGGCGACGTCACCCGGATCGACGGTCCCGATGTGTCAGAAGCGGAGGCCGTGTTTTCCGGTT
>BTQL01000114.1:0-4017 GCA_036985855.1 Acidimicrobiia bacterium | reverse complement strand
CATGTTCTCGTAGAGGGCGATGAAACGTGTCAGCCCCGCTTCGACGAGCAACTCGTAGACAACATCTGCATATTGCAGACCGGTGTGGGGCCGTGCCTTCGGGTGATTGTCGATCTTGATAGCGATCACGCCGAGCGGGTCGTCCTCAACGAGCTCGAGTCCGTTGATCGTGTCGAAGACCTCGAGCGGTGGAAGCGTTGTCGTCGTCGATGGTGCGACGGTGGTCGTCGTTGTCGTGCTCGTTGTCGGTGGGACAGTGGTCGTCGTCGGTGGCGGGGGACTGGTTGTCGTCGTCGTTGTTTCGGGGGCAGGGGTCGAGGTGCATGCAGCCGCCGTGAGCGCGAGGACAACAAGAAGTTTTGAAAGGTGTGAGAACATGACCGGAAGATTAGTGCCACATCAGCCAACCTTTGCGTTGTTCTTGTGCCAGGGCTTTTGGTCATGTACGACTTCAGCACCGTACGCTTCGTGTCGACGAATCACATACCGGTCGATGCGGGGGTCTTTTCATCAAACGCTTGAGGGGTCTATCCGTAGTGCTCGCCGGGTTCACCCTGGTCACGCTGTTCTCAGCGAGCCCGACGTTCGCAACATCAGATGGCGTGTCCGGGACCGTCGTTGTCAGTCGAATCCAGGCTGACGGGTCCACCCGTTGGGAGACCATCGCGCGATCCCAGCTGTCCGTTGCATCTGAGCTGTCGCCACAAGGACGAGGTCGCATCGTTGCGATCTCCGAGAACGCTGAGTTCGTTGAGTTCGCCATCCCGAACGATCCCTTGTTTTCTGAACAGTGGAACTTCTCACAGATCGGCGCAACAGCGGCCTGGGACCAGGCAACGGGAGCCGGCGTGGTTGTGGCGATACTCGATTCTGGTGTCGATCCGGGGCCGGACCTTGCGTGCCGCACATTCGTGTCGCCGTACAACGCGTTCACCGGTCTCGGTTCAATGGGTGACGTCCTGGACGGGACCGGTCATGGAACGCACATCACGGGAACGGTTGCTCAGTGCACGAACAACGGAACCGGTGTTGCAGGACTTGCCTACGGAGCGACGATCATGCCGGTCAAAGTTCTCGATGACACTGGTTCAGGAGACGCGGCCTCGGTGGCGAACGGGATAGCGTACGCCGTGTCCCAGGGTGCCGACGTGATCAACCTGTCACTCGGTTTTGCGTGCAACGGTCAGACATGGCCGACGTGTAGTGTCTCGGCGATCGACACCGAGATCGCTGCCGCTGTGGCTGCCGGTGTGACGATCGTTGCCGCATCCGGAAACGATGGATCGGCCGAGACCTCGTATCCCGCTGGCCATCCCCTGGTTGTTGCGGTGGGTGCTACGGATAGTTCTGGCGGACAGGCCTCGTATTCGAATGGTGGTACCTCGCTCGATGTGGTTGCGCCGGGCGGCGACACGGTCGATCGCGACAGCAGCGGCAACCCGGATCTCATATGGCAAGAAAGTCTCGACGAGTTCGGGGTCCCCGACATCATCGGTATGTTCGGCACATCGATGTCCTCGGCGCACGTAACAGCAACCGTCGCTCTCATGCTCGAGCGAAATCCGACATGGACGCCGCTACGAACTCGATGCGTGTTGATCGAAACCGCATCCGATATCGGTGCCTCCGGGTTCGATTCGGCGACCGGATGGGGTGAGATCGATCCCACGCGCGCCGCAACCCATACCGGCGAAGCCTTCAGTGATATCACGAGCGGTTGGTTCGTACCCGCCGTCGATTTCGTAGCCCAACAGTCGATCGCGCAAGGGTACGACGACTGCACCTTCGGGCCGAACGACGAGGTCTCACGTGCCGAGATGGTCACGCTGCTTTCGCGAGCTACGGGTCTCGACCCGGTGAGCAGTCCGGCGGGGATCTTCACGGATGTGCCAAAGACCTCCGTCTTCGCCCCTTACATCGAGGCAGCGGCGGGGGCTGGGTGGGTCACCGGGTATCCGGATGGATCGTTCGACCCGGGAGCTTCGATCACGCGGGCGGAGGTCGCAGCCCTCTCATCGAGGCTGTGGGGCCCGGGCGCTGGTGGTCAATCATCGCCCTTTACCGACGTGGTGCCTGGTGCCTGGTACCACGGTGACGTCGTCGATTCTTGGGACATCGGAGCCGTGAACGGCTACGGAGACGGCACGTATCGGCCGGATGGCAACATGACACGTGCCGAAGCCGCCCAGATCATCTTCAATATGCTTGCCGTGGTCTAGCGCGAGTTCTCCTGGCCGGCGAGCGCAACAACGGATGTGGCGACCCTGGCGGCAGCGCCAGGCGCGAACAGAGCGTCCACTGCATCAGGATCGGGAGACGTCATTTCGGCTACGGCAGCGCGGGCCTTCTCCGGATCGAGTCCGACGAGTCGGGTCATGCCTTGCTCGACTGTTTCGACCCACTCGGTTTCGTCTCGCAGCACAATGCACGGGGTGCCAACGATGATGGTCTCTTTCTGTAGGCCTCCGGAGTCGGTCAACATCGCGTCTGCGAACTTCACCAAAGACAACATGTCGACATATCCCAGGGGATCGAGCGCGATCACGTTGTCTGGCCAGCTCAGGCCGAACCGCTGCATCGCGGCCGCAGTTCTTGGATGGACGGCAATGGCCACTGAAAGGGGCATGTGCCGAAACACGGCGAGGACCGCTTGCAACCGTTCGGGTGTATCAACGTTCACAGGGCGATGGACTGTTGCCGAGATATAGGGACGTTCCACGCCCAGCCGATCCACACGATCGACCGTGAGTTGCTCTCTCACCGAGTGCACCGCGTCGACCATCACATCCCCGATGACCTCGACCCCCTGGGTGATACCTTCGTTTTGGAGGTTCGCCGCCGCGGTGTCTGTTGGGCACAACAGGGCAGACGACAGATGGTCCGTGACGACCCGGTTGATCTCTTCCGGCATGTCGCGACGCCACGAGCGAAGTCCCGCTTCGACATGGGCTATGGGCATGCCCAGCTTGGCTGCAGCGAGGGCGCCGGCCAGCGTCGAGTTCGTATCGCCGAAGACCTGCACGACATCCGGTTGGTGCATCTGCATCTGAGTTTCCAGAGCTTCGAGCATACGCCCTGTTTGGGCGCCGTGGTCCCCGGATCCGATGCCAAGGTCGACGGCTGGCTCCGGAATGCCGAGCTCTGAGAAGAACGCGCGCGCCATTGTTTCGTCATAGTGCTGTCCTGTGTTGATGATGATCTCATCTGCGACAGGTGCCAATGCGAGGCTCACCGGGGCCGCTTTGATGAACTGAGGGCGGGCACCAACAACGGTCATGATCTTCGGGGCCATCACGGGAGCATAGGACGTGCTGAGCGGACGACTCTATTTGGCTCCAGAACCTGATATGACAGTCCATACGGATCTGCCGACGACTCTCAGGTCAAGCCAGAATGACATGTGCTTGACGTAGAACAGATCGAATCCCAGCTTCTCGACGGTTTCCTCAACACCAGATGCATAGCCTGAATGCACCTGTGCCCACCCCGTGATCCCCGGCCTCACGATATGTCGCTCGGAGTAGAACGGGATCTCATCGTCGAATGATTCGGCGAGTTCCACCTGCTCTGGACGTGGACCGATGATGCTCAGGTCGCCCTTGAGCACGTTCCACAGTTGTGGCAGCTCGTCCACGCGGAGTCTCCTGAGGGTTCTGCCGGCCCGGGTGATTCTGGCTGCGTCCTGGTCAGCCGTCGTGACGGCGGCGGTGGAGTCGATTGGTGTCATCGTGCGGATCTTGTAGATGGTGAACGGAACTCCGACGTATCCGACGCGTTCTTGTTCGAACAGCGCCGGGCCCCGGGAGTCCATCTTCACCCAGACCACGGCGATCGCGGCTGCTATCAACGCGAGTGGTGCCACGACGATCGTGCCGGCTACGTCGAGAACTCGCTTGAACGGCGAGTATCCCGCCCGCGGCTCGAGCGACATCGGTGCATGCCACCCGCCGCGCTCATGCACGATCGAGACCTTTCCGGTGTGCTCCTCGTAGGCCTCAGAGAACGCCCGAACTGTCA
>BTQL01000113.1:0-4220 GCA_036985855.1 Acidimicrobiia bacterium | reverse complement strand
GCGGAGGCCATGAACGGTGAATGGAAGCCACCTGCGACCTTGAGGATCACCGCTCTCCTCACGCCGAGATCCCGTGCATGTTCCTCGAGCCACGCGAGATCATCGACGCCGCCGGCTACGACGATCTGCCCCGGCGCATTGATGTTCGCCACATATAGTGATCCCCCATCTCCACGGCGTCTCGAAGCGATACGTTCGGCTGTATCCACATCTGCACCGAGCAATGCCGCCATCCCCGAAGCGGCTTCCGAGGCTGACCGTGCCATTGCCTTCCCTCGTTTCGCAACGAGCGCCAACCCGTCGAGATATGAGAGGACTCCGGCAGCCGCAAGTGCCGTGTATTCACCGAGGGAATGGCCGGCACTTGCAGCCGGCGGTGTTGTCACCGCCTCGTCGAAGACGGACCACAGCGCGAACGCTGTTGCGTACAACGCCGGTTGGGCGTGTTCGGTCCTCGTGAGTTCCTCTTCGGGTCCAACAGCGATGAGCCGCTCGAGATCCCATCCAAGGACATTGCTCGCCGCGGAGCCCAACAGGTCTGGTCGCTCGCTGCGCACGTCGGCGCACATACCGACACTCTGACTGCCCTGTCCTGGGAACAGCACCGCGTATGTCATGTTCTCACTCAGTCCGGGCTCGACAACGACGTTCTGACCGCCTGCGGTACTCCCCCACTTCGGGGTCACAGACCGCCGTCTGCCAGGAACCGCCGAATGTTACGCACTGCCTGGACGATCCGCTGTTCGTTCTCAACGAGTGCGAAACGAACGTGGCCGTCCCCCGAAGGCCCGAACCCGATTCCGGGGCTCACGGTAACCTCTGCGTGGTCGAGCAGGTCGAACGCAAACTGCAAGCTCCCGCGCTCCGCGAAACGGTCCGGGATCTTCGCCCACACGAACATCGTCGCCTTCGGCGCATCCACCTGCCATCCCGCCCGGTTCAGGCCCTCAACGAGGGCATCTCTGCGAGTTCGATATACGTCGACGACTTCATCGATGTACGCGTCGTGCTCGTTGAGCGCGATGATCGACGCGATCTGTATGGGTTGGAACGTACCGTAGTCGAGGTACGACTTCAGTTGGCCGAGAGCCGAGACGATCTGACCGTTTCCCACTACGAACCCAACGCGCCACCCGGCCATCGAGTGCGACTTAGACAGCGTATACAGCTCGACCGCGACGTCTTTGGCCCCGTCCACCTGAAGAAGCGATGGAGGTCGATACCCGTCGAAACTGATATCCGCGTAGGCGAAATCGTGAACTACGACGACGTTGTTTCGTTGAGCGAAATCGACGAGCCTCGTGAAGAAGTCGAGGTCGACGGTCACCGTCGTTGGGTTGTGCGGGAACGACGTCACGATGACCCTCGGTTTGGGCCACGATGTCCGGAAGGCAGCCGTGAGGCGCTCGAAGAAGTCTGCATCGGTTGTGAGACGGACCCTGCGCACGTCGGCGCCGGCAAGAACCGGTGCGTAGATGTGGATCGGATAGGACGGTTCGGGAACCAGCGCAACGTCGCCCGGCTGAACGAGAACCCACATCAAATGTGACAAGCCCTCCTTCGCGCCGATCGTGTTGATGACTTCGGTGTCGGGATCGAGAGTGACGCCGAACGCTCGCTGGTAGCGGTCGGCAACGGCCTTTCGCAGGTTCGGTATCCCACGCGACGCTGAGTACCGATGGTTCTTTCCCTGCCGGGCAGCCTCGACGAGTTTGTCGACGACACCTGGGGGTGATGGGATGTTCGGGTTCCCGAAACCGAGGTCGATCACATCGATGCCCGCTCGACGCGCCTCACGGGTTCGCTCATTGACCTGCGCTAGGACATACGGCGGAAGGTTGTCGATGCGACGGAATTGCATGTTCTGCACACTAGGTGACCTGTCGCAGAATCGATCACTAGACGGGTGCGGCCGGACTAACGCGGCAGCACTTTCCCTACGCCCGGCACCACCTCTGCCCCCCAACGGAACACAGACCGGACCAGGTCGAGCGCGTCCACCGATCCGTCCCAGTGCTCTTCGACGATCCCTTGGTCGGACCCGGACATCAGATGGTCGATCGCAACGGACAGCACGACGATGTCGTCCAACTTCCCGAATCCGACGATGAAATCCGGTATCAGGTCGATGGGGGATATGACGTAGCCCAGTACCGCTGCGACAAGCACCTTTCGACGGATCGGGACCCTCGGGTCACGCATCAACCGGACGAGCAATTTGAGGAGGTTGGGGATCAGCAACGTCGTCTCGAGTGCAACCTCGCGCCAGCCTCGCCTGTCTGTCGGAATCGAATCGTCGACCGCACGAATCGACATATCCTCGGGCTTACTCACGTGGTTCCTTTTCAGCCATGAGCGCTGCACCTACGGCTCCCGCCGCGGGTCCAAGCATCGCGACCTGAACCGTAGGAGGAACACGGAGACTTCCGCCATGGAGAGAATCGACGAGTACGCGTCGTGCGGGCCCAACGATCAATTCACCAACGGACCCGAGCCCTCCCCCAACGATGATGAGCTCCGGATCGAAGATGGCGGTCAGATCCGCAAGGCCCTGTCCCAGCGCACGGCCGACTTCGGTGACCAACGCCCGTGCAGTTTCATCCCCGGCGTCAGCGGCGCGGACGACCGCCTCGCCGGTGATCGGCGCCCCATCGAGAATACGAGTGAGCGAACTGTCTGCGTTCGCTGTCGTGACCTCACGGGCGAGCCTGGCGAGTGCCGGGCCCGATGCCCGGGTTTCCCAACAGCCCCGTCTCCCGCAATCGCACAGCAATCCGTCGCTCTCGATACGCACATGCCCCCATTCACCCGCGAAACCCGCGCCCCGATAGATCTCACCATCGACCGCGATTCCACCGCCGATTCCTGTGCCAAGGGTCACGAGCAGGACATTGCGATAGCCCCGACCAACCCCCATGTGGAGCTCTCCATAGAGCGCGGTGTTCGCATCGTTGTCCACGACCACCGGTACACCGAAGCGGTCGGAGATCCGGGAACGGATGGGCACGTCGCTGCCGGGAAGATGCGGCCCCCATACGAGCACACCGTCGCCGGGCTGTATCAGTCCGGTGACGCCGATCCCGATGGCGGACTCATTGCCGTCCGCTATCGCCTCGATCGAGGAAACTATCGTGTCGAGCGTCCCGAGGGAACGGTCGAACTCGACGCGTTGCGTCTCGACGACCTCGCCGTCGTCGAGACGCAACGCGATCGATTTGGTTCCACCGAGGTCGATACCGATCGTTGGCATCGCTTCAGCGTATCAGGCAGCGAGTCTCTGCCTACTCGACGGGTACTTTCTGGTGGCCGCCGTCATCGTCGTCACCGGGAGGTGTAGGTCTGACTGTCTGGGAGATCCCACCGAGCAACGCGCCGACACCGGTGGCGACCTCGTAGGCGGCTTTCCCGAAGTGCACGACCGCCGCTTTGACACCGTCTAGGAGCGCATCAGTCGGTTTGTCATCGCTCATCGTTCCTCCAATGTGAAGACCACTCGAAGCTCGCCGTTCAGGAGCTTTGCTCGACGTACTGTACGTCTTCGAAGCGAGTCGGGTAGCACAAGGCTACGCCGGTACGGCCCGATGGTGACGAACAGCTCATCTTCGTGCCGCATGACATCTACCTCGCCCTTTTCAGCCAAGGGCACGGTCATGACGAGTGTCACGTCGTCGGATTCCGGCTCGTTCTCGACCCGCATTGGGTCCACGTTCGACAATCTGTCTGTCGGATCGACGTCTCCATAGAGTTCATCCGCAACGACACGCAGGAGCTCAGGACCGACCATTTCTTCATCGAAGAGCCGGAGCTCGCGGATGTCGGTGCCGATGAATCCCTCTCGCACGGTTTCGAGATGGCTCTGCTGGATCTCCCTCCAGCGAGCGAAGTAGGGATCGGTGACCGAGTCCGGAAGCACCCGGTTCACGATCGCGGAGTCGACACCGTATCCGAAGAGCCCGAGGTACGTGTATGTCCGCCGCGCTTCTGCAATCACCATCTTCTCCGGATTCATGACCAGCCGGGCTGTCGTGATCTCTGGATCGGAGAGCATCTCGCGGATCCCATCGAGCCTGTCATAGAACCGGGCCACCGCATCGAAGACGGCGTCATCCGCAATCGGCATCGAAGACATCCTGGTGATCACGGGCCGGACGACCTTCACGACGCGCCGCGAGATCGGGAACAACTTGTCCATGTACCAGGACATGACCTCAGGCAGGCTA
>BTQL01000112.1:0-4231 GCA_036985855.1 Acidimicrobiia bacterium | reverse complement strand
CGTAGCTGTCCGACCCCCGGCGAATCGGAGCGAGAATCGGTACGGCCCGACCTCCGGCGCGTCTTGCACCGTTGCCGAAATGCCACGTCGTTCCACAGCCGCTGTCACACAACCGCGAGCCGCCTCGAGAGCCCAGGGTTTGGAGCGCACATCGCCCGCGACCGAGGCGGGGGACTGGCGCCAGTGGTACAGCACCATCGGCACATGAGCGACAGGGATCTCGCGTTCCGAGATGCGGAGCATCAGATCATGATCCTGTGCGCCGGAGAACTGAGGATCGAACCAGCCGAGCTCCTCGAGCACGCTGCGTCGTATCGCTGTGACGTGGTTGACGTAGTTCATGCCGAGCAGCAGCATCGGTGACCAGGATGGCTTGAAGAATGGCTGTACCCTGTCGCCTTCAGGCGTGAGCTGGTCTTCGTCGGAGTAGACGACGCTTGCAATGTCCAGGGCGGCACTGAGCCACGCAACAGCATTCTGGGTGAGCGCATCATCGTGGTCGAGGAACACGAGAACGTTGCCTGATGCCGCTTGTGCGCCGGTATTGAGCGAGACGGCGATGCCCCGATTCGATCCGTGAGTGACGACCTTCACGTTGGACCGGTCGCGATAGGCGTCGAGGACGGACGCTGTGTCGTCGCTCACGGAACCATCGTCGACCAGCACGAGCTCGATGGGCTGATACGTTTGGTCGAGGGCGGATTGAATTGCGCGATCGAGGTGTGCAGCTACCGGATCATGGACGGGACAGATGATCGACACCAACCCAACGTCGCGGGGCTCAGGTTGGGCCGTGTCATACGCCTGCATCCACGCGTCGTAGCCGGGTGTTCCCTGGGTGAAGGGTCTGCCGGCTACGCGCCATTTGACGTAGTCGACCGCGCGACGGAAGCCGAGTGGATCGCGTGATGGCGTGTGCGCCATCTCAGCTCACACGATCGCTGAGGGGCGGCCGACCGAGTGATACGAGAGGCCTGCCGCAGCGACGTATTGCACCTCGTACAGGTTGCGAAAGTCGATGATCGTCGGTGAAGCAGCGATGTCCTTGATCCTCGCGAGATCCAGGGATCCGAATTCTGGCCACTCGGTGAGGATGACGATCGCGTCGGCATGGGCTATCGCGTCGTATGCATCTGTGGCGAACTCGACGCCCGGCAACATTGGCCTCGCGTTTTCCATGCCTTGCGGGTCATAGACAGATACAGTCGCCCCTCTGCCGACGAGCCCTCTGACGATATCGATCGCAGGACTTTCTCTGAGGTCGTCGGTATTGGCCTTGAACGTGAGTCCAAGAGCGCCTATCCGCTTTCCCGATACGTCGCCGTCAAGGACCCCGACGACACGGTCGACCATCTGAGCCCTACGGTTTCGGTTCACATCGACAGCGGAGGCGACGATCCGTGATGACGCTCCGTGTACATTGCTCGTATGGAGGAGAGCTTGGGTGTCCTTCGGAAAACATGATCCGCCGTACCCCGGCCCTGCGTTGAGGAACGAGTCCGAGATTCGTGCGTCCATGCCCATCCCGATAGCGATGTCTGTGATCGACGCATCCGTCTGTTCGCAGAGGTCTGCGATCTCGTTGATGAAGGAGAGTTTCACCGCGAGGAAGGCGTTCGATGCATACTTGATCAGTTCGGCGGTAGCGAGATCGGTGAATACGGCGCCGGTATCGAGGTGGAGGAGTGGTTGGTATATCTCTCGAAGCGCTTTTTCGGCTCGGTCGTCTTCAGCACCGATCACGATTCGATCGGGATGCATGAAGTCTTGAACGGCGGTGCCCTGCTTGAGGAACTCAGGATTGGATCCGACGGAGATCCCGGATCCCGGCCGAAGTTTCGCGAGGGTGTCACGCATGTTTCGAGTCGTACCCACGGGCACAGTTGACTTCATGATGACCGAGGTTCCGTCGGCCAACAGCGGAGCCATCGTCTCGACGGCGGAATCCACGTAGCTGAGGTCGGCCTCGCCGGTGTTCGAAGACGGTGTCCCGACGGCAATGAACACAGCATCGGAGTTCGGAATCGCATCTTCGTAGCTGGTGGTGAACATCAGACGCGATGCAGCGGCGTTCCGGTTGATCAACTCCTCAAGCCCCGGTTCGAATATCGGCACCTTGCCTTCTTGCAGCCGACGGATCTTCTGTTCGTCGACGTCGAGGCATTTGACCGCGTGTCCGAGGTCCGAAAGGCATGCACCAGTGACCAGGCCAACATATCCAGTACCGATGATGGTGATATTCATGTGTTCCGTTCGTATCGCTGGCGTCGGCGACCCATGATATGCCGATGAAATCGTGATTCGGCTTCACATCGACGTGAAGGATCTCCAAGCCTGCTCCGCAGATCGGTCGTGCCGTGTCATCCAATCGCGCGCTCGCTCGATGGCAAAAGGTGCCCGGGCAAGCAACCGTGTCGCGGCAACCGCGATCGCTGACGGATTGTCGAGCTCAACGACGGTTGTGAGCTCGCGTAGTTCGTCGTCATCGTCGAACAGCTCGGACGTTCGCGACACGAGACAGGGCACGTCACAGAGGTAGCTCTCCATGGGGCCCATCGGATGACACTCGGACAGTGTCACATAGAGGTTCAGGTCGACGCTGGCCTGAAGCGAGATGAAGTCCTCCCACGCGAGCGTGCCATGCTCAACGATCGAGATGTCCTCGAGGTATCCAACATCCGGCGTTCGCATCACGTGTGCCGTGGCTCCGAGCAACGCAGATGCTCCGAGTTGGGTTGTCACGTTCTTTCGCCAATACGGATCATGGAACACACCAACATCGAGCCCGTGCCCAAGGGGGACCTTGTTCACACTCGGCAGACGTGGCACCCGGTTCGGGACGTGAAATGTCCGGGAACCCAGATCGCGAAAGACCTCGGCTATGCCGATCTTGACGAAGCCGATCCCGTCGAGATCATCGTCAGACTGCATCTGTATCGCCGTAGATACGTTCTCTGCTTCGCCAGCGTCGGATCCGTGCTGGGCCATCGACGAGTGGAACACTTGCAAGGTCTTGAGCCCAAGCGCGGAGGCGCGCCGTAAGAAATCGACCGTACCAGGAGGTGATGCGTGCACGACAACAGTTCCAACCCCCACCTCTTTCATTTCTTCGGCGAGCCCCTGTTCGAGCTCAATGACTTCGACCACCGGGTCGCCAAAGGCATAGGCCGCGGTTCTGACGCCGCGCCACTGCGGATGGCATACCTGCACGGTTTGTCGTTCGTCGGCGCTCAAGGTATCCCACGAATCGAACGAGAGGTGGCGTGGGGTAGCGGCGGCGGATCGTCGCAGAACCTTCTGTGTGGCGCGTTCAAGCATGCGCGAGGTTCTCGATTTCAGATGCACACACCTGTACTGCACTCGCATCTCCGTACGGCGACCGTTCGTTTGCGAGCTTTGCGTGAACCGACTCGAGATCATCGAGCCATGTTTTGGCGATTTCTCCTATCCTGGGCCCTGGATCGACGAGTTCTGCGAACGTGCCTATGACCTCGGGTCGTTCGGTGGATCGCCGTACAACGATGACCGGTCGTTTGTACACTGATACTTCTTCCTGAACACCGCCCGAGTCCGAAACAACGAAGGCGGACTCAGCCCCAAGCGAGAGAAACTCTCGGTACCCGATTGGCTCAACGACCCTGATGTTGTCGAGAAGGCTGCCGAGACCGAACTCCGATACACGCCTGACTGTGCGAGGGTGCAGCGGCAAGATCGTAGGAACCGACAGATCGCCGAGCTGGCGAAGGATCTCTTCGAGGTGTTGGGCATCATCCACGTTCTCTGGTCTATGGAATGTGGCCAGTACGAACGATCCAGGTTGCACACCGAAATCAGCTGCGATGGATTCCCGGACGCTCCGCTGAGGCATCAGCCGCTCCACGGCTTCCACAATGGTGTTTCCTGTCACAACGATGCGTTCTCTGGCGATGTGCTCGGCCACGAGGTTCTCTGCAGCGACACTCGTTGGCGCGAGGCAGAGATCCGACAGATGGTCAGCGACGACACGATTGTGTTCCTCTGGCATAGCGCGATCGAAGCTGCGGAGGCCGGCCTCGACGTGTGCGATGGGTACGTTGCCGGCATTGGCGGCGAGCGCGCCAGCCACCGCCGTGTTCGTATCCCCCTGAACCACAACACAGGCAGGATGTATCTCAGCGAACAAGGTGTCGAGTTCCGTCACCGCGGTGCCGATCTGTTGTCCTCTTGTCGACCCGCCGATGGTGATGTGATG
>BTQL01000111.1:0-4274 GCA_036985855.1 Acidimicrobiia bacterium | reverse complement strand
ACTTCATGGCGGTTTTCGAAACGGCAGAGCCCGCCGTGCAAACCGCGATTGCGGTTACCAACGCCCTCGCGGCCAAGAACGCTCTCGTGCCCGAGTTCCAACGCCTGCGTTTCCGGATGGGATTTGACAGGGGGCCCGTCCTGGTGGACGACGACGGAAGCTACCTGGGTGATGCCTTGAATATCGCAGCTCGAATCCAGTCAATCGCGGCGCCAGGGGGTCTCAGTGTGTCCGGCGACGTTTACCGCGCCCTCGACGAGCCGATGCTGCGATTCCGTTCGAAAGGCAGACAGAACCTCAAGAACATTCCCGAACAGATCGAGGTGTATGACTTCGTCGACCTCCCTGCGGGAGGCGATACCGCCGCGAGTCCGAGAAGGCCTCTCGCTCTTGAAACGCCCAAGGTCGCAATTCTGCCAATGCATGCGGATGGCGCTTCGCCAGAGCTCCAGTCTGTCGGCTCCTTCATGCTCGCAGACGTCATGTCCGGACTGGTTGCTCTTCGCAACCTCGACGTCGTCGACGTGACCAAGACCTTGGGGCAAGTAAAGAACGATGAAGAGGTCGCGTCGAATGTTCGTTACGTGCTTTCGTCTGGCATCGTTCAGCTGGGGACGCGCGTCCGGTTGTGGGCATCAGCAATGGAAGTCGCAACACAGAATACACTGTGGGCGCAGAAGTGGGACACGAACGTTGAGTCGCTGCTCGATATGGCTGACGATTTCGCCACGGAGGTAGTGAGAGCATTCGAGATCGAGTTGATCATCGGTGAGCCCGCACGCATCTACCACGACATCGGCGATCCGATAGCTGTCGCCAAGGTGTCTGAGGCGTGGTTTCACCTGACTTCGGGAACCCTGAACGGGTGCAATCAGGCGCACGAGATACTCGTCAAGCTGATGCGTGACTATCCCGACAGGGCAATCGGGCCAGTGATGCCCGCTTTCACGGACTGGCTTGGCGCCGCACAGGGATTCGCCAAGAATCCCGAGGAATCCCTCGAGAGCGCCCGCATCAACGCCCGACGCGGCATCGAACTCGGCGACGACACGGGACTGGCGTCCATGGTGCTTGCAGCGATAACGCTCGCCGAGGGTGATGCCGACGGTGCGCTGGATCAGATCTCATCCACGAGGGTTACGCGACCAACCTGCGACCTGACGTGGGCGGTCGAGGCGAGTATCCGCCGATACATGGGTCAGTGGGAGGAAGCGATCGAGTTGGTGGACCAGGCCATGGGACTCAGCCCCGTGAACAAGCCGTGGTACCCGACAGTTCTGGCAAGCTCCTACTACGTGGGTCAGCGATACGAGCAGGCAGCTGCCGTCGCCGAAGAAGTGCTGGAGTATCAGCCGCAGAACATCGAAGCCTTGCTCGTGCTCGCCGCCTCTCAGAGCGAACTCGGACTCGAACGGAGAGCACGCGCCACCGGCGACCTCATCCGCGAGCATTTCCCGCAGGCGAACATCTACGAATGGCTTACGTCGAATCCCTATCAGGACGACCGATTCATCGATCGTTGGAGGAAGGACCTCGAAGGAGCCGGTCTAGGAGAGCGTTGATCGGTCTTTACACGATCGTCGCACCCGGTGGCACCGGCTCGTCCGGTGTCACGAGCACAACGCCGTCGTTCGTCAGAGCTCCGAGCACGAGGACGTCCGAACGGTAGCCGCCTATCCGCACCGGCTCGAAACCTGTGACAACAACTACCTGTCGACCGATGAGCTCTTCGGTCTCGTCGCCGTATCGAAACAGGGCGTGTACCGTACCAAGCCCGAAGATCCCGAGGAACAATGGCAGAGCCAGATGCCGCAAACATGCCAGACGGAAGAGACCTGCTCCGAACGATGGGCTGGGAACCACTTCCATTCTCGTGCCTCGGTCTCGTTCGCAGGACAGGTGATGTCAAAGGCGACAACATCTGGGCATGGATCATTCTCGTGCCATGGAGCTCGGAGGGGAAACCGTGGATCGATGGCACCGAGATCGTCCCGGCCTCGACGAAGTCTGAGAGCGAAGAGCAGGCGGACGTCTTCGCGAAGATGCGCGGCATCCTCGACGCCCGATATGGGGAGACAGTCGGAAACAGGGCAGTCGACGACTTCCTCGCGGAGATCCTCGACGAAACCTGACCCGCTACGGCGCGGCTTGCCAAGCCCGGATCGCAGCGAGGAAGTCTTCACCGTACGTCTCGATCTTCCTGGCTCCTACACCGCTGATCGCGAGCAGTTCCTGATTGTTCGTTGGCATCGTTGAGGCCATCTCGCGTAGCGTCGCGTCGTTGAACACGATATATGCAGGCACGTCCCGATCACGTGCGAGTTGCATGCGAACCGACCGTAGTTCCTCGAACAGGTGTTCGGCGCCCTCAGAGAGTTCAAGCTGGTCACGGCTCGTGAACGACGTCTTCGGCGTTGGTAGCGCATGGAGCTCAGCACCGAGTTCGGTGCACCAGTCACAGGAACGCTCACATGGGTCGATCTGCTCACCGAAGTAGCTCGCAAGAGCACGGTGGCGGCAGTGCTGATTCTCGGCGAAGTCATACATCCGCCGAATGTGCCTACGTTGGGACGACTCATTGTCACTTCCAGACACCATCCTCTCCAATTGGATCACATCCGCCCACGAGTAGAAGAGGTAGCAGTCACTGTCCAGGCCGTCACGTCCGGCTCTGCCGATCTCCTGGTAGTACCCCTCGAGTGACTTCGGCATGTCACGATGAATCACGAATCGGACGTTGGACTTGTCGATACCCATTCCGAAGGCAACGGTGGCACAGACGACATCGATCTCATCTCTGATGAAGTCGTCCTGCACCCTGGTTCGGGTCTGAGGGTCGAGGCCCGCGTGATAGGCGCCGGCCCTGATGCCGAGAGACCTGAGGTTGTTCGCTGTGCTCTCCGCCGACCTCCTCGACAGTGTGTAGATGATGCCGCTCTCACCGCCTCGCTGCGTGCAGATCCTTGCGATGTAGTCCTTCACCTTGATCTGAATCCCATCGTGTTCGCCTTTCTTCAACACATGCAGCTTGAGATTCGGCCGGAAGAAGGATGTCTGCACAACAAGAGGATCTTCGAGGTCCAACTGGGTAGCTATGTCACCTCTCACACGTTGGGTCGCCGTCGCGGTGAGGGCAAGCACAGGGACGCCGAAACGGGACTTGAGGCCGACAAGCTGGCGGTAGGCAGGCCTGAAGTCGTGCCCCCATTGGGAGATGCAGTGTGCCTCATCAACCGCGATGAGCCTGACATCAACCTGATCGAGCACCGACCCAAGTGAGGCAACGAGTCCCTCAGGAGCGACGTACACGAGTTCGTACTCACCTGCCTTGAGTCCGTCGATCCGTCGATTCCGCTCCTCCCACCCGATACTCGAGTTGATGAAGGTCGCAGCTATACCCGTTTCGACTGCGGCATCGACCTGGTCCTTCATCAGCGCGATGAGCGGAGAAACAACAAGGGTTGTGCCACCGGTGAGCCTCGCCGACAACTGGTACGTCAGGGACTTGCCCGACCCTGTCGGCATGACGGCAAGGCAGTCGGTTCCCGCTAGGGCCGCATCGACGACGTCCTGCTGACCGGGCCTGAAGGCATCGAAACCGAAGGTGTTCCTGAGTTCGGCGAAGATCGCGTTCGTATCGACCTCAACCGGCGGGCGGGACGTCTTCGCCTGGTGAGATGTCTGCCGCCCCACGCTTGTGGATGCTTCCTCCGACGCTTCCCCGGCAAGCATCTCCCAGTAGGCGTCATCGCCTTGCTGACTGGTTTCGATCTCGGGGCCTTCCACAGAGGGCAGCTTACGATGCGAACACGACACGTTGGACCAAAGTGCAGAACCAGACCCAGAATCTTCGCATCTTCCGCCTAGGGTTTCCCGATGCGTATCACACTGCTGGGTACCGGGGGACCTCGCCCCGATCCCACACGCCAGGGTCCCGCGACGCTCGTCGAGACCGAAGGGTTGAAACTCCTGTTCGACGCCGGCCGCGGTGTTGCTACACAACTAGCGAAGGCACAAATACATACCCGTGATCTCGATGCCGTGTTCATCACGCACCATCACTTCGATCATATCGGAGGACTCGGCGACCTGCTCATGGCTGCCTGGAACGCGGGCCGCGACCGACCTCTACGGCTATATGGCCCACAGGGCCTCGGAGAGATCGTGTCGGGCATATTCGACCGTGTGTATGCAAGGGACATCGCGTTTCGGATAGCCGAGGGAGCCGAACTTGGACACGTCATCGACCCTCCAGGCGGGATGGTCGAGATACG
>BTQL01000110.1:0-4470 GCA_036985855.1 Acidimicrobiia bacterium | reverse complement strand
ACAATTCCATCGATCCGGTGATCTCGACCGAGATCAGCGTGGATACCGTCACGATGCAGATATAGGCCGTCGAGATGATCGCGTTGCCTGCGAACAGTGTCCCGATCAGGCGCTTGCGTGTCTGTTGGTTGGTTTCGGTCAGGGTCATGTACCGGGTCATATCAGCCGGCTCGCGCCCGGTAGAGAGGGACCACCGGAGCAAGGGCAAGGAAAGTCCCAGCGACGGCAAGGACCGTGTAGGACGAGCCGGCGACGATGACTCCAGACATGGCTGCACCGACAGCACCGCTGATCCAGGTGATGGAGTCTGCGTAGCCCTGGATCTTGAGCCGATCAACGATCGGCAGGCCGTGCTGGAGCAACGTGCTTCCCGCGACGAAGCCGAAGTTCCACCCAACGCCGAGCAGGAACAAGCCAACGAGGAGCGTCGGTGTTTGTGCCGAGGTCGCTGTGGCCGCGATCAGACCCGACCCACCCAGGGTCAAGACAGCGGCTCCGATGAGGCGCCCCGGCCCAAATCTGTCGACGAGACGGCCGGTGATCGGTGCGATCGCGAACATGCCGAGCGCGTGCGCCATCATGACCCAGCCGACGGTGGCGAGGCTACCGTTGTTTACCCGAATGTACAGCGGTGTCATCACCATGATGAGGGACATGACGAGCTGGCTCGTCATCATCGCGACGAGGGATAGCTGTACGGTGGGCACCCTGAACAGACCGGCCAGCGGAGCCGGTTCGGCATCGGTATCTTCGTGCTGTTCTACGATCGCGAGCGTCAGAGGTTCCGGTCGTAACCCAACAAACATAAGGAGTGAGCCGAGGCCGAAGCCGACGATGCCGATGGCGACGGGTCCGAGCAGCTCGTCGAATCCCACCAGAGAAGCGAACCCGCTCGTCGGACCGATGAGGAGGGGACCGACGATGGCCCCGATCGTCGAAGCCCACACGATGAGGCCGATGGCGCTTGCTCTGTGTTGCGAGCCGCGGAGGTCGCCTGCAGCGAATCGTGCGAGTTGGCCAACGCTACGTCCGAACCCGATCAAGAGCATGCCGAGGAGCAGGAGCGTGAAGCTGCTGAGCGATATCGACAGCGCAACGGACACCGATCCGATCCCGGCGAGTGCGTAGCCTGCGGCAAATGTCGGACGCCTACCGATACGGAGGCTGAGCGCCGACAAGGCGGCTGCACCGGCAGCTACGCCGATCGTTCCCAACGTGCTGGGAATGCCCGACAGCCCCGTCGACCCGGTGATCTGCTCTGAGATCAGGGTCGATACCGTGACAACACCCATGTAGGCGGTCGAGGTCAGCGCCCTACCTGTGAACAGTATCCCGATCAGGCGCCTGCGGGTCTGTGGATGAGTTTCGGTGAGGGTCATGAGCCAGATAGCGTAGAGGACGGGGGTCTCGAGGCGTCATTCGGAACTTGAAGGCGGTTTATCTAGTGTCCTGAGTCGTAAGTTCGTGCTGATCTGCCCGGCGAGATTCTGTACATGATTTGCGACTCAGGACACTAGGGACCTCTATTTGGTTCTCGCTGTGCGGAGATGAATGAGCTTGCGAGCCGGGAGGGTGCCTCGAGTTCGTGATTCAGCCGGTCTCGATGACCACGGTCCCCCCAGCAAAAGTGTCGTGCCAGCCCGTGTTGGTTTGAGATTGGCTGATCGTCATCGTGATGTAGATCACGACACCGAGCGTGGCCAGGCCGCCGATGATGGGAATGATGATCAGGGCGTACCAGATATTTCGCTTGAACGCCATCTCAAGTGTCACCTTCTCGCCGTCGGGACCCTGCGTCTTGAGCTTCATCAGTATCTTGCCGACCGTCCGACCACGGAACGACTCCATCAAGGTGAAATACCCAACGACGAACGCCGCCCAAACCGTGCCTGTGATGACCCCGTCCACACCGAAGCCTCCGAAGGCAGCACCGACGCCGGGAGATCCGTTGAAGACGCCGACGATGATCGGAGCAATGATCGCCACGAAGATCAACCACAGCAGCACGCCATCGATCAGACGCGCCAGAAACCTCTGTCCGAGATCTGCAGAAGCGCTCGTCCCCGGAGCACCTGCCGCTTCGTCACCCTGCTGGTCGGGCTCCTGATCGGTCACGGTTGACTCCTTGGCATCGCGACTCCTCCAGTTGTCGACGATAACAATCGTGCCGTCACACGTCGGGCAACCCGCGGTGGAACCGCGCAAGGGTTGCCAGGCGATCGATGCGCCACCAACGTTTAGACCCACCGGATTCGGCCCGCATTACCCAGTGCAAGCTGCCAAGAGAACTGGATATCCCTCTTGTATGGGCTGCGATCTCAGGCGGCACTCCTTTCGCAACGTTTCACCTGTTGACGATGGCAGCGGTCGATAGGAAGGAATGCGCAGGTTCCGAGTGCGCGGGAGCGACGCCGTCGACCTTCAGGCGTTCTTCCTCTTCGAGGGTTGAACTCTTGGTGGCTCACCCGGCATTTTGGGATAGTGGGGAGGCCACGGCGCATCGCCGATGCCATCGTCCTCGTCCCGCATGACCCACACGAGGGCCTTGTCCAGCGTTCCCATGGCGTCGTCGATGCCTGCGGAGAGATCCCCAACATCGCGCCAGCGATCCTTGAAGGACATGAGGTCGAACGCGTCGGAAGACATGTCGTTCAGTTCCGACCAGCGGAACGGTGTCGAGACCCAGCCGGTGTGCCGGATCGAGTAGGCCGAAGCAACGGTCTTGTCCCTCGCATTCTGGTTGTAGTCGATGAACACACCGGAGCGCTCCTCTTTCCACCACGCCGTCGTTGCCAGCGGGTTCCTCCGCTCGGCTTCTCGTGCGATCGCGAGACAAGCTCTGCGCACTGCGTAGTAGGTCCAGCGAGGCTCGAGCCGGATATTGACGTGAATTCCCCGGCTACCGGATGTCTTCGGCCACCCGACGAGCTCCAAGTCATCCAGAATCTCATGGACCGTTTCGGCAACATCGATCACCGCATCGAACCCGTACTCGTGCGTCGGGTCGAGGTCGATCCGAAGCTCATCTGGATGGTCGAGATCCGTTGCCCTGGCGTTCCACGGATGCAGGTCGAGGCTGTTCATCTGGGCCATCCACACCACGTCCTGCACCTCGAGGGGTAGAAACATGGTCCCGGGACGGGCGGAAGGGAACACGACGTCGACTTTCGATCGCGCAGCCTTCGGGACGCGTTTGACGTAGAACGGCTCCGCGCCTACACCCTTGGTCCATCGTTTGAGCATCGTGGGGCGGTTGTACACGCCTCGTAGAGCAGCTTCGCCGCACATCGCGAAATGCTCGGCTACATCGAGCTTCGTCCAGCCACGATCGGGGAACATCACCTTGTCCGGGCTCGATACCCGGACAGGGACACCTGCCGCGTCGAGGAACGCATCTCCTGCCATTGAGCGATTATCGCAGGATCCACCTGCTCGTCCCCCGAGGGGCAGGCATCAGGTTCTTCAGAACCGGGGGTGTCCGTTGGTAGTGTGCAGACTATCCGAGACGAAGGAGCGCGTCATGGCTGACGTCGAGGCATACGACGAGCTGGAGGAAATCAAGAAGGGCTGGTGGCTACTCGCCCTGCTGGGAGTGACATCGATCGCGATCGGAGCCTTGCTCATCTTCTGGCCCGGTCGAACGATCACCGTCGTGACCACGGTCGTCGGTCTCTTCATGATCGTGGCCGGCGTGATCCGGTTCTTTGTCGCCGTGTTCGACTCCCGTTCCAACGACCGCTGGTTGATGGTGTTCTCAGGAATCTTCGGAGTGGTGCTTGGTGTCATCATCATGAAGAACCCGGAGGCAACGATCAAGATCATCGTGTTGATTACCGCGTTGTTCTGGCTCATCTCCGGCATGGTCGACCTCTTCCGCGGACTCACGAACAGTCACCTTCCCGACCGCAGTTTGCGAGCGGGGTTCGGCGCTGTCACGGCACTGTTCGGCGTTGTGATCCTGGTGTGGCCCGAGATCACCGTTGGTGTGTTCGCGGTCCTCACAGGGTTGTACATCGTCTTTTTCGGTGTGCTCGAGCTTGTCGCAGCGTTCCAGATCAAGAACGCCTGATCACGGTGCCGTGAGCCTGTCGAACGAATCTGTGATCGCGCTCGCCAGCTGAGCCTTGCGAAACCACACGAGGGTTGTATGGCCCCCCGGGAGCACGCGAAGTTCACTCCCATCCCAGTGCTCGACGAGTTTCTGGGTAGCGGATGCCGGGACGTAGCCATCGCTTGCTGCGCGAACGACGATTGCCCGTGCTGAGTGAGGCTTCGGTTCGATGCGCAGTACCGATATCGATCCCAGGGCTTCACGGAGCCGTGCCTCCTGAGCGCGGCCTCCGAGCGCTGCCCAGTCGATGCCCCGGTTTAGCACTCCGTCGAGAAACACCGGGCCCGGTGAATGTGACGCGGCGAGTGGTGCGGTTGCCGTTGGGAAATCCAGAGTCGCGGATACCAGAGCCGCTGTAT
>BTQL01000109.1:0-4471 GCA_036985855.1 Acidimicrobiia bacterium | reverse complement strand
TTGTCATCGCTGTAGCAGCCGCCGTCGTGTGGGTCGTCGTATTCATCGACAGCCCTTCAGCACCGGCGACGAGCACAGTCGCAGCTGCACCAACAACGACTGCTCTCGCACCAACAACGACAACGGTCGCTGCATCCCAAGATTCCGAACCGACAACCACGACCACGCCACCGCCAGCTCCTGTGGCATTCCCAGCGCCATCTGCGTGGGCGCCGCTCGGAGAGGCGCTTACTGCCGACGAGTTTTCCATGAAGGCCGCTGGGATCGGTCCCCTCGAATTCGGGATGCCGATCGAAGAGGTCGCCGGACTGCTCGGGGCAAGTTTTGGAGAAGCTATTGCATCTGGAGTCGATCGGGTGTGCCCGCCAAACGAAACGTATTGGTTGCAGTGGGGTGACCTCATGGTGATCTTCGACAGCTCGGACTCCGGCGCAACGTTCGTTTCGTATCGCAACGAAACTTCCGACGTATCGGGTCGAGCCCTTGGATTCGCGACCCTCTCCGGGCTCAAACTCGGCGACTCAGTCGCCGATCTGCGATCCACCTACCCGTCGTACACGATTTCATTCGACAGGGTCGATTCGACAACCTACTTCAATCTTTATGAGGGCGGCGACCTTCTCCTGTGGGGACCGATCTCGAATCCGGAATCCGACGGAGTCATTGAAGGTATCAACTCACCGAGCCCCTGCCCGTCTGTGTAAGGGACCATGAAGTACCAGCAACACGGCGTAGCATTGTCAGTGGAATCCGGACCGAGCAAGCGCGCGAGGACCCGCTAACACCATGCCGAACGAACAAGGTTCAGAACAACGGCGTCATCGCATTCTCTCAAAGGCGAATGTGGTCGCGTTCATTTCAGGCTTCGTCACGTTCATATTGCTCATCGTTGTATGGAACAGCAACCTCGGGATCGTCGTATCAGGCGTTGTCGCTGGAATCATCACCGGTTTGGTCTGGCTCGGAATCGTGAACTTCCGCTCTCCACAAAGCCTTCGATCGGTACTCGACGGATATCGACTTCTTGGAGCGATTCCATCGGACGAATCTGGTCCCGCACCCGCCCTTGGGAGCGGAGACACCGCCGATCGTTATACAGGGCTTCTCACCGAGGTAGAAGCCAGGACCCGCGGACGGGTCGTCCTCGTGAGTTCGCCGACACCTGGACAGGGCTCATCGACGGTGTCGCTGAACCTTGCCATTGCTGCTGCCCGCGCAGGGCGTCGGGTCATGCTGATAGACGCCGACGCCTCAGCGAATGGGATCGGTCAGTTCCTTTCGAGCGGGAGCACTCCTGGGTTGTCCGAAGTCGCGTCAGGTGCTGCGACATTGGTTGAGGCGACTCGCATGTGGACCCTCGACGATGGCACAAAATTTCCTGTTCTGCCTTCGGGTGCGCGTACGACGAACGTCGACGAGCTCTCCGGGCTCCTCGTTGCGGACGCGCTCGACACGGTATCTGAGCACGCAGACCTGATTCTGATCGATGTGCCTCCGGTCCTTTGGTCCGATGCAACACCTGAACTCGGGAAGCATGCGGACGGGACGATCCTCGTGTTGTCCGACACCGCAGACCCACAAGTCGTCAAAGACGCCATCGACAAGCTCGATGCTTGTGGTGCTCCGGCTCTCGGTTACGTCAGAAACCGTTCCAGGGGAACTGCGAGACTCGCCCCGTCGCGACTCCGATCGTCGCTCGTGCGCGTTGCGGCGATGGCATTTGCTTTGCTGTTCGCATACGCAATATTCACGAGTTTCACATTGTGGAATTCGTGGCGTAGTGTCGAGACGGAAGCGTTCACGCCGGACGTCATTGCTCAGATCGATGCACAGCCCACGACCACCCTGGTGGGACCCGGTGCCAGCGGGGGCACCGTGGACGAGGAGACGGCAACCGAATTCAACAGTCCGGGTACGACAGCGCCCGAAGAGGCATACCAGACGTTCCTTCTCGTCGGTGGCGACCGCGTTTCAGGTGCGGCTGACGTCATCCTGTACCTGGTTCTGCCGACGAATGGTGCGGACCCGTTCATGGTGTCGTTGCCGAGAGATCTCTTCGTCGACAATCTGTGCACAGGTGGACAAAGTCGTATCAATGCCCTCATCCATGGATGCGAGTCAAAGGGAATCAACGGGCCCTCCTTGCTTGCATACGAAGTGGGCCAGTTCACGGGAATCGAAGTGGATCACTTCGCACTGTTCGATTTCGATGGGTTCGAAGACATCATCGACGCAGTGGGTGGCGTCGAGATCTGCCTCGACTACCCGGTACGGGACGAAAAGGCTGAACTTGCACTCCCCGCTGGATGCACGAGCGCCTCGGGGGAACAGGCGCTTTCATGGGTGCGGTCCCGAAAGACACAGCAGAAGATCAACGGATCATGGAAGTCGGTGCCCGGCGCATCCGATCTCTCGCGCAACCAGAACCAACAGGACGTCATCATCCAACTCTTCCAGAAACTCAAAGAGTTCGACTCTCCGACAGATCTGACCGCATCGGTCGCGAGCCTCGCCGATACTTTCATCCTCGATGATCAACTGGGATTGGCCGATGTCGTGAACCTGGCGTGGGACATCCGCGGCATAGATCTCGAGACGGTCAACCGACTCCGGATTCCGGCCAAACTCGGCCGATCCAACAAGGGGCAGTCCATCCTCATCGCCACAGCGTCGTTCGATCAGGTCCTCGCTGATGCGTACGGCGGAAGCCTGCCGTCAGAAGACGCCTCAGCTGAAGAGGCATCGCTCCAAAGCGAATAGCCCGTACAATGCAGAGACCACCGAGCAGGAACGACACGTGAGCGACCCACAGGACCCATACGCGAATCCCCCCGGCTGGACGGACCCCTACGAGGATCTCAGCGGCCTTTCGGGTGACGAGCCGATCCCTCCGATGGAACCACCGACGACTCCACCTGCACAGCCTCCGGGGTCGCCACTACTCACCGGATTGATCATCGGCCTCCTCCTCGTCGCCCTGTCTGTTGCTGTCTTCCAACTGCTCGGCAGCGACGATGACGGCGCTGAAGCGGCAGGGACGACCACGACGTCAACTCCAGAGGGCGGCACGACAACCACGCTCGACGGCACAACGACGACAACCGCTCCGGCCGACACTACGACGTCGCTTCCTGGGACCGACCCGTACCCACCGGTCGATCCGGCGATCCCTGTTGACAGCCTCAAGTTCAAAACGAACGGAATCCGCATCAACGACGACAACCTCCCCGACATGGATTTCGGAATGGATGCGGACACGGCAATCGGCCGCCTCGTGGCGAGTTTCGGCGATCCGACCAAGGACACCGGATGGCAGTCTTCGACGGATCAATACGGCGTCTGCGCCGGAGATCTCGAACGAATCGTCTTCTTTGGACCATTGGCAGCGATCGTTACAAAACCCAGCGGCGAAGAGATTTTCAACGGCTACCGACAGGACCTGACGTTCGGAGACCTCACACACGAGGCAACCAATCTCGAGACACTGAGCGGACTGAAAATCGGCGACACGATCGCCGATCTGAAGGAGACCTACTCGTCTCAGCGAGTCGAGTTCGCAACTCACCCGGGCCTCGGCGACATCTACGAAGTTCGCAGCTCGAGTTCGGGCACGCTGTTGCTGTGGGGACCCGTCGATGGCACGACAGATACCGACAGGGTCGTAGGGATCTACGCCCCCGACATCTGCGACCGCTAGCGGACTAGGTATCGGACGAGTGCGCGTCTCTATTCGGGTACAATCCGGGTCATGAAACCGAGCTACACGATGTCGCTGATCGTTGGGGCAGTGGCGGGACTCATCGGAGCGATTGCCGCCTTTGTGTTCGTCGCGGCAATGGGCGGTGTGCCCTCTCTCAACCCTGCCATCGAAACAGGCGGCGTCGAACCCGTATTTTCGATTGCAGCCTCGACCCTTTGGTCTATGACCATCATCACAGGAGCAGGAATAGGCATCGTTCTCGCGATCGTCACCAAAGCGGTCGCACGAGTCATCGACCCCGATGCTGCAGCGAGCTCTCTGTTGATCATCGCACCGCTCGGCGCCGTCGTTGGCGCCGTCGTAGGCATCGTCGTTTTCCCGCTCGGTTCGGGCATCGTGGGCACGATCGCGGAAGGAACGGTCACAGTTACGGTCACAGACATGATCGCCATGGTGGCTATCGCAGGAACCGTGGGGGGAGCTGCTGTGGTCTGGCAGTCATATATTCTCTCCCGCCCACCCGAACACGAACCCGACCCCGACCTACTAGCGGCATGAGTAGACGGTAGACAGTCGACGGTAGACGGCCGGCAAACCCGCCAAGCGTGCACCGAAGGCCAGGCACAGTGCTTCTACCCTCAGCGAGGCAAAGCCGAGCAGTACGCTCTACGGTCAGTGAGCGAAGCGAACGTACCGTCAGCGAGCGCAGCGAGCGGTCCTTCTTCTACCCTGTCTCGAACGAGTTCCAGACGTCGGCAAGGGCTGAAGCCA
>BTQL01000108.1:0-4545 GCA_036985855.1 Acidimicrobiia bacterium | reverse complement strand
CAGGAGCCATTCGTATCCTCAAGAACGGGTCGATCAATCCGACACCGTTCTTGACCATCGGTGAGGTGTCGACGTGCGGTGAGGGCGGTCTCTTGGGTTTGGCGTTCCATCCGGACTACGCCTCGAACGGTCGATTCTTCGTCTACTACACCGCGGCAAACGGGAGTTCGATCCAGAGCCGAATCGTCGAGTATCACGCGACCCCTGGGTCCGATACAGCAGACCCGACACCTGTGAGGACGGTTCTCACACTCGACCAACCGCGATGCAACCACAATGCCGGTTCGATCTCCTTCGGGACGGACGGCTATCTTTACATCCCCTTCGGTGACGGTGGAAAGGGTTGGCAGGAGGGTGACCCCGACGGCAACGCACAGAACCCGCTCTCCTGGCTTGGCGCGATCCTCCGAATCGACATCGACGGAGGTGTTCCATACGCCATCCCGCCGGACAATCCGTACAATGGGACCGATGGAGCCCGAGAGGTGTGGGCCATAGGTCTTCGAAACCCATTCCGCTCCTCGATCGATAGGGCCACTGGTGATCTGTACATCGGTGATGTCGGACAAAGTTCCTGGGAAGAAGTCTCTGTCGGACCGGCCGGCGTGGCCGGTCTGAACTACGGATGGAACACGATGGAGGGCAACGCTTGTTTCAACCCGAGCGTCGGCTGTGACACTTCCGGACTGACCGTGCCCGTCGTTGTGTACCAGAATCCCGTCGAAGGCCGTTCGGTCATTGGCGGCTATGTGTACCGAGGCGCAGCTCTGTCCAACCTTGCGGGAACATACTTCTACGCCGACTTCTACTCGGATTGGATTCGCTCATTCCGACTGGTCGGGGGCGTGGCCACGGACCAGCGCGATTGGACAGCTTCGATCGGCGCGGTGAGCTCGATCGCGGGATTCGGCGAAGATGGGAGCGGCGAGCTGTACGTCGTGTCGATCACCGGATCGATCTACAAGCTCGTTCCCGGCTCGTAACCCGCTACGGCCGGTCTACGGCGCCGACGTGTCGCTATGTGCGTCTCCGGCGAGCCGCGGGTCGATTCGCCAGATGAACCCGCCGCCCGAGGTCTTCATGAAGAAACCCTCTCCTTGTGGAGAGGGTTTCTTCGTGGTTGAGCCGTTTTGTGTCCTGCTCAGGACGGGAGCATGCAGCCGTCCGAGCAGTGGGCGATGCGAGGTACTGTGAAGCGTTTCAAGATGGATCTCCTTTCCCGATCATGGTTCTTGATTCTGCCACATTCTCATGACGCGCAACAGGAAATATTCGCGACGGACTCGTGAATGTGATCCGGCGGTTGCGGCGACATGGACGAACCGTGCCGTCGTCGTCACGCACCGTTCTGATCACTCGCTGCTCGGTGTGATCTCGTATCCCTCGGCCGTCGTAGTGACGATCACGTGTCCATGGCCCATTGCGTCGAGCGATTCGAGGGTCTGCTCCAGCGAGCCGCGCGATGCGGGACGTGGCCAGGCAAGCGGATGTGGGTCCGGTCCCTGTGTCCCATCGTCGGGTAACGACGTTTTGCGATCTTCTCTGAAGACTGCAAAGTGGTACCAGGCGAGTGCGCCAGCGGTGAGGAGCAGCGCAATAGGAACCGCGGCGTTATCCAAGGTGACCGATCCCAGGGTCCCATCGAGGATGTTCTGGAAGAAGATGAACAGGATGACGATGAGGCTGATGACCGCGATCACTGCTGCCACTCCAAAGAGAACCACGATGTAGATTCGTCTCGTGATCGATTGCAACTCGCCGGTCGGGTCCTGAGCTCTCGCCTTCTGGATCGTTGACCAGTAGCGCCACCACAGTGGCGCACCTATCACGATCAGTGTGATAGCAGCTGCGAGCACATTGCCTGAGCTCGACGACGTGATGGTCGTACCGCTCGTTGCTTTGACAACCGTCACGATGAGTGTGGTGACTCCCCCCGCCGCGACGACCAGCCCTGCTCCGGATAGCAGGTAGTCGTACATCCTGCCGATCTCGCTCCGATCTCGCTCTCTCGAACCGTCGAGCACGCTCGCGTGGTATGTCCACACGGCGCCGCCCACGAGAACGCCCGTAACGGCCCCTGGAAGGAACGTGAAGTGGGCTGCGGCCGATGACAAGTCGTTGAGAATCCATTGCAGGAGGCCGTACAGCACGACACCCGTTCCTGTGATCACGGCAACCGCGCCGCCGAGAACTCCCAGCAGCAGGGTATGGGCAAGCCACCACGGTGTCCTCGGGATGTGGCGGGCATGGCGGAACCAGTACCACCACCACACGGGAAAGCCGACGATGAGCACACTGAGAGGTCGGAGGATCTGCGAGATCCCACTGTCAAGGATCAATACGAGGAACAGGCCGTCATAGATCGTGGTGAGCACCGCAGCGATAGTTGCGAAGGCACCGACGAAGGTCCATATGAGACCGACCGCCGATCCAAGGAGCATGTGGATCTCGGTGCTGCGCTTCGCCTCCCGAACTCGGGAAACCCACCAGTGCCATGCCCAGATCGTTGTCCAGACGGCAGCGTGGATGAGCAACGTTCGATCGATCTTCCCCTGATCGGCAAGGCCCGATAGGACGGCACCGACCAGAGACATCGATGCAAGCAGCGAACCGATGAGTGCGACGGTGAGGTAGAAAGCCCATCCGAGGGATCGCTGTTCGTGAGGGTCATCCCTCAGTCGCCTTCTCGTATACAACGCGAGTCCCACATAGACGGGCAATCCGACGATGACGAATGCGATCGAGATGGCAGTCTGGGTGCTGCTGTCGGTCAACTCGTTGGAACCAGGCAACGCCGCCTCTATCAGCCCGGCAACACCGATCCCTACCAGGATCAGCATCGTGAGCATGATCGCATAGACGAAGAACCGCCGGATCGCGACTCCGACTCCCTCCGATGTTGCCTTGTCGCGACCGGACGAAAGGCGCACGATCAACAGGACGATGCCGACGATGATGGCCAGTTGAACGAGGAGCCCGAAAATCCCGATGATCACGACGATCACCCCTCAGGCCCGTTGCATGCGTATACGTCCATCGGCCACGTCGGTTCCGAAATGAGCCATCGGTTACCACGATGCTCCAGTACAAGCGTCTCGTTCTGGTCGTATGATCCGCCGAAAGGCCCTTCACCGTACGAGACTTCAATCGTGACATCGAGTTCTGCATCGCTGCCATTCCCCTCGCTCCGAGTGATCACAATGCGGGCGTCCTCACCGTCTTCGTAGTACCAGAATCGTCCATTGCAGCTGGCGCGCAGTTCTTCGGTCATGTACGTTGAGGCCAGGTCTTCGTCGCCGTCGAGAATCGCTTGGTAGTAGCCCTGTGCTGCGCCTTCAGGAGTGCCTGGGTCGAATTCCTCTGGAGGGCGCAGTGCGAGAACCACGGCGACAACAATCAGCAAGGCAACCGCCACCCCGATAGCGGTCAGAACCGTGTTGCTCGACGTCTTCGCTTTCATGGAGAACATTGTCTCTCTACCGGTGAGACAAGTCGATAGGGATGATCCCCTACCTGATCAGTCGGTTGATCCCATCGAATCAAGCGTGCTCTTGAGCTCGGCCTGGACAGTTTCCAGCGGCGGGTAGTCACCGAACCCTGTTCCTCGATAGACATAAGTGACGTCGCCAGTTCCATCGACGACGGTGATCCCTGGCAGATTGGAGTAGTGCCCGGTGATTCGTCCCTGCCTGCGGGTTTTCACAAGCGCCTTGATATACCTCCACCATGCAGGCAGGTTGAAGAAGAACTCTCGGAGCGACTGCTTGCCGATCCCGACCCGCTTGCCCACGGCTTGCTCCGTGTCGATGTAGAGGTTGAAGGGGATACTCGACGACATGAGTCCTTCCGCCTGATACGCGGCCGCCGGAGCGACACCGATGACCGAACCACCGTTCGCTTCGATCGATTCGTGCACTGCCGCCAACTGCGCCAGCATCTGGAGGCAGGCTGCTCACCCGAAGTACCTCACGAGTACGACGATCGTCGGAACCGTGATCACATCCCCGAGCAGGACGGGTTGTCCATTGGGCTCGAAAACCGTGATGTCGCCTATGTGCATCTCTCGCCCTTCTTCGTTTGCCGTTTACGCAGTCTCGAAGTCCCATTGATCCCTTGACGCTCGCGCCTCATCGACGTCAACCCTGGCGAGCAGCACAAGCCCGACGACGAAGAACAGCGCGATCGACAGGATGGCGGTCCTTCCGGATCCTGTGGTCGCGCTCACGAGGCCGAAGACGAGCGGCCCGATACCAGACAGCTTCGAAAACACCGAGTAGAAACCGAAGAACTCGGCCGAGGCCTCTTCAGGGATCATCGTGCCATAGAGGCTTCGTGACAGGGCCTGGACACCTCCGAGGACGAAGCCGATGACGGCAGCCAGGGCGAGGAAACCCGTGCTTCCGCCCTCTGGAAGAAAGTAGGCCATCCCGGCGACACCGACCCACACGACGAGCGGGAGCAGCCCGGGGGCCTTTGGCCCGATCCGCTTTGCGAGCCCTCCAAGCATGAACCACCCGAAGCCAGCAAGGAACTGCAAGACGAGAA
>BTQL01000107.1:0-4562 GCA_036985855.1 Acidimicrobiia bacterium | reverse complement strand
CGATCACGAGGAACAGCATCGGTAGCAGCGCTGCGATGGCTGCGATGCTCGCAAGCAGCCACCACGGCCACAAACCGGCTTCTGGGAACGCAGCAGCGACGAGAGCCAGGATCGCGACGATGAACGCCACGAATGAGCGGCCAGGGTTGTAGAGCCGGAAGGCGAGATCGAGCAACGCAGGCTGTCGTCGGGAAATGCCGGAGCGAACCAGCGACCAGCCGTACCTTCGTTGCAGATCACGTTTCCCCCGTACCCACCGGGCTCTCTGGGCGACGGTCGATCTCGTGTCGGTCGGCTTTTCGTCGTACACAGGAATGTCGTGCAGCCACTTCGCCCGATGTCCCACCAGGTTGAGTCGGATGTTCAAGGACAGGTCGTCTGTGAGGTCATCTCCGAATCCGCCGGCCTGCGCCAGGGACCGGCTCGACATCGCCATACCGGTACCCCCGAGATCGCATGACCACCCGATGTTGGAGCGAGAAAGCTGCACCATTCGGTTCGAAGCCCAATAGGTGAGCGCGTTTGCGGTGGATAGGACAGAGCCATCCGGGTTGGCAATGTCGAGATACGTCTGCACGACTTCACATTCGCCTGTGAGTGCCGCCGCGACTCCATGCAGATAGTTGGGTCCGATCCGATTGTCTGCATCGAGCACCAGCAGTGCCTCGTCGTCATCGAGTGGCTCTTGATCGAGATACCAGGAGATCGCTGCACCCTTCGCCCCTTCCCCGATCGATCGCTCGGCCACCTCCACGAATGTGCGCGCGATCTCCGCCGTATCGTCCGTGCACCGATCGGCGATCACACACGCCCGGACAAGATTCGATGGGTACTGTTGCGAGGCAAGATCCGATGCGACTCCCGCGATCACGGTCGCTTCGTTGTGGGCGGCGACGACGACTCGCATTCGACGGCGTGGCTCGCCCGCAACCGCGCCGATCGGAGTCCGGAGCCCCCACAGGGAAATGATCGACGAATACGCAGCGTGGCCGACGAACAGAAACTGCCCCAACCAGATGAGTACCCGTAACATGCCGCGCAGCGTAGCCAGTCAGGATCAACGAACCGCATGTCAACCGGTAAGACAGCAGGTCCCATAGTCATCGTGCTCGGTACTCGGCCGGAGATCATCAAGCTGGCCAGGATCACGAAGCTGCTTGGCGATGACACTCACATCGTGCACACAGGTCAGCACTACGACGCGAACCTGTCGGACGTCTTCTTCACGGAATTCGGCATGCGTCCCCCTGATGCATTCCTCGGCGTAGGTGGCCAAACCCGTGGTGCACAGATTGGAGAGGGCGCCGTCGCCCTGGACGAACACTTCGCTTCGCTCCGGCCATCTGTGGTGGTTGTCCAGGGTGATACGAACGCCGTGGCAGCGGGTGCACTCGCAGCGAACGCGAACGAGATCCCGCTGGTCCACGTCGAAGCAGGCCTTCGGTCGTTCGATAGGAGGATGCCTGAGGAGCACAACCGTGTCATCGCGGACCACCTGAGCGATCTGTGCCTGGCGCCGACGGATCTCAACGTTGCGAACCTCGCCGCCGAAGGCATCGTTGGCGAAGTGGTCGTGCTGACGGGCAATCCCATTGTGGAAGCTGTAGAGCGGTTGATGCCTTCAACTGAGGAACGGACGGAGATCACACAACGATATGGTGTCGCGAAAGACAGGTTCGTCCTAGCGACGTTCCATCGCCCTGAGAACGTCGACGACGGGGATACTCTCGCGTATGTGCTCGATGCCCTCGTTTCGCTCCAGGAACCGGTCCTGCTTCCACTTCATCCACGGACGAGGCAGCGGATAGCGAGCTTCGGACTTACGGCGGCAGCGGCCTCGCTGGGCATCGTGGAGCCGATCGGGTACAGGGACTTCATCGGTCTCGGAGCCAATGCGAGCCTCATCGTTTCAGACTCTGGAGGAGTTCAGGAGGAGGTCTCGGTCTACAAGCGCCCTGCCGTCATCATCCGACGATCAACCGAGCGTCAAGAGGTCGTGGGCACGTTCGTTCGACGTTTCGAGCCCGGGCCTGCGCTCGCGTCACAGCTCGGGTCCGAGCTCGCGCTGGCGGCACAACGGACCGAAGAGCTCGCCCAGGTTCCAAGCCCGTACGGGGGCACCGACGCTCCGGAGAGGTCGGTGGCAGCGATCCGGGCACTCGTGGAGCGGTCCTCATGAGGAAATCACTGAGGAGGTCGCGACAAGCGGCCGACGAGCCGCAGTCCATTCCGGCCGTTCCCGACGGTGTGCTTCAGGTGTGCCACCCGGACTGGCGGGGTGTTCGGGCGTCGGCTCGTGCCTTCAGAGACCCTGTGTTCGAGGCACGTGACCTCAGCACTGTGATCGGTCGGGTAGCCGACATCACCGAAGCCGGCGTCGAGACCGTGGTCATTCAGGGTTGGCCCCCGAACGCGGCCGCATTCGCCACTGCCTTGTCGGCTTCAGGCATGCGGGTCCTCGCCGTGTTCCACTCATCGCCGGCTCAGCACGGCGTTGACGGTGGCGAAGCTGAAGCTGTCAACGAGATGTTGGAGCTCCACCGATCCGGAGTCGTGAGTGGTGTTGCAACCATCAAGGCCGGTGTCGCAGGGTCGCTGCGATCTCTTGGCTACGACGTCGCCCACATAGGGAACCGTGTGCCGAAACTCGGCACGATCGCGCCGGCGCCGGTCGTTGAGGGGACAAACGTTGGGATCTTTCTGTATCCGATGTGGCGGAAGAACGTGACAACCCAGATTCTCGCTGCTCACAGCCTTGGTTGGCGTCCATTCGTCATGGACGATCCATGCGTGCCGTATCTATCACGAAACGATCTGACCATCTGCGGGGAGTTGCCAAGAGAAGAGTTCCTCACGATTCAAGCAGCGATGGACCTCACTCTCAACGTCACGCTCTCGGAATGCCATCCGATCCAGCCGATGGAATCGTACCGGCTCGGTGTGCCATGCCTGATCTCGAGAACGTCGGACCTGTTCATCGAAGATCCGGGTCTCTATGAACTCACGACGGTCGACCAGACAGACAATCCGGATGCGATCGCTGATGGTGCCCGACGGCTTCTCGCCAACAGAGCAGAGGTCGTGCCAAGGGCGAATGCCGTACTCGATGCGATCGACCGGAGAAGCGCCGGTCAGTGGCGAACGTTTGTGAGGAGGTGACAGCGATCTTCGGAGGTGTCCTCGGTAGTGGTCGTTGGGGCTACCACGAAGCATCATCTCAGGTCGACCCGGGTACTCTCTGAGACGATGGCTCACCGACCTGTAACCGTGATCTGCACCGTCTTCAATGAGGTGGGCTCTATCGGGGCGACGCTCGAATCGCTCCAGCACCAGTCCCGTCAGCCTGACGAGATCGTGATCGTCGATGCAGGATCGAGTGACGGCACCATCAACCGATTGACCGATGCAGCGTCGGAGGACAAGCGAATCCGCGTCCTCGTGGAATCCGGGAATCGCTCCCACGGCAGGAATGCTGCGATCGAGTATGCAACGTACGACACGATCGCCTGTATCGACGGAGGATGCTTCGCTCATCGCGATTGGCTCCAGAATCTTGTCGAACCTTTTGGTGATGGTGCAAGCTGGGTCGCGGGCTTCTACGAGGTCGATGCAGAATCCACCGTCGACCAGTGTGTCGGGCTCACACTCATCCCGGTTCCAGAGGAGGTAGATGCAGCTGCGTTCCTGCCGTCCGCCCGTTCAATGGCTATGACACGGTCGGCGTGGCGTCGAGCAGGGAGATTCCCAGAACATGCTGAGTTCGCGGAAGATACGCTGTTCGACGCGCAGATGCTCGGGGCCGGCTTCAAGCCAACATTTGTGGCGTCGGCCATCGTCAGATGGAAGCCACCCTCAGGCTTCCGAGGTTTGGCCCGCACAGCCTTTTCCTGGGGCCGAGGTGATGGCGCTGCCCGACTACGAGGCAGGACGTATGCCAGATGGGCTGGGATCACGGCGTTTACTGCACTGGCAACGGCGTTGACATGGTGGTTCCGTCCCAGCCTGTTGATCTTGCTCGTAGCACTGGTGATCGCCGGCTTGTGGTACTTGACGCGACACAAGTACAGGTACGTCGAAGGTGTTCAGAAGTATGTCGTCCTCCCCGTTGCGATGCTCACGTCGATACTCGCAAGTCTCCTTGGGTACGTGGTCGGTCGCGTCGCCGGTGAGGTGGTCGGCGCACAGGTCGAGTAACCGGACAGTGGCGAACCGGAGGTCCTTCACAGCGAAGGCCGGGTTGCCCCAAGAATTGAACTTCCCATCTGCCGGCCCTTATCGTCATGAGATATGGAGGGTCGCTACGCATGCATCGACATATCGGCTTGGAAGAAGCGTCGGCTCTGCGCGGCTGACTGTACGAGGGCTCGTCTTTGATGGTTGACAAGAATGGCGCGATAGAACTGAGGAATCGAGTTACGCGGATTGGCGCGACGGTGAAGTCTTTGATCCCCCGTCGGATTCGCCGGACAGTCAAGACGATGCCCCTTCTTTCCCGGCTCTTCGTCGTCGGCCGCGAGGTTCCGACTCTTCCCGGACCGGATCCCGGTGAACTCAGAGCAGTT
>BTQL01000106.1:0-4632 GCA_036985855.1 Acidimicrobiia bacterium | reverse complement strand
ATCATGCGTCGCATCAGCGGTTTGATGGTGTCGTTGATCATTGACCGCATCTTCAGTGGATTCTTCATCGCGGCTTGAGCTTCGGGTGAATCAAGAAGCTCGTAGTAGTCGGCCCTCACAGGGGAAAACGTCAGACCTCTGTCGGACACGAAGTTCTCGAAGCTCGGTGCCGTCGCAACGATAACTTCGTGGCCAGCATCGAGGAGTCCGAGGCCGAGCGCGACGAAGGGCTCGACATCGCCCCTTGTTCCAACGGTTTGGATCACGACCTTGATCTCGGTGCTCCTGTTCGTGCCACGGGACGATACATCTGAATCGTCGGGCCTGCCGACGTCGTGCGGATCCGTCTCGCTATGCCGTAGCGACCTCTCGGACCCGGTACCATCGAGCGGCACGAGAGCAAGGAAGAACGATGGTCACGATTCACCTTCGATATGTGATCGACCCGTACAAGGTTGACGACTTCGAGGAATACGGTCGGAGATGGATCGATCTCGTCGACCGATTTGGCGGAACGCACCACGGCTACTTCCTGCCCTCTGAGGGTGCGAACAACGTCGCCTACGCATTGTTCAGCTTCCCCTCGTTGGCTGAGTATGAAACGTACCGCATAGCGGCCCGCAGCGATCCCGACTGCCAAGCCGCAATGGAACACGCTGAGCGGACGGGGTGTATCCAGAGTTTTGAACGAACCTTTCTCCGGCCAGTCCTCGACGCGGGGCGATAGGAATGGGAACCGGACTGAGAATGCGTCAGCCGAACGATCGGCGGGCGCAAGACAGGAGCACGGTATCGCCCTGACGTCTCCGGGTGCCCACGTTGAGGCAGTCCACCGCAGCGACAGTCACAGCTTCAGTAAACGTACGGTCTCCGAGGTAGAACTGGTCGCGGGACTTGGAATAGAAGGTGACGCTCATCAAGGCGCTTCTGTCCAGCATCGCTCACGGGTCGCCATGGACCCATCCCAACCCAACCTGCGGCAGGTACATCTCATCGGATCGGAGCTTTTCCAGGACGTCGCAGAGCGGGGCTATACCGTAGGACCCGGCGACCTCGGAGAGAACATCACGACCAATGGCATCGATCTCTTGACCCTGCAGACAGGCACAATGCTTCGTCTCGGGTCGGACTGTCTGATTTCGATCACGCGCCTACGAAACCCGTGCAAACAGATCAACGAGTTCCGGGACGGACTGCTCAGCGAGATGTTGGAACGCACCAAGGAAGGCACGCTGGTCAAAAAGGCCGGGGTGATGGCCGTGGTGATCCGCAGTGGCGTCGTTCGACCAGGCGACAGCATCGAGAATTCCCCGCCCCCACTGCCACACGTCCCACTCACCGGCGTGTGATCGAAACCTTCATACACCCGGTCGCTCTTGAGGGTTTCGCGTTCGCACTACCGAAACTGGAACTCGAGTCACTCCTGGTCGGGACCCAGCTCGTGAACTTTGGCGACCAACTCGAGTTCACTGCTGATCTGTGGCTGGCCAACGGCTGCCGATAGTCAGCGACGGGTGAGTTTTCGCAATCTGGACGACCATTCCCGTCGAAACGCCGCCCAGATGAACGTGTCACGACGTCCGTCGACGACGGTGCGGTTCCCCACAGCGGAAAGGGTGTGGATGCCGTCGCGATATCGACCCGACACGGGAGGGTGCACACGATTAACGATCTGCTCGGAGAACGTGGTGGGCGTCAACTCGTCAATTCGTGTCATCGTCACACCCCCTCCGTAGCTCTCAGAGCCGTCCTGTGCCGGTCGAAAAAGTGTGCCCTCGTGGACAAACGGGGTTCCGGCGGGTCGGCTCGACCGGATGTCGGTCTTGACAGGGTTGAGTGCGTGAGGCTCCCACGGTCCCTCCACCGTGGATGCGTAGAACACGTGGAGTTTGCTGTTCGAACCGTCGGCCTGATTGGTGCAGAAAAGCCACCATCGGTCGTCGTAGCGGAACACGGTGGCGTCGAGCGCCGCGAATCCCTCCACGAGGGTTGCTACCTGCTCCCACCGCCGCGGGAATTCGACAGCGCGGTACAGTCGCACCTCGTTCGCCTGATAGGTCTCAGGGATGCAATAGATTTCTCCTGCCTCCTCCACGACGTACGGGTAGGAGGCGTGAACTCCAGTATCGAGAACGACTTCAACGTGGTTGTCACCTTCAAGGTCTACCGCGGAAATGACGCCGCGATGCGTCGTGTAGTCGTAATCCTCAACGAGCGCGACCACTGTGCCATTGTGCTCGACTGCGAACGGATCGGCGAGGTACCTACCGCGTCCTCGCTCGCGTATCCAGCGGATATCTGGGGTCGCTTGTGTCAGGAAGCCACTGATCGGCATGTCCGCAACGCCGACAGACCACACGGCGGCCTTCGTTGTCCCCCGCACCTGAGCCAGAAGGAACTGCGTGGCCTGGCGAAGCAAGAACCTCGCCATCGTGCCGTTGGTTGGATCTCGTCTCAACGCCGCGTCCGTCGTCGAAGCTGGACCTTCTACGATGCCGATGTCGCCGCATTGAATCTGTCGGACAACAACCGAAGGCCATATCGCGCTTCCGAGGAAGGCATCATCGCGGGTTCGCAGATACGAGTGCGGAAAGGCACGGAAGAAACCGCGGTGCAGGACCACACCACCGTCCAAGCGCTCGGTCAAACGTTGCAGGATGGCCCCGACTACCGGACGGCCCTCGCGTAACTCCCAGAACCCTGGTGGGCGGCCGCGGAACTCCCTCTCATCGCCGTGGTGGAACGACCAGACTCCGTACCGCGCGGCGGTGAGCACGCTCCCCTTGATGATCCCGAAACCGAATCGCAATATCACGTCCAGATCGTGCGACAGAATCGTCGCGACGTCAGAGTCACTGAAGCGTTCCCCGAACGTTCCGACACGGATCGTCTCGCACCGGATCTCCGGCACATCTGCGAGTTCAACCTCCATATCCACGGCTCGCGAAGCTCGGGAGTGGCGTTCGACGTATCCTTTGTTGAAGAGGATCCACAACAATCGAGATGGGTCGTTCAGCCGACTCAGCTTGCTCCTGGAATCTGATGGAGCATCGCGGATGATCAACAAAGAGATTTCGACGTCCGGTAGGGTCTTGAGGGCTCGGATTGCAGCTGCCTGCCAGGCAGGGAAGCGCCGGCCATTACACATGATGCCGACACGAATGGGTGTGGGAGCCGCCTGAAATGAGACCATGGCCCGATAGGCTACCGGTATCCGTCCCTTGGGGGGACCATCGCTAGGAAGTACCTTTTTGTCATCAACTCGTTCCTTGCGGGCGGCGCCGAACGGTCGCTGGTCGAGCTGCTACCGCGCCTCGTCGAAGCGGGTGTAGCCCCCATCATTGCCATCCTTCAGTACCGCGAGGTTGGCTTCGAGGAGGAGGTGCGCGACGCGGGTTACGACGTGAGGTATCTAACGGGAACGGGCAGGTTCGGCAAGGCGCGAGCGCTCCGGAGCCTGATCAAGGAGGAGTCCCCGGATCTCGTGTACACGTCGCTGTTCGACGCGGACCTGGCGGGGTCTCTGGCAACCATCGGAATCGATGTCCCGCTGATCTCCAACCTCGTAAATACCGCATATGACCCTGCCAGGCTGGCCGATCCAAACATCGACAGGCGCCGCCTCAAAGTCGTCAAGTGGATCGACGGATTCACGGCTCGACACATGACGGACCATTTCCACGCCGTGAGTCAAGCGGTCAAGGACTCCACCGTGGAGAATCTAGGGGTCGATCCAGATAGGATCACGGTCGTCAAACGAGGACGCGATTCTGGCCGGCTCGGGAGACGAACACCAGAACGAGCCACCGCCGCTCGCGTCATGCTGAGAATCCCGCAAACAGCCGAGGTGGTGGTAACCGTCGGCCGCCAGGAATACCAGAAGGGTCACCCCTACCTGATCGAGGCTTTTGCAGGCGTTGTTGCCTCCCGGCCGAACGCTCGACTGCTGATTGTTGGTCGTGAGGGACACTCAACCGCTGCGCTCGAGCGCCTGATCACCGAGTTCGATCTCGACTCCGTCGTTACGTTGTTGGGACACAGAAGCGACGTCGCTGAGGTGCTTGCCGCATCAGACCTGTTCGCATTCCCTTCCCTGTACGAGGGTCTCGGCGGTGCCCTGATTGAAGCACTCGCACTCGGACTCCCGGTGGTAGCGACCGACCTTCCTGCGCTGCGAGAAGTCGTACATGAGGGCGAGAATGCCGTCCTCATCCCGCCAGGTGATTCTGACGCCCTCAGATCAGCGATCGTCACGCTTCTCGAAGACCCAGGCACAATGGCGAGATTCGGAGGCCGCAGCCGCGAGCTCTTCGAGGAGGAATTCCGCATCGAGGACTCCACAGATCGCATGATCACCATGCTCACCGCAGTCGAAGCCGGGACCACGCACAAGTCATGATGGTCACGATTCAGATTCGATACGGAGGCCGAGCACTCATCACACCGGGGCCAACAGTCAGCCCTTGAGGAGGCCTTTGACGAGCTGTGGCACAACCGTAGCTGCCGTTTCATCGACGTCGATCGTGCCGGGCTGCACGACCTCCATCATTGCGACCAGGTTGATCGCACCCATGAGTGCGAACGATGTCGTATGGGGATCGGCTATCTCGAACTCCCCCGTCGCCCTTCCCT
>BTQL01000105.1:0-4634 GCA_036985855.1 Acidimicrobiia bacterium | reverse complement strand
TTGACAGACGTCAGGCCACTCAGACCGGCTCCGACAATGCAAACAGGGAGATGGTCGTTCATCGTATCCATGTTGCCAGACATCCATTCGATGAGGTGTCTATGCGGACCATTCGATCCATGACCCGTGCGCGTGCCCCGTCGCGAGCATCGTCGAGTGCCCGCCGGGCCACGTCGTCACCATGAGCTGATGGCCACGTGCTTCGTAGCGCTCCGGCGCGGGCTCGTATCCGATATGGGCAAACGGCCTGTCTTGCGTTGCACGTCTCCCTGCTCTCTCGATGGCACCGGTGACGGCACGTCCGGCCTCCTCAGAGAGGTACTGCCACATGATCGAGTGCTGGAGAACCACCATCGTCCCCTCGGAATGCGGCTCCTCGAGCCGTTCGACCGTCCAATGCGCCGCATCGGCAGCGTCGAGGGGCGGTGGACCTTGTCTGGCAATGTCGATTGCCGCTTCGAGTCGCTCGAACCTCTCCGTCTGATCTGCCCACACAAACGACAGGACCCTCAGCCGGTCGACGGGGTCTGTTACGTCGAGCGGCATGACGTCGCACCCTCGTCGTTCGATGATCGTCACCTCATCGAATAGGTCCGGCGGGTCGCCAGACCAATCGGAGCGCACGATCGCGGATGCATCGGGGTCACCCCACGACCGGTCACCGAACTCGTAGCGGTACTTGTCGAGCAAGAGGTTGAGGCCTGCAGAAGACCCGATCTCAAGCAAGATGACAGGCATCTTCCGGCCACCGAGGGCGTAAGAGAGAGCGGGAAGCAGGGCAGCAGACCGGCCGATGTCGTTCGTCTGGGGCGCCACATCGAGACCGGCGCGCAGCTCCGCACTGTGGCGAGCGATCGTTTCGATCAGCGCGTCGACCATGCCCTGAGAGGGTGTCCCACCGACCGTTGGATAGAACCGGGCGAGATCCGGTGCCCTACCATCGAGCACCAGACCGTGAATGCAGCCCAGGAGTCGCAGCGGCACTGCTGCCCGGGTCGGGTCGAGCGGGAAACCTTCGATGACAGCACGCGTAGGGCCATCTCCTGCTATGTCGTTTCGGGCTGCCGAGACGAGCTCGGCATACATGGGAGAGCCCATCTTCGCGCACCATCGGATCTGAGTGTCGAAGGCATCGAGGAAGGCCTGAGTGTCGTTCGCGGCGACACCAGCCATCAGCGTGCGCCCGCTCTTCGTGTTGAACTCCAATGCCTGGTCATGCCAGATCGACGGCAGGGGTATCCAGGGGCCTGATCAGATCCGGGGTGTCGTTGTGCACCTTGTTCACCAGTGTGGAGACTGGATGCTCGGTCATGAGATCGGCCGGGTACACATCGATGAGCTCTTTGAGAATCTCCGTGTCGGTGTTCGACGGATCCAGCCAGGCATCCCACAGGTCGGGAGGCAGGATGACGGGCATCCGGTCGTGAATCTTGGCGAGTAGCGGGTTCGGTGCGATGGTGAGGATCGTGCACGTCAACAATCGCTCATCGGCCTGTGGGTCATGCCAGGAAGACCACAATCCTGCGACCGGAAGCGGCTTGCCGTCGGTCGCGTAGATGTAGTGAGGGAGCTTCCCCTTCGTCTTGCGCTCCCACTCGTAGAAGCCATCTATCGGGATCAGGCACCGCCGCTTGGCGAACGAACTCCTGAACATCGGCTTGTCCGCAACGGTCTCGGATCTCGCGTTGATAGTGCGTGCCCCGACCTTTCGATCTTTGGCCCACGAAGGAATCAGACCCCAGCGGAACGATGTCAACACGCGAGCATCTTCGTGTTCGGCAATTGCGTAGACCTGCGTCGTTGGCGCAACGTTGTACCTCTGCTTGAGTGTCTCGGTCCGGACGAACTCGGCACCGAAGTGTTCTGCATAGAATTCGGGCTTCTCGACCTGGACGAATCGACCGCACATCTTCACATTGTGCCAGACCACGAAGCTGCCGGGGACGGAACCGGTATCACTTGTGATGGGGTTCTAGGTCAAGTCACCTACCGTGCGCACCGATGGAACAGAAGATGACCCCGGCAATCTCCTTCTCCTCCGTACACAAGACGTTCGGAGACGTCCACGCGCTCGACAATGTCGGTTTCGACGCGCCCGCCGGTTCGGTGACGGTACTACTGGGTCCCAACGGCGCAGGCAAGACCACAACAGTCCGTTTGACCACCGGTGCTCTCATCCCAGACAGCGGCACCATCCGGGTTCTCGGACTCGATCCGCTCGTCGACGGAGACCATGTCCGGTCACGCGTCGGGGTCGTGCCACCGAAACCCGCCTTCTATGACCAGCTCACCGGTTGGGAGAACCTTCAGTTTGCAGCGACCATATTCCAGGCTGACGAGGACAGCGCCCGGTCCGCGGCCGAACGATTCGACATCGACCATGCTCTCGAGCAGGAGGTAGCCGGCTACTCGACAGGCATGCGAACTCGGCTGGCTCTCGCACGGGCAGTCATCCACGATCCAGACGTCCTCATGCTCGATGAGCCGACGGCCGGCCTCGACCCCGAATCGGCACGAGCCGTACTCGAGTTGATCACGGAACTCGCCGGCAAGGGGCGAACCATCCTGATGTGCACCCACCTCCTGCATGAGGCCGAGGGCATAGCCGACCAGGTCGTCTTGATGGATCAGGGCCAGGTACGCGCACACGGTGATCCCAGGGATCTCGCGAGGGCATACATGCCAGATCCGATCATCGTGATCGATGCCGAAGACCGCACCTCGCTCGATTTCCTTGGCGAGCTCGACGGCGTCCTCGCGGTACGTAACGATAATGCCCTCTATGTCACGGTCGATTTCGTGGACCGGGTGCCCGACATCGTCATCGAGATGGTCAAGCGCGGTGTGCGTCCGACGAGGATCGAACCACTCAATCCGACCCTCGAAGATCTCTACTTCGAGATGCAACGAGCGCACCGGGGTGAGTCATGAGGTGGACTATGGTCAGGGCAGTCACGAGGGCTGACCTCTACCGCTTGCTGAAGACAAGGGACTATTGGATACCCCTCATAATCCTCGCCGGGCTGTTCTTCGTGGGATTGCCGGCCCTCATGCTCGGAGCCCTGTCGTTCGTCGAACAGGGTTCCGTGATTACCCAAATAGGCGACATCGTCGGCAACCTTCCAGACGCTATTCAAAACAATCTCCAGGGTGACAACCCCGCTGCTCGGGCTTCATATGCATTCGCCGTGTATCTGCTTGCGCCTATCGCGATCATCGTGCCTCTGACGATCTCTTCGGCTGTAGGGGCCAACTCGATCGTTGGGGAGCGCGAGCGAGGCACCGGCGAGTACCTCGCTCACAGTCCTCTGACGGTGAACGAAATCTATGTCGGCAAGCTCATTGCGAGCCTGCTTCCTGGATACGTTGCAGGCATCGTCGGTTTCGCGCTGTACTCCCTGGTTGTGAACCTGATCGTCGGACCACAGCTTGGTGGGTGGTTCTTCCCGACGACCGGGTGGCTGTTGCTCATCCTGTGGGTCGTACCGCCGTTCATCGCGATCGCCTTGTCGCTGATCCTTGCGCTCTCGGCGCGTGTCCGCTCGGCGGCTGCGGCGCACCAGGCATCGAGCCTTGTCACCTTGCCGGTGATCTTGATGTCATACGCTGTCGCGTCGGGTCTGCTCTTCAGCCCCGTGATGTCCGCGGCCGTCGCCGGTCTACTCGCATGGATCCTCGCAGGGCTTTTGCTGGTGACGGGGTCAAAGTCGATCCGGCGAGATCGCCTGCTTGGCGTTTCAGCAGACAGCTGAGGAACAGCAGCTCACAGCTTCAACTCGAGCAACAGAGTTGAGATATATGAGCCATCCTTCCGGCCGACCTCGTCGAGAATACCGATGTCGCAGAAGCCGAGCCGGTGGTGAAGCGCAATACTGGCGTCGTTCGGTAGCGCAACGATCGCATAGCACCGGTGGAACCCTCTCACGGTGAGGTCATCGATCAGCGCCTGGTAGAGGGGGCTGCCGATCCCAGCCCCTCGTTGCCCATCGGTGACAACGACCGTCGTTTCAACAGAGGATGCATATGCAGCTTTCGATCGCCACGGGCCCGACCACGCCGACCCGACAACGTCACCGCCACGTTCAGCGATCAGCACCGCATAGCCCCGATCGGTTCTCTCGCGGAACCAGGCCATCCTGTGATCATCGCTCCACGGATGAGTGTCGAACGATACGTGCGATCCGGTGATGTAGTGGTTGTAGATCCGGTTGATCGCGGCGACGTCTGCGGCGATCGCCGATCGTATATGGACCTCGCCGGATGTCATGGCGCGGAGCGCCGTCTCTTGCGTTTCCGCTGTGAACCGCCGGTTGGCAACTCCCACTTGAAGAGACGGACGGCGAGAACCGTTGCTATGACGCCCCACAACAGCATGTATCCCAAACTCACCCAGTCCCACCCCGACCCTGTGTAGGTCGGGTTGAAAGCGGTGGCGAACGGCTCGACGAAATGCTTGAGCGGGAAGATGTCGGCGACCGTGTCGAGCCACGCCGGGGCGTCACCGGATGGGACAAGGAAGACGCCGCTGATAAAGGCAAGCGGCAGCAAAGTCGCGTTGGTGACCGCCGTTGCACCTTCTCCAGACGAGACCAGCGCCGCAACCAAAAGACCGAGCGCTGCAAAGGATCCAACAC
>BTQL01000104.1:0-4677 GCA_036985855.1 Acidimicrobiia bacterium | reverse complement strand
GGCTGCGGTCATCGCACTCCTCGCCGTCGCCTCGCCGGTTCCGGATATCCTGTCTGTCTTGTCGGCGCAACCGCTTGCCGGTACGCCGTATGTCGGGTTCGTCTTCACGGGTGTCTGGCTGTCCATGGTCGTTCTGACCGAGTTCCCGAGGCTGATGCGTATCGCAAGCGAGAGTGCGACGTGAGCGCCAAACTTGTTGAGGCGTTGAGCCGGCGGATCGGCACGGGTGTGAGCAGAAGGGGACTGTTCCGGGGCATAGCGGCGATCGGCTCGGCTCTCACCGTTGCACCGTGGACGTACATCATGAAACCCGGCTCCGCGTACGCAGCGATCTGTCGATGTGGGGGCGAGAACTGTAACTGCGGTGATCTGTGTTGCAGGGGGTACACAGAGTTCTGTTGCACACTCACCGGTTCGAACAGTTGCCCACCAGGGACAGTCGCAGCCGGCTGGTGGAAGGCCGACGGATCCGGTTTCTGCGATGCCGATGGTGTTGCGCTGCCGAGGTACTACCTCGATTGCAACAAGGACAACTGCTCGTGCGGCTGCAACCGCAAGGGTGTCTGCGGACCGGAGTGCGTGGACTGCAACTGTGGCTGCGCCGATGGTGATTGCAGGAATCGCAGGGCCTGTTGCGTGAAATTCCGATATGGACAGTGCAACCAGCAACGTCCCTGCCTGGGCCCGATCCTGTGCAGAGTCGTGACCTGCACCCCTCCGTGGGAGATCGATGCTTCCTGTACGAGGGCGACGCTGAGGGACAACAACACCAAGTTCCATGATGCCCCTTGTCTCCACTCCGAGTCATTTCACTCGTGGATCATCGGTGGAACGTTGGTCGTTCAAGATCGTGTCCACACGCACCTCGCGTCATGTGATGCGCTTGGGGGCGTGAAACGGATTTCAGGAGGAAGCCGCTACTCAACTGCCGCAGCTGTCAGTCGTGAATTCAATCCGAATCCAGGGGTGATCGATCGGGTGTTCATCGTGACCGGTGCGAACTTCCCCGACGCGCTATCGGTAGGCCCCGTTGCTGCCATGACCAGGGCACCGATCTTGCTCACCCAGCAATCAAGTCTCCCGGCATCGACGCGCGAGGAGATCATGCGCCTCCAACCGAAGGAGATCGTCGTGGTTGGAGGCAGCGCGGTGATCACAGCCTCGGTGCTCGCCGAGCTCGATGGGCTCGCACCGTCGACACGACGGATCTCGGGTTTGACCAGGTATGAGACCGCATCGGTTCTGTCCAGGGAATTCTTTCAACCACGGTTCGTGTCGAGGATCTACATAGCAACCGGCACGAACTTCCCGGACAGCCTTGCCGTTGGTCCGGTTGCCGCTGCGGCTGGGGCTCCCGTCCTTCTCGCGGAACCCGACAAGCTCCCTGGTGTCACGAGAACCGAGATCGTACGCCTCGGCCCGAGCGAGATCATCGTGGTAGGCGGTCAGGCAGCGATCTCGGGCAAGGTGTTCGACGCTCTCGGTCCACTCGCCCCCTCCGTTCGACGTATCGCGGGAAGCGACCGCTACGCAACAGCCGCAAAGGTGAGCAAGGACGTGTTCGTTCCCGGTGCTTCAGAGTTCGCCTTTATCGTGACGGGGGAGAGCTTCGCCGACGCGCTCGCCGTCGCGCCGGTCGCTGCTGCCAAGGGTGGGCCGGTGTTGCTCGTGGCTCGCTCATTCGTCCCGAAACCGACGGCAGACGAACTGGCACGGCTCGGGAACAACACGTGCCCACCGTTGACATGAAAGGACCACGATCCACATGACCGTACTCGTTGTACTCGAAGGCTTCGTCATTCTCATCCTGGCAGTGCTTGTTGTCGGACTGCTGCGGAGCCACGCAGAGATCCTGAGAGAGCTTCACCGGCTCGGACTATCTGAGGATGGAGACCACGACCACGACCACGATTCCGCGCCCGCAGCACGCGACGGAATCGCTCGACCCAGGGCGGGCTCGATAGAGGCCGTCGATATCGCCGGTTCGCACCCCGGTGGTGGAGCGGGCAAGATCACGATGGCTGGCCCCCAGTCGACATTGCTTGCTTTCCTCTCGAGCGGCTGCTCCGTGTGCATTGGATTCTGGGAAGCGTTTGGTGGACGGGTGGACTTGCCCGACGACCGGACGCGGCTCGTGATCGTCACCAAAGGTCCAGATGAGGAGAGCGAATCCGCTGTAGCACGACTCGCCCCAAAGGAACATCAGCTCCTCATGTCGTCGGATGCATGGTCCGACTATCAAGTTCCTGTGAGTCCCTACTTCGTGATGGTCGACCGCGGGGGCAAGGTGATCGGTGAGGGGGCAGCGGCCAACTGGGCTCAACTCGCCAACCTGATGAACGAAGCGATGGAGGATCGACGCTCCGCATCATCTCGCGCACGCCATGAGCGCATCGATCGGGACCTGAGCCGGGCCGGTATCGAGCCTGGCGATCCGAGTCTGTGGACCGATGATCCTGGCGGACAAACGTGAGTGGAGCGTTGATCGCTCTCGGAGTCGCCACGGGGCTCATCGCTGCGGTCCGCTCGAGCTGGTCGCCCTGAGGCGAGTCGATGCTTTCCAGCATCCATCCGCTCGGTGAGCGGACACGACACAACACATGGGCGGTGACGGTGATCTCGTTCATCATCGGTGCGGTCCTTGGTGGGTCAGGGCTCGGTGCCCTGTCCGGAGCCATGGGCTGGATAGTCCACCAGGTCGTCGCGTGGTCAGTCTCGGTTGCATTCGCTCTGGCGGTTGCCGCGGTGTCGTTGGCGACACTCGGTGACATCGTGCGGGGGTCACGAGCATTGCCATGGCCTGAGCGGCAGGTGAACGAGGATTGGCTGACGACGTACAGGGGGTGGGTGTACGGCATCGGCTTTGGGTTTCAACTCGGTGGAGGACTGTTCACCTACGTGACAACACTTGGCGTGCTCGCCATGGTCGCCGTGGCGACACTGACCACATCTCCGATCCTTGGCGGCATCATCGGTGCCGTGTTCGGTCTGTTTCGCGGGCTGGCGGTCCTGACAACGTCTCGCGTCAGAGACCCCCAGACGTTGCGGTCCTTCCATCAGACCATGACCCGTCTCGCACAACCGGTCAGACGCTCCGGTCTCATCGCGCAATCCGTTGTCGTTGTCGTCGCTGTGATCGTGGTCGCAGTCGTATGACTGAAGTACGCGCCGCGGGTATTTCGATCGATCTGCGCCCGGGGTGGGAAGCTGACATCAGGTCACGACAGACAGCTGGATTCGGTCAAGATGACGAGGAGTCCCCAACCATCATGCATGTCGCGAACTTCCAACTTCCCCCCGATCGGGGCGACTACGGCGGCATATTGCTCACGCGGATGGGACAGATCGACGTGTTCATCTCGTTGATCGACTTTGGGCCACTCAGCGACGACCAACAGCTCTTCTCCTACGAAGGTGTTCCTCTGCCCTTGACCTCTGAAGATTTCGATCCCGACACCATCACGCGTGCGATCCCGAACCGTTCGGCTGCCCAACTGTTCTTTCAGGCGGAAGGCCGTGGTTTCTCGCTGTACATCGTGGTCGGATCGCATCGAGACCGCGCGGAGCTGATCCCTGCCATCAATGAAGCCCTTTCCTCGATTCGGTTCGAGCCTCAATAGGCGCTGGTGCCGTCCCATCGGCTGCCCCGGGGGCCGATAGCGCACGGTCAGCGAGTCCCTGATCCTCAACCCGACGGTCTTGTGACATCGGCGGTGTCGGCGGCAACGGCTGCAACAACGGCTCCTCCGTCGATTCTGAGCGAAACGCCCGGTGCCCCAGCACCGATCGACACTGTTCCGGACGCGACCCGAATATCAGCGAGCACGGGCAAGGTGCGCGACGCGCCGAATGGCGTGATCGTTCCGTGCTCGTACCCGGTGACTGCAAGAGCTTCTTCAGCGTCCGGCATCGAGAGTCTCCTCGCTCCGAGATGACTACGAAGTTTCGGCCAGTCGATCACCCGGTCGCCTGGAACGAGTACGAATAGGTAGTCGTCGTGGCCCCGTCGTACCACCATCGTCTTGATCATTTTGGAGACATCGACGCCTCTGAGAGCGGCCGCCTCATCGATTGAGGTAACCCGTCGATGCCGCGCGACCTCGTAGATCACACCATCAAGACGGGTGTCCTTCTGTGCCGGTGCGTCTGTCACATATGCCCTCCGTGCTGTTCGCACGAGGGTAGTTGCCGACGCGATAAGCCAGCGCGATCGTCGGGGATTCGCGATGACGACGCGTAGCAACGGATCCGGTGACCCCCTCGAATACTCCCCGATCCGGGACCGGCGTATCCTACGGAAAGGAACATCTCAGAGGGGAATCATGCGCGATCTGTCAATGCACGGAATCCAGCCGAGCGGCGGGGTCTATTGGGACCTCACGACTCCTGCGCTGGTGGAGCACACGCTTGAACGTGGCGAGGGCACCCTCGCACATCACGGGTCACTCGTTGTCGATACGGTTCCGTACACAGGCCGTAGCCCGAAGGACAAGTTCATCGTTCGCGAGGATACGACGGACTCAGAGATCTGGTGGGGCGACGTCAACCATCCGATCGACGGTGCGACGTATGACGCCCTGTATGCAAGAGTCGCCGACTACCTCGGGCAACGGGATCTATATGTGCAAGATGTCTTCGCGGCAGCTGACCCCCAGTACCGTCTCTCCGTCCGGGTCC
>BTQL01000103.1:0-5035 GCA_036985855.1 Acidimicrobiia bacterium | reverse complement strand
GCGAACATGATCGAATCATTCCGTCTTGCGTACGTCATGCAGCGCTCTGTCGATGTGACCGTTGGCCCCGACCCAGCGTGGTCATGGCTCGAGAACGGATGGGACCTTGTCCCTGAGGCGCGTGAGGACGAGGTGACCTGGTCATACGACCCAATGGATCCGTGGCATGTTGCGTTCACCGCAGGAATCCACCCCGTTGAAGTGAAGGTGGACGACGAGGTCGTCTACGCCGATGGCGCGGCCACCCGTGTCGATGCGGACGAGATCAGAGCCAAAGCGCGAGAGCAGGCGGCGCGCCTGCACGCCCGTCTGTAGCTGAGAGGAGACCCGAATGTCGGACCGTTTCCAGCCCATTACGATGGAGCAACTCACCGACTGGGTTTTCACCGAGCTCGAAGAGAAGGACTCGATCTTCGGCATCCCGCGAAGCGCTTTCTTCACACCGCGTGAGAGTGATCGATTTCGTCTGACGACCTACGGGAAGACGCTCGAAACACCGTTCGGCGTCGCGGCTGGGCCTCACACCCAGATGGCGCAGAACATCGTTGTTTCGTGGCTCGTCGGCGCCAGGTTCATCGAGTTGAAGACAGTCCAGACCCTTGATGAACTCGACGTGAACAAGCCGTGCATCGACGTACAAGACGAGGGTTACAACGTCGAGTGGTCCCAGGAACTGAAGGTCCACCAGTCGTTCGACGAGTACCTGCGGGCTTGGGTTCTGATCCACGCCCTGCACGCGAAGCTGGGTTTCCCCGGAGATGCTCCCGGGATGATCTTCAATATGAGCGTCGGTTACGACCTCAAAGGAATCCAGCTGGCGAATGTGCAGTGGTACCTCGATGTCATGGACGATGCTTCTGAGTACATCGAGCGATACGTCGACATCGTTGCAGAGCGCTATTCCGGGATTCGGGACATCGATATCCCTGCACGAATCTCGAACACGGTGACGTTGTCGACCATGCACGGTTGCCCGCCGGAGGAGATCGAGCAGATCTCAACATACCTGCTCTCGGAACGCGGCCTGCACACTTCGGTGAAAACCAATCCGACTCTGCTCGGTGCCGACCGCGTACGCGGGATCATCAACGACGAGCTCGGGTTCACCGACGTCGTCATCCCCGACGAGGCGTTCGGTCACGACCTGAAGTACGTGGACGCCGTCCCCATGTTCCACAGTCTCAAACGAATAGCGGAGAGCAAGGGGCTCACGTTTGGTCTGAAACTCTCGAACACACTCGAGGTCGAGAACCACAGGCCGATTTTTCCAGATGACGACATGATGTACCTATCCGGTCGGGCGCTCCACGCCGTCACGTCGAATCTCGCGCTCCTCCTGTCGGAGGAGTATCGCGGCAATATGCTGTTGTCGTTCGCCGGTGGCGCCGACGCATTCAACGTCTCGGACCTGATCCGCTCGGGAATGACAACAATCACCGTCTGCTCCGACCTCTTGAAGACCGGCGGATACCTGCGCATGCCGCAGTACCTCGAGCAGCTGAACCTGAGTCTCGACAAGGCCGCGGCATCGGATCTCAGCGACCTCGTAGGGCGCACGGCTCTCGCTGAGCCTCACTTCGCGGTGTTCGCCGAGATGCTTGCTGCCACGGCACTTGCCGACACCGGGTTGGCGTTCGGTCACGATGACGCCAACGAACTCTCCGTCCACCTTGGAGACCAGCGGGATCGACCGATTGCCGAGATCGTTCACACGTGGGCTGTCGATCGGGGCTACAACGAAGACGAGGCTGGGACTCTGACGACGATTGCGATGCGAACCCTTGCGAGGATCAACCTCCGTGGTTACGTCCAGTCGGTTCGTGACGACTGGCGCTATCGGAAGGAATCGTTCCATACCGATAGGTCGAAGACGAACCGCAAACTCGGTCTCTTCGATTGCATTGAGGCGCCCTGTGTCGACGAATGTCCCGTGTCCCAGGATGTTCCTGGTTACATGCGCGCCGTGCGCGAGGGCCGGTTTGACGATGCGGTCGACATCACCCGCGCGGATAACCCTGTGCCATCCATCCTTGGTCGAGTATGTGACCATCTTTGTGAGCTGACGTGTATACGTACCCATCTGGACCAGCCCCTCGCGATTCGTGACATGAAGCGGTTCATCATGTCGCACGAGACCTGGCCACGCGTTCCTGAGCGAAGAGCTCCGACCGGTGTGAAGGTTGCCGGCAACCGTGGTGGACGCAACCTGTCGTCCTCCAGCATGGTTGCAATCATCGGCGCGGGTCCCGCGGGTATGGCTGCGGCCCAGGCACTTGGCCTCGCGGGAATTCAACCCACGATCTTCGAAGCACATGCCTACGCGGGAGGCATGGTCGGAGGCGCGATCCCGGCATATCGCCTTCCACAGTCCGAGATCGACAAGGACATGGCGATCCTCGAAGAGCTCGGCGTCGAGATCCGCTATGGGCAGAAGGCAGGGGAGGACTTCTCGCTCGAAGATCTTCGCAGCGAAGGTTTCGATCATGTCTTCGTAGCCGTTGGGGCACAGCTCCCGAAGTACCTCGGCATCGAAGGCGAAGACAGCGATGGCGTGGTCGATGCGCTGAGCTTCCTCCGCAGCGTACGCGAGAACGACCCGATCACGGTCGGGCCAAGGGTCGGAGTCATCGGTGCAGGCGATACCGCAATGGACTGTGCGCGATCGGCCTGGCGGGTCGGGGCCACGGACGTGTCGATCATCTATCGCCGAACGATCGACCAGATGCCGGCCGACCTCGAGGAGGTCCACGCCTGTCTGGAGGAGGGCATCACGATCGAGGAACTCGCAAACCCCCGCGTCCTACACGTCGAAGACGGCAAGCTGGCCGGTCTGATCGCCACGAGGACCGAGTACAGAGGAGATCGGGATGCATCAGGGAGAAAGATCCCGCACGACGTGCCCGATTCGGAATTCGAGATCCCGCTCGATACATTGATCCTCGCTATCAGCCAACACTCGCTCCTTGACTTCTTCGGTGATACGACGCCCGACATCACTTCGCGGGGCTATATCGCAGTCGATCCGATCACGTTCGAGTCTTCGATCCCAGGGATCTACGCGGGAGGCGACGTTGCTGCCGACGGCCCTTCATCGATCGTCAAGGCGGCTGCCGACGGCAAAGCCGCGGCCGAAGCGATCATCGCGGCCGTGACAGGTCGTCTCGAAGAGCCCAGCGCGACAATGCCGACAACCGACGATCTGGCCGGGTTGATCATGCGCAGGGCTCGGCGTGAGTACCGTGTCCCTGCCAGGTTCACGCCGCTGACGGTGCGCAACAACTTCAACGAGACGATGCTCATGTACTCAGCGGAAGAGGCCCAGACCGAGGCCAGCCGCTGTGTGGATTGCGACACCATCTGCAGTCTCTGTGTCGGTGTGTGTCCGAACCTGGCCTTGATGACGTACAAGACCGAGGCTTTCGCGGCGAAGCTCCCGTCGTTCTCGATCGAGCATGGCTTGCTGGTCGAACAGAGCCGCGAGACGTTCAGGGTCGACCAGCCCTATCAGATCGCGGTGCTCACCGACTTCTGCAACGAGTGTGGCAACTGCGTGACAGCATGCCCGACATCGGGCAAACCGTACGAGGACAAACCCAGGTTGTACCTCGACCAATCCGAGTTCGAAGCCCAATCGTCCAACGCATTCATGGTGCGGCGAGACGATGACCGGGTAGTCGTTTCGGCGCGATTCGAAGGCCACACCCACCAGCTCTCGATCAACGGAACAGTGGAGTACTCCTCGCCGACCATCTCTGCCTCGTTCGATCAGTCCTTCGAGTTGCTGTCGGTCGTGGCTCGGGAGTCAGCATCCGATGGGGACGAGGTCTCCCTCGGGGCCGCCGCCACGATGTTCACTCTCTGGAAGGGTCTTGACGCTTCGATGCCAGAGATCCCTGTGGCGGCGCTCGGTGGAACAAGGCTCGCTGCACCCACGTTCGACGGCTGAATCATGCTTCCAACGTCTGATCCGACAGGGCGTGTTCTCAATCCGCCACCCGCCATGCTGGTATCTGGTTGAATACCTCGATGGATCTCGCATCGTTCGTGCGCCGGCTTCCGAAGGCTGAACTTCATGTCCACATCGAAGGGACGTTGGAACCTGAGATGATGTTCGAACTCGCTGCACGGAACGGCACCGATCTCCCATTCGCTTCGGTGGAGGCGATCAAGGCGGCATACGAATTCACGAGTCTCCAGTCTTTCCTCGACATCTACTACCAGGGTGCTGCCGTCCTCGTCTCCGAACAGGACTTCTACGACCTCATGATCGCCTACCTCGAACGGGCCCACGCAGATGGTGTGCGTCGGGCAGAGATCTTCTTCGACCCTCAAACCCATACTGCTCGTGGCATCGAGTTCTCCGTGTTCATGAGCGGATTCTCACGGGCGATCGACGATGCCGCCGAACGTTGGGGATTGTCGGCTGGATTGATCATGTGTTTTCTTCGCCATCTCCCGCTCGAAGAGGCAGTTGCAACGTGGTACCAGGCCGAACCGTTCGCAAGTCAGATCATCGGTGTTGGACTCGACTCGTCCGAGGTGGCGAATCCACCCGAAGGGTTCGCGGACGTGTACCAACTGGCCCGTGAGGCCGGCCTTCACGCTGTTGCGCATGCGGGCGAGGAAGGACCGCCCGAGTACGTCACCAACGCGATCGAAACCCTCGAAGCCGAACGTATCGACCACGGGGTGCGGTCCGATGAGGACCCAAACGTGCTCGACATGCTCGTACGGGACGAGATCCCGTTGACGATGTGCCCGATATCGAACGTGAAGCTCAAGATATTCGATCGGCCGGAGGACCACAATCTCAAAAAGCTTTTCGATCGCGGAGTCAAGGTCACCGTAAACTCAGACGACCCCGCCTACTTTGGTGGTTACATCCTCGACAACTACCTTGCTGTAGCTGTTGGGCTAGGCCTCTCGAGGGAAGACATCGTCCAACTGGCCAGGAATTCGATCGAAGCGGCGTTCATGCCGGATGCCGACAAGACCCTGTTACTCGATGAACTGAGAACCGTAGCAGCGCAGTGAT
>BTQL01000102.1:0-5123 GCA_036985855.1 Acidimicrobiia bacterium | reverse complement strand
GCCCAGACCAGGCCAGCGTCACCGAGGTGTCAGAACAGCCTGTCGACGTCGTCCGAGAGCGGCATTGTTCGATTCGAGTGTGGCCACGTCCTGGGTGATTTCGGTTCTACGAGGCGGTGAGGGCGTCTACGGCCTCGTCGATTCGAACAAAACCGAGTTCCCCTGGCTCGATTCCCGCTGACACGATTGCGTGCCGAGCCGGATCTCGGAGCCGTGCAAACGCGAACAGCACGTCTCGTGATGCCAGTTCGCCGACAAGTTTCACCAACTCGTCCGCCGCCGTTGTATCTACGTCGATGACCGCCTCGGCGTCGAGCACGATCGCCTTGGGCTGACGTTCGTCGACCTCGGCGAGCACGGCGTCCCTCAGGGACCCGACGTTGGCGAAGAACAACTCGCCTCCGAACTGTACGATCGAAACGTCGGCGATGTCGTCGACTCCGGCTCGGTCGCGATTTCGGAATAGCCCGGATGATGCGTCCCGACCGAGCCACACGATTCGAGGCCTGACGGCTCTGGCCATCAAACCGGCAATCGACACGAGCACCCCGATCATCAAGCCGGCGAAGATGTCGAACACGAGGACACCCGTGAGCGTTGCCACTGCGGCCCAAAAGTCGACGTTGTTGCGGTCCTTGAGAGTTGCGATTGGTCGGAACCGAATCAAGCTTGCCACCGCATTGATGACGATCGCCCCCAGCGCCGCCTCAGGCAGATCCGTGAACAGCGGGGTGAGGAAGAGCAACGTCACAACGAGAAGAGCAACGACGATGAGGCTCGAGACTTGGGTCTTTTGCCCCGATGCGTTCCCAGCGGCACTCCGCGAGCTTGACACGTTCGTAGCGAACGCTCCGAACAGGCCGCCCGTTGCGTTGGCGGCACCTAGAGCGATGAGTTCCTGATCGGCGTCGACCCGTTCCCCGTATCGGGCCGAGAACGTCTTGGACAACGCCATTGATTGCCCAAAGACAACGATGGCTACAACGATCGCCCCAGGAATGAGGTCAACTGCGGCGCTCCAGTCGAGCGACGTGGCTGCCAACGACGGCAGCCCAGATGGAATGGCGCCAACCACAGCGACGCCTGCGTCGATCAGGTCCAACCCTTTGACAGCCAGGATCGAGCCGACCACTACGACAAGCGTCGCGGGAATTTTGGGGACCAGCCGCTCTAGGACGACGAGTGCAACCAACGACGTGACGCCAACAGCCAAGGTTGGCAGGTGGAGTTCGGGAAGTTGACGGATCAAGTCGAATGCCTCAGTGAAGAAACCCTCTCCCTCGGTCTCGAAACCGAAGAGTTTCCCGGCCTGCCCGAGGGCGATGGTCAACGCAACGCCCACGATGAATCCCTTCAACACCGGTTCCGAAAGGAAGTCAGCAACGACACCCATACGAGCAATGCCGGCAACGATGAGCACGCCGCCCACGAGGAGCGCCAGAAGCACTGTTAGGGCGACAAACTCTTCGGTACCCGCGGCAGCGAAGGGAGCGATGGTGGCGAACGAGAGCGCGGCAACTGCAGCACCGGGTCCGACGGTAATGCGGCGAGACGAACCGAACAGAGCGTATGCGAGCAGCGGAATGGTCGCCGCATACAAACCGGTCTCAGGTGGCAGTCCTGCTATTGACGCGTAGGCAACCGACTCAGGGATAACAATCGCCCACACAGTGATCGCCGCCATCAAGTCGCCACGAAACCAGGATCTCTCGTACGCGTCGAGTTCCGACGCGATCGGAAGAAACGCTGCGAACCGTGTGCGTGTTGGTTGTGTCGTCACGGCCTGCTCCTCACGCAGTGTCGCCTTTGATACAGCGAAAACCGATGTGAGTCATGCCAGTGTCAATCATCTGAGGCTGACGCCGCTGGCCTGTTCCGTAAGCAGCACTGGGCCGTGCACCGGTTGGAACTGCCTTTGAGGCCCTGTGAGGAATACTGCAGGTATAGAGAAGTCCGCAGGTCTCTTTAGCGCGGATCATGCTTGTGGTCGTCAACCATCGTTCGGGTTGTAGTCGACCGGAGAACCGTTGGGTATTGAGTCCTCGGCAAGTGACATCGCTAGTTGGCGGGCGAGCGGTATGTAGATGTCGTAGAGCACCCACGAATGCATGAGTTCGTAGTTGTAGGGCGTGTCCTCGTCCGGATTGACCGTCAGGTTGTAGATGTGCGGCGATGCCAGCTTCAGGAGCGGTGCGTATCCGGTGTCTACCACGTGGGTGAGTACCTTGAAGTTCTTCCATCGCAACCCGACGTGGACCTCGTCGAAGAACATGTGGAAGTATTCGCGGTTCGAGTCTTCCTGGCTTCCGGTAATGAACCCTGACTGGTCGATTCCGTCGATGACGCGGTCATTCGGAATGCCGTCTTCATTGTCAACCAAATGCATCAGTGTCGGGAACCAATCAGTGACATGCATCATCCCGTCGGAACGGCCGGGTTCGATCTTGCCCGGCCACCGAGCGATACACACGGTGCGGTTGTTTCCCTCTCCAGTCGAGAAATAGCCTCCCCTGAAGTTTCCGGGAGCGCCGCGGTTTCCCGGAGCATGGAACGATGTGTCGCGACCGTTGTCTCCAGCGAAAACCACAATGGTGTTGTCCTTGATGCCCAGTTCGTCGATCTTGTCGAGCAGTTGCTGAAAGTCGCCATCGACCATCTGGATGCAGTCGGCGACCGCGCCGCCGCCTGAACTGCCGACGTACTCGTCGCGCGGCAGCGTCGGAGCGTGCACGTTCGAATGGTTGAAATAGAGAAAGAAGGGCTCGTCCTTGTCAACGGAGTCCTGCATCCACTGCTTGCCCTTCTCGAGGAAGGTGAGGTCGATGTTCCTACGCACGTCGGTGTCGAGAACTTCGAGAAGCTCGATCTCTCGAGGTTTTGTGGATTCCTGCACATGGCGCGGCTCGAGGCCAGATTCAAGGAACCACTTGTCCTGAGGCCACAACGCCTCATCCCAAGTACCGCTGATCCCGTACCAGTAGTCGAATCCGAAGTCAGTCGGATATCGTCCCGGCTCGTCCCCTATGTGCCATTTGCCCAGGATGGCGTTGTTGTAGCCGAGGTCCTTGAGCCGGTCGGCAATCGTCGTCTCCCAAGCAACGAGGCCCGCACCACCAGCTACCGATACGCATCCCGTACGCACCGAGTGTCGGCCCGTCATGAGTGCAGAGCGGGTCGGCGTGCACTGCGCTTCGACGTTGTAGTTCGTGAGCAACTTGCTCTCGGTCGCGAAACGATCAATGTTCGGTGTCTCTGCACCGATCGGGAATCCGCCCCCGTAACAACCGAAATCGCCCTGGCTGACGTTATCGAGATGGAAAAAGAGAATGTTCGGTCGGTTCGCCAAGGTGTCCCCCCTGTAGGTCGACCATTTACAATACGCAATCAGCAACGTTCTGTCGAGTCCACACGCTCGACGAACACATACCGATTTTCGGCATGATCCCGATTCGGCGAGCAGCCGGGGCTAGCCCTAGGTCACCGTAGCTTCGGCGGCGACAGTGCTGTCGCGCCCGAAGAACGACGCAACTCCAATGCCCACGAACAGTTGCATCAGCAGGATCCCCGTTAAAGCCCCGAGGATCGCAGGGTCGTTGCCAAAGGCGATCGCAACCGCGGCGAATGTCGGCCCCGAATTACTCATCGGCTCGATCAACGCCGTTGCCCGCCGTGTCGAAGACCTTCCAAGGGACACGAGATATCCGACCGCGATCATCACACCGCTCACGACAGCTGCGGTGATCAAGACACGGTCGCCAACGAGGTCGACGAGCGTCTCCCAGCTGCCGAGCAGTGCACCGCCGAGCACTGCCACAAAAAGGATGCTTGACCCCTTGGTTGTGTAATCGTTCCATGATATGGCTGTCTCTTCGGTCCAGTGACGAACGAAGAGACCGACCAGGAATGGGAGCAATTGAAGCGCTACGACCACAAGGAGTATCTCACGCACAGGGAGCGTGAGATCGGATCCGAGGTTTGCGGCCTCGATCATGAGATTCGCAGTCGGAGCGAAAGTGAAGCTCATGACGACGGCCAGCATCACTTGCAGCACAGCCCCTGACGACACATCACTTTTGGACATCATCACAAGCTTCGTTCCAAACGGTGCACCAGGAGAGCTAGCGGCTATGAGCATTGCAATGTACGCCGGGATTGCCAGGTCGGTGAGCTCAGCCGCGCCCCATCCGATAAGGGGACGCACCACAATGCCAACGAAAAGTACCGCAAGGATCAGAAACGGTTTCACTAAGACCGACTTGATCTGATCGAACGTGGTCGAGAAACCCGCGGACGCCATAGTCAGCACAATGAACACAGCGACAATCAAATTGAAAAGTTGTTCCACGCCTGACACTCCCATTTAGCCAGCTCCCGCGGCGAGCCTAGTCGGCATCGTCCGAGAAGACCTAGCGAGCAACACCGGTCTTGATGCCGGTCCTCACACCGATGCCAAGCACATTGGTCACGTTCATGGTGTCGTCGCGTCATCGGCAACGATCTGAAGGCGTCTCGAACCCGTCCGGGGGATCGGAGATTGTGGTCTTGCCCTGTCTCGTTTGAGGCCTGGTGCTGCAGCGATGACCGTCGTGGCAATGAACTCCACTCTGGCGTACCGCAAGTCAGGAATGATCCTTTCAACGATGCGTTGGATGAGGTTTTCGTTCTCGGTGTCGGTACTTCTGGCCGCGGCGTCGGAGGTCGTGCCCGGTGTGAGACCCGTCGTGCGAAGATACGTGCCGCGAAAGAAGGCGTGAAGGCTGAAGACGTGGTGATCGCACGAGTAAAGGTCGCCGTCGCCTACCCACGGCATGATGCTCAGAGCTCATGCGGCAGCGACGGATCGGGCCGGACGAGAAGCACGAAGCTGACGACACCGACCCACGCAGGGAACACATATACGCTCGCCGTGAACAGCGTGACGTTGATGAGTAGCCCAACTCCAACGATCAGGCTCACGCCGATCAACCAGCGTGGGAGGACCCCCGTCCGCATGCCGAGCGTGGACGTGGCGAAGATGAACAGAGCCTGCAATTTCGGTACGACCCCGACGACCAGAGCGACGCCGAGCGCCCGCATCATCGAAACCGAACCGACGTCGGAAACTTGGCCTCCGGCAAAGACTT
>BTQL01000101.1:0-5189 GCA_036985855.1 Acidimicrobiia bacterium | reverse complement strand
GATCGCAAACTGGGTCACGCACGTGAAGCAGTATCTGGATCTCGGTGGCGGCCGGTCGGTCATCATCGCGCCGCTCCAGGAGATGAATGGATCGTGGACTTCGTACGGCTGTGATGCGAACAACTTCAAGACGGCCTATCGCAAGTTCGTGGATGCCTTCAGACAAGCCGGAATCGGTGAGGACCAGGTTCGATGGGCATTCGCACCGAATGGCTGGACAACTCCGGGATGCGGAAAGATCGCCGACTACTACCCGGGTGACGGGTACGTCGATGTCATCGGCATCTCGGCATACAACTTCGGGTCATGTGTGGGATCCGGTTGGCAGAGTGTGCAATCGGTGTTCGACAGCGCTCTCACGGAGCTGCGCACCACCGTCAATGCCCAGAAGCCGTATCTGATCAGTCAGACAGCGGCGCCACGGTCTTCGAGCTGCGGGGGCAGCCAGGACGCCTGGAGTCGCGACATGTTCACCTACCTCGCAGCGGACCCCAATGTCGTCGGGCTGGTGTGGTTCAACTTCGTCAAAGAGACGAATTGGAAGACTTGGCAGTATTCGGGATTGACGCAGGGCTGGAAAGATGGCATGGCGTTGGCCTCGACCACCTATCAGTGGCCGCTCACTTCATGGTTCACTCCTGGCCCCCTCACCGTAGGTGTGCCAGCGGGGCCTGGGGACGACGTTGTGATCGTTGGAGGGTCGGCGGCGGTGTCGCAGCAGGTCGAATGGCAGATTCTTGGTGATATGGGTGGCGTGCCAGATCGTATCGACGGTACCAACAGGTACGACACGGCTGCGGAGGTCTCGCGTCGATACGCGTCCCCGGGTGTCGATGCGGTATTCATCGCGACCGGCCTTGGGTACGCCGATGCGCTGTCGCTGGGTGCTGCCGCTGGATTCGAGGGTGGTCCACTCTTGCTCACAGCAACGTTGTCTATCCCTGCTGAGACGCGAGCGGAACTTGCCCGCCTCAGGCCGAGGGAGATCTTCGTTGCAGGTGGCGATGTTGCGGTGTCGGATTCCGTGGTCCAGGGGCTCAGACAGTACGCGACCTCCGGGGCCGTCACGAGGCTCTCAGGACCCAACCGCTATGCGACCGGTGCCGCAGTGTCTCGGCAGTTCTACAGCCCTGGCGTCTCGACGGTCTTCGTCACAACCGGGGAGAACTTCCCTGATGCGTTGTCTGCCGCAGCAGCAGCCGCCGCGTCGAGTTCCCCCGTGTTGCTCAATCCACCCGCAGCGCTTCACCCCAGCGTGCTGGCCGAGCTCATCCGGTTGAACCCAACCAAAGTCGTCGTCGTTGGCGGCGAAGCTGCGCTCAGCGATGCGGTACTCGACCAGGTTCGTGACCTCGGCATTGCAGTCGAGCGCTGGTCGGGTCCCAACAGGTACGCGACGTCAGTCGTTGTGTCTCGCAACTCGAACACCCCTCCCGCGCCTATGGCTTTCCTCGCTACAGGCGAATCGTTTCCGGACGCGCTTGCTGCCGTAGCGGCGGCCGGCAAGCTCGGAGTGCCCCTATTGCTCACACAGCGGGACTCGGTGCCTCCCAATGTCCTGACCGAGATCCGGCGGCTCCTCAAGTAGGCCGGTCGATGTCTGCGTCTGTAGGGCGGTCTCTATGGGTGGTCGCGTCCTTGAGGTCGCTCCATCCCGTGACCATCGCTGTTCCTGCGGTTGCGATGATTCCTGATGCCCTGACCAGGCCCGCGGCAGCTGCCGCGGCGCCTGCGGGTACGCCAAGCAGAACAGCTAAACCGGCGAATCCGAGATCCAGGATTCCGATGTTGCCAGGTGTGATCACGACAAAGGAGGCGACCTGTACTAGCCCATATATCGCGACGGCAGCGCCGAGACCGACTGAGACGTCGACGATCGAGAAGGTCCAGATGTACATGGGACCTATCACCGCGAGCGTGGCCAACCATGTCGCGATGAACTTGAGAACGAGTGTCGGGTTCATTACAACGTCTGCTGCAGCCCGGACAACAGATGCAATCTTGCCGAGGATCGAATCCGGACTCCTCGCGTGAAGAGCGGACGACGCGGAGAGGTACAGAACGATCGGTACAACCGCTACGAGGATGCCGGCGCCGATCATGACGATCCACGATGGCAGCGATGACACAGTCAAGTCCGGTTGTGTGAAGCCCAGCACGACACCCGATGTCAAGAGGCTCAGGACGACAGTCAGCCAAACGAACGCACCGAGCGCACCGGCGTAGTCGGTTGCGGCGATCCCGTAGCTTCGGTTGAGACGCACGCCGCGGTAGACGTTTCCGGCCTGGGGAACCAGGAGATTCAGAATTCGTCCGACCGAAAAGATGCCGAGCATCGCGTACGAGGGAATCTCCGTGTTCGAGGCATCTTCGATCACGATCTCGAGCCTGCGGCTCTCAACGATGAGATAGATGATCTGAAGTGTGAGAAGCACGACGATCTGAAGCGCAGAGATGCTCAGGAGAGCCTCGATCGTCTGTTCATCTCGGAGGATCAACCACACGACGAATCCGAACGAGACTGCGGCAATCGTCCACGTGATCCATCTCTTCATTGTCATGGTCGCTTGACGTCCTCGAGAATTCTCATCATCGTTTCAACGGAGTGGTCCCAGGTAAATCGATGTTCGACGAACGCCCTGCCTGCTTGTCCGAACTTCCGTCTCAAATCAGCGTCGTCGAGGGTGGAGACGGCATCGGCGAGCGCTCGTGCGTCACCCGGTTGGACGAGCAAAGCAGACGTTCCTGGCAGGCAGGTCTCCGAAACGCCGCCGACGTCCGTCGCTACCACCGCAATGCCACATGCCCCGGCTTCGAGGATGGCGACGCCAAACGATTCAGCCACTACGGACGTATTGAGAAAAATGTCGAACTCTCTCAACATGGCTGGAACATCGTCGTGAGGGACGAGACCTACGAAGTGCACACTGTCTTCGACTCCGGACGTTCGGGCGTGCTCCTGGAGGTCAGAAAGAAGGGGGCCGGTGCCAACGACCGTGAGAGAGGCGTCCGGGAGTGACTCCTTGACGATGGCGAGGGAGGAGATCGCATATTCGATTCCGTATTTCCGGTTGAGGCTCTTGACGATCCCGAGACGCAGCGGACCGTCGTGCAGAGTGTCGTGCGGCGCGAAGAGGTCGGTGTCCACTCCGAACGGTACGAGCGCCACATCGGAGATGCCGTATGTCGACGTGATCCTGTCGAGCATGAAGGAACTCGCGGATGTCACGCGTTGTGCTCCCTCAAGCGCCCACCTGTTGAGCGAGCGAATGATCACGTTGTGGGTTGTCCCGCTGCGGGGAATCACATCGGAACCCCACGCGGTCAGCACGACATGTTCGTTCCCCGTCAACCTGGCCATCACCCCACTTGTCGTCACATACTGTGCGTGCACCACATCGGGATCGATTCGACGCACGAGTCGTCGAACCACCGCTGCAAGCCACAGGTAGGACAGAGAGGTCCAGACGGCAGATCCACTGTTCAGCGGTCCAACGTGGCGGGTGTGCATGGTTGCACTCTCGACTGCGTGCGATCGGATGCTCACGATGTGCACCTCGTGTCCGGCAGCGACATATGCGGTAGCCCATCGCTGGAGGTGTACGGCCTTTGCGTTTCCGATGAGACAGATCCTCATGGCGCTCCGCGATTCATCGGTAACCGTCCATGAACGTGCCGATCCATGCCGTAACGTCGATCTTGTCGTTGAGCATCCGGGTATGGGCTTCCTCACGAGTTCTCGAGTCCGTCGCGTCGATCGATTCAACGGCAGCGGCGATCGCCGCGTTAGCCGTCGAGGGAGTGAATCTCTCGATGAGTCCGTATCGCTCCGTCAGTTCATTGACATATCCTCGAGATGTCTCACCGATGAACACGGACGGTGTCGACAACATCGCCGCTTCGGTCGCCATGGTTGCGGACTCGCCGACACAGGTACTCGCGAAGCTCAACACGTGATGGATCTTGTGTAGAGGTCCTTCGAGTCGGAGGTGTGCGATGTCGTGTGGCAATGGAGCTTCCGACGATATGACAACCCGCGATCGTCCCTCGAGCGCGCGAACCATCTCGATCTTGGACGAGTCCGACAGGGCGACCTCATCACCGTCGTGTGAGGAGTCTTGCCCGACGAATCGCACGACGGCGTATGGCTCGTCGTCATCGATCCCGAATTCATTGAGCACGCGCCCATCCGGTGTGAATCGGTTTGGGTGGAGGTATGCCAACTCGTGGTAACCCGGGTAGGTGATCTGGTTGGCTCTTGGGTCGCCTTCGTAGCAGTCAGGTGTGGCCACAACCGATGCCATTGGATACACGATGGAATTCGTGCGACGCGCGACCTCTGTGTCGTAGAAGACGATCGACGGCTTCCTCAGCAATCGTGCGACGGGGGCGATCGAGACGCCCATGATTCCTATCAGTACGTCCGGTTCGAATCGACGGGCGATCCCGAAGAGTTTCGGAGTTCTTCTTGCCCATTCGATTGCGAGTCCACTGTTGCCCTTTCGCTGTGCAGAGATCGTGTCGTGCTCGATATGGAATGCGTCGAGCAGGAGCACCGTTACGTCCTTGTCGCGAGACGTGACAGAGACCTCATCTCCAGCTTCGATCGCCATCTCGATGTAGTTTCGAAAGAAGTGGACATGGGCAGGATGAAGAATGTCGACAAGAATTCGCATGCGCGTCGTGACGGTACCCCGACTTTCGTATGAGCGCTTCCCGCAAGCCAGGTCTAGACGGTAGACCCAGCATCGAGACGACGCCGGTGAGGGGCCCTTCAGCGGTACGCTCGCCTCGTGGACATCTCCCTCTCGATCGTTGGCGCCCTGGTAGCGACGTGGCTGGCCATTGGGCTGTTCCGATCATGGCGCGACCGAAAGCGCCTTCACGCCGAGGTATGGTCATTCGCGTTCGCTTCCTACGCGCTGGCGATGTGGTCCCTCGCATTCGGTCTCGCGTTCGGCTGGACCTCGTTCAGCTTTCGCTCGTTCTACTTTCTCGGTGCGATCGCGAACATCTCGCTTCTTGCTGCAGGATCGATCGCATTGCACTCACAGCGATGGGGTCGGATGGCCAAGAATCTCGTGAGTTTGTGGCTCGTATTCGGGTTCTTTGCTGTCTTTCTCGCACCGTTCACATCGACGTTGCCGACTTCGAGAATTCCGGACGGGAGTGATGTCTTCGGATTCACG
>BTQL01000100.1:0-5208 GCA_036985855.1 Acidimicrobiia bacterium | reverse complement strand
TATCGGACAAGCCCATCGAACAACACCTCTGTATCGGAACCACCGGTCGTTGCATCGGCGATCTGGCGATCTGACGTACGAATCTCGATGAAGTTGTAGATCTCCCCGTTGAAGGTGAGAGCGGATCGTCGATCTCGAGAGACCAGAGGTTGCCGGACTGGTTCTTCACCGATGATCGAGAGAAGAGTGTGGCCGAATGTTGCGTGCTCGAGCTCGAGCAACGAAGACGAATCCGGGCCACGATGGGCCAACATGCCAACTCCCAGACGAACGTCGACTGCGCCGGGGGGTGCGTCTCCGAGGACACCAACGATGCCGCACACGTCTCAACTCCACCCTTCCAGAACGTCCACGATCACGCGACTCGGCGTTGCATCGAACGCGCGAGGTGGTCTCCGCAGCGCGTCGTACGAGCGTAGGAAATCACTGATGATGACGTCATCGAAATGGGCAAGCACGACGTTTCGTTTGATTCCGTCGGGTCTTTCGGTCCGCTTCCTCCACACGAGGGTCGGTACGCCGATGAGCGCGCACTCCTCCTGGATACTCCCGCCGTCCGACACGACAAATGGCGCACGCGCGATCATGCGTACGAAATCAGCATGATCGACGAGATGCTGAACGTCTGCCCCCGAGAGCCTGACCCTCTCCATGAGGCCGAACCTCTCGAGTGCGATCTCTGTCGGCGGGTGCACGACGAATACAGTCGAGTGACGCGAAGCCACCGATTCGAGGAGCGAGACAAAGTGGTCCATGGTGTCCCGGTTCTTGAGATTCTCAACCCGGTGCGTGGTCAACACCGCCGGTCCTGTCGGGCCGACAGACTCCGTTCTCAACGCATATGCAAGCGCCTCGATCGACGTGTTGCCTCCCGTCGGCACGATCGCCCCTCGAATCCGCATAGCCGCGAGATTCTTCAAGGCAGCATCATCCGGAGCGAAGAGAACGTCCGCAGAGCGCATGACCCTGAGCCGAATCAATTCTTCTGGGAAAGGGTGCAGAATGGACCGGGACCGCAGACCAGACTCGAGGTGAGCAACCAGAAGACCCGCCCGTTTCGCGAGCATCGCGGAAAGGTAGGTAGTCGGAGTATCGCCATGTACGACGCATACACCACCGACATCGCCAGCGAAGACCTCGTCTCGAAGGCGCTGCCGACGAAGCGCAAGCAGCGAGAGGGACACAGCCCAAAGGGCGGCGGAACTGATCGTCGTGATGTCTCGAGAGCCTCCAACGAAGAGATCCGGATCTCTCACGCCGAGCGTGCGGCGCAGTCGGTTCGAGAATTCACCGTGCTGCCCCGAATCGACCAATCGATACGACACGCCCCGTCGGTCCATTTCCCGCAGTATCGGCGCCGTCTTGATGTACTGAGCCTTGGTACCGATGAATACGTGGATCACGGAACCTCGTCCTGGCTTTCGGTTGCAAGGTTCCCCGGCCCGCTTCGATGCTCCTCCACCGCCGCCGGCAACACGGAATGCCTGGGGCGCGTGACCTGTACGACCAGATCCGCGAGGAGGGCAACGATGAAGATCATCCCCGCGGTAACCATCACGAGCAGCGTGTTCGTGCCGATGCGGAGGTCTTTTGTCGCCAGGTCGAACACGACTTTTGCAAACCCCAACAAGAACAGAACGGTCGCAACGGGTGTCAGAACGCGCAGGGGGTTCCACATCATCACCATCCTGGTCACCTGCAGCAGGTACAGCCGGGTGTCGGCGACGAATCTGAACTTCGATGCGCCGGACCGCTTCGTATACGGGATATCGACGTAGCCAACAGAGTATCCGTTCGCAAGGAATGCCATCGTGATCGTTGTCACATGCGAGAAACCGTTCGGAAGCAAATGGAGGAACTGGTCGGCGACGTCTTTTCTAAACGCACGGTATCCAGAGTTCAGATCGGGAATCTTCGTGCTCGACAACCACTCCGCAAGCCGCCGGATGAACCACTTGGCGGGAACCCTTGCGAGTTTGTGCGTTCCCTCTTCCGTCCTGCGCGCACCCACCACCTGATCGTATCCGTCGAGCGCTTCGACGAGTTCGGGAAACCGATCGTTCGGATAGGACATGTCGACGTCGCTCCACACTACGACGTCACCACGGGCTGCCTCAGTGCCGATCTTTCGAGCCGCACCGGGGCCGCGGTTCGAACGAAACGCGATCAGCCGGATCCACGAGATCTCCTTGAGGCGCTCGGTGCTGCCATCGGTTGATGCATCGTCGACGACAACGATCTCGAAGCTGTACTTCGAGGCCTCCATCGCCTTCCGGATTCGTTCGAGCTCCTCATCGAGATGATCGATCTCGTTGAAGACGGGGAGAACGATCGAGACCTGAGGGTTGTGGGTACCCGCCGTCATGGTGCACCTCCGTCAACCGTCTGCTTGTACGCGGCGATCACCTCGTTTGGATCCCCTGCCATCATGCATCTCCCGTGGTCGAGCCACATCGCACGAGCGGCAAGGTCCCCAATCGTGGCGAGATTGTGCGAAACGATCACCACCGATGCTCCCCTCTCGATGAGAATCTTCATCCGCTCCTCCGAACGCAACTGGAACGCCGCATCCCCGACAGACAACACCTCGTCGACCACGAGCACGTCAGGTTCAATGTCCGTCGCCACAGAGAATGCAAGCCTCGCGAGCATGCCGGAAGAGTATGAGCGGAGCGGAACGTCGATGAAATCCGTCAGATCGGCCCATTCGGCGATCTCCCACGCGCGACGACGCATCCGTTCCGGTGTGCGGCCAAGGAGGGTGCCGTACATGACGATGTTCTCGTAACCGGTGAGGTCGGCGTTGAACCCGGCACCCAGTTCGATCATCGGAGCGACGGATCCGCGAACGATCACCCTTCCCTCGGTTGGAGGCAACACGCGTGCCATGATCTTCATCAACGTCGATTTTCCTGCACCGTTCGGTCCGATGATCCCGAATACCTCTCCCTTTGCGACTTCGAACGAGACGCCGTCGAGAGCCCACAGCGACTCGTACTTCATCTGCCGCTTGACCGTCTTGATCGCGTATTCCTTGAAGGACCCGATGTTCGATCGGGAGAGACGGTACTCGAGGCGAACATTCGAAACTTGGATAGCCTGCTCGGTCACAGCAAGATCACCAACCTGCGCCAGCTACGTGAGAAGAGATACACGCCGACCACGAGGATGACGACGGCAGAGACGATCATGTATGCCCACATCCACAGTTCGGCGCCAGCGTTGCCGTAGACCACATCGCGGAACACGGTCAGATACGAATACAGGGGATTGATCTTGATCATCCACTGGAATTTCTCTGGCACAAAGGCGAGCGGGTAGAACGTCGGTGTCAGGTAGCCGATCAGCTGGATGGCGACACCTGTCAGATCGAGTACATCGAAGAAATGAACGGCAGCAGCAGCGATCAGAAGGCCAAGTCCTGCCGTGAGCGCAAGCATGGCCAGAACAACCACGGGTATGAAAACGACGGTCCACGGAACACCGACACCCGTGATGAGCTGGATGATGAGCAGGATCGCAAGGCTGATCACAAAGTTCACAGCAGCGGCGATCGCGGCAGACACCGAGAACACCTCAGGAGGCACATAGACCTTCGTCAAGATGCCGGCGCTGTTGACGATCGCAGAACCCGACGCCAGGACCGCTTGCGCAAAATACGTGATGAGCAAGATTCCCGACAGGAGGTACACGATGTACGGAACATCGCTCTTGATGTCGAACCGGAAGAAGTTCCCGAACACGACCCACATGACGCCGGTCGTGAGCAGAGGATTGAGCAGCGTCCACCACACGCCGAGTGTCGACCGCTTGTACCGGACGGTGAGGTCACGAGTGACGATCAACCTGATCAGACCACGATGATTCCACAGGTTCGACACTTCCGACGCGAGGGGTTTCCGCGCATGATCTGAGTCGTAGTAAGTCGTGGTCAAAGAAGCCCTCCAGCTCACCGAACCGGCAAACGTAACGATCGCTGAGGTTACCCACCGCACAGGCCGAAATCGAACATCGTGATGCCTCTCGCGGCAATGCGGAGCACAACCGTCGGTTCACGCTGTGACCGTTGCGCTCACAGATCCACACTCCAATCAAAGCACGCCGATCGATCAACCCGTCTGTGCATCGCGTTCGCCACGAGGCCAGTGGACACACGGTCGTGTTTGAACAGACACGTCAGTGCCGGTAGCCATGTTCAATCGTAGATCGACAAGGCCGAAGAAGTCGGCCAGACGCTCTCGCCAGGAGTGGGCAGTGAGAGCATTTGTCGGGTCGACCGGTGGTCCCTTCAGCGCGGCAGCGACGGCTACGGAAAGATCCGAGGCTGTGAATACGCCGGCGAGAGCTTCCAACGATCGCAGTGGCGGCGCTGCAACCGGTACCCCGGACGCGAGATATTCGTACACCTTCAACGGGCTCACAGCGTGCGTCGTCTGATTGACGATAAAGGGAACGAGGCCGACGTCGAACCGCCGCACGTATGCCGGGAGCTCAGTGTGGGCCTTCGGTCCTAAGAAGTGAACATTCTCAGGCACATCCCGTTCTGCATTCTCGTTGTCACCGATCATCACCACCCTTGCCGACGGATACGCACGTGCAACGGCTTCAACGGCTTCCCAATCGAACCACGCCCCGTACAGTGATCCGTGATACCCGATCACGAGACCTTCACCTACCGGGAAATCGTCGGGGACAGGTGTCTTGCTCACGGCGAAAACGGAATCATCTACTGCGTTCGGAACCACGAGCGCCCCGTTCGCTGTGCCCGGAACCAGATCCGGCGCCGAGGCGGTGACTGCGTCCACAGATTCCAGCAGACGCCGTTCAATTCCCGGGTCGTACCAATCCCAACCCAGAGACGGGTCGGACCAGTCGTCGATGATGTCGTACACCACCCGATATCCGGAGCTCTTGAGGGGGGCGATCTTGGAGATCAATTCCGGCGCGGGCGCCTCGATCAGCGCCAGGGCACGATTGTGCTTGCCGACACGACCGATCAACTCTGTGGGATCGAATTCCCACACCCAACGCTGCTCGAGGTTGGGGTGGATATACCGGAGACCCAGGTCGATACCGACCGATCTGTGGGCTGCCACGAACGTCACGTGATAGCCCCTTCGAACCAATTCAAGAGCGATCCGTGCCGACCTCCCTCCCCCACCGACATCGTGCAGAGGAACAAGGGAGAGGATGACCACCGACGGCGCC
>BTQL01000099.1:0-5216 GCA_036985855.1 Acidimicrobiia bacterium | reverse complement strand
TACAACATGGCACGTGGCGACCGCACAGGATTCACCGACACAACCGCTCCCTGGAACGGAGACAGCGTACAACTACTCCCCTTCGCGGTTGCTACGTTGCATGTGACTTTCTGATGACATGGGTGACAACGACTTCATACACCAGCACTGAGTAGGTATGGGAGGATGATGAACAACGAGGTCACGATCGTTACCGGAGCCGGAGCTGGGATCGGCCGGCGCATCGCTGAGGTAATGGCGGCGCGCGGCTCCTCGGTGGCTCTTTTGGACATCAACCGGGACCAACTCGACGAAGTGGCCTCGGAGATCGAGGGGGCCGGCGGCACTGCCTTGCCTCTGATGACAGACGTAACGAAGTCCGCCGAGGTGAAAGGGGCCGTAGACCGGGTCCTCGAGAGGTGGGGCCGCATCGATGTGCTCGTCAACAACGCCGGAATCCTCCGCGTCGGCACGGTCACAGAAGGTTCCGAAGAGGATTGGGATCTAGTGCTCGAGGTGAACTTGAAGGGTGTCTACCTGTGCTCGCGCCACGTTCTCCCATCCATGATCGATGCTGGATCCGGATCGATCGTCAACATCGCGTCGGTGGCAGCTGCCAGCGCCAATCCAGATCTCGCGGCTTACAGCGCAAGCAAGGCCGGAGTCGTGAACCTCTCCCGTGCAATGGCCAAGGGGTACGGGCCTTTGGGGATTCGGGTGAACTGTGTCCTGCCAGGCACGATCCCCACAGATATGCACAGAATCTTCTACAACGAAGACGACGCAGACGAGACACTTGCAACGTGGGCGTTGAACAAACCCCTGCGTCGAAACGGAACAACGGATGATATCGCTTCAGCCGTCGCATTCCTCGCATCGGACGAAGCAAACTTCATCACCGGCGTTGTGCTCCCCATAGACGGCGGCGCAACGCTGTAGGCGACAGATGACACACGAGGGTTCACACGCGGCGAAAAGACATCCGGCACTCGCGCTGTCCGAGTGGGAACGCGGCATAGTTGTGACATCTGCCGACGATCCAAGCGTCGCGATGTATCTCTGGTTCTGGGAGTGGAACATGTTCGGTGCGTTTGACGCGGGCCAGCACACCCACGGCGAGTTCGAGAACGTTCGGACCGTGGCCAGAGACGGACTCTCGGCAACCATCGCGACGCGACACGGGATGAGTATTTCGCTAGAAATTGGGTCGCACGGTGTCGATCTGGATCTGGTTGTGACAAATGTGTCGCGCCGGGAGTGGAGTTGTCTCGCGTCGATCGTCCCCTGCTTCAGTCCCGGACCCGAGGGAGCCGGCGCAGAGCAATTTCGGTCCACTCCAATATCATTCGTAGGCGTGGACGGTTTCGATCGATTGAGCGCGAGGGAGATCCACTTCAACGAGGAACTCCGTGCAAAGGTGGATGCCGCCGGGGATTCCACCGCTCGTTTCGCGTGGTCGGACAAATGGCCAACAGCACACGACAACGCGACTAGCGGTCTGATGACAAGAGAGTCATCTGATACGAGATGGGTGACCGGAATCGCATGGGAGCGGTTCCTTTCCGCGCAAGGCAACAACCCTTGGGATTGCATGCACCTAGCTGTGCAGATCGGTCCGCTCGAGCCTGATGAAACACGCAACGTGCGTGGGAGAATCTACCTGTTCACCGGAACGAAAGAGGACCTCCTCGCGATCGAAACCGCCCGCTGATACGTGAGTCCGATAGAGATGGGCGACGGTCCGATCAGTACGTGAACGACAACCGACGGCAGGGCTCAGGGCTCTACCTGAGTCCGCGTCTCCTGTTGAGACGGATGGGCTTCATCGCCTACGACGAGTTGTAGCCGAGCAAGTTCTACCTTGAGCTCGCGCCGGACACCGATGTACCCGGGGTCTCCGTACACGTTGTTGACCTCGAGCGGATCGGCATTGAGGTCGTACAGCTCCCACGACGGCGGATCAACAGGTCCGAACGCTCCAGGTTGATCCATCGGATCATTGTAGAAGTAGATCAGCTTGTGGTCGTGTGTCCGTACGCCGTAGTGGGCAAAGATATTGTGTGCGCCATCGCGATGCATCCAGTACCGGTAATACATCGAGGTCTGCCACCCGTGCGATGTCTCTCCGCTGAGCAGAGGTCGGAAACTCGAACCTTGCATCTCGGACGGGATCGTGATGCCCGCGAACTCGAGGAACGTAGGTGCGAAGTCGACGTTGAGGACGAAGTCGGAGCACACGGTGCCCGCAGCGATTCGATCCGGGTAGCGGATCAGGAGAGGCATCGTCAGGGACTCTTCGTACATGAACCGCTTGTCGAACCAGCCGTGGTCACCGAGGAAGAAGCCCTGATCAGATGTGTAAACGACGATTGTGTTCTCCGCGAGACCGTTCTCCTCGAGATAGTCGAGGATTCTTCCCACGTTGTCGTCTATCGACGCAATACAGCGAAGATAGTCCTTGATGAAGTCCTGGTACCGCCACGAGATTTCCTCCGACTCGGATAGACCTTCGGGAACCGACACCTTGTAGCCCATCTCCTTGAGATCCATCATGCGACACTTCGCTGCCGTGGCGGCAGGTGAGCGTGTCGCATAGTCATCCCAAAAGGTTTCGGGCTCGGGAATCGTCACGTCGTCGTACATGTGCGCATGTCTCTCGTCTGGTTCCCATGCGTGGTGCGGTGCTTTGTGATGGCTCATCACAGCAAAGGGTTTGTCCGGATTCCGACGGCGAATCCAGTCCAGGGTCATATCTGTGACTATGTCTGTCACGTAACCCTCGATCACGCTCTCGCCCTCAGGGGTGACAAAGACCGGGTCGTGATACCGACCCTGACCGGGGAGAACACTCCACTCGTCGAATCCTGTCGGCTCGTGCGCCGGACCCTCACCGAGATGCCATTTTCCGAACATCGCCGTCTGATACCCGGCCTCCTGCATCAGCTTCGGAAACGTCTCGAGGGTGTTGTCCATCGGCGTATTGAGAGTCGTGACACCGTTGACATGGTTGTACGTCCCGGTGAGGATCGAAGCGCGACTCGGAGTACAGATCGAATTCGTACAGAAGGCGTTATCGAAACGCATGCCGCCCGTCGCAATTCGGTCGAGGTTCGGTGTCTTGTTGATCCGACTCCCATAGGCACCGATCGCATGACGCGCATGATCGTCAGACATGATGAACACCAGGTTGGGGCGATCGTGAGTATCAGGCATCCTCTATCCCTTCAGATCGCGTCCGCGCCACCATCGATGAAGAACGCTCTCCACGCCGTGTAAGAAGCATCGCCTGAGGCAAGGTACGCGATGATTGCACAGACAGCCTCATTCCTGCTCGCGTATCGATCGTTGACCTACGGCTCGTTCGATCTCGAGCAGCAAAGCGCTGTGATCGAGTTCACTGCCACCGCTCGCGCAGAGTGAATCGAACATGGTCTCGAGAACAGATGTGATAGGAAGGTCGAGTCCGAGCTCTTCAGCCGTCCCGAGCGCGGTGGCCAGGTCCTTGAGTTGGATACGCGATGCTGCACCAGGTCCGAAATCCCTATCGATCATACGCGCACCGTGTTCCTCGAGGATGCGGCTGTCGGCGAAGCCGCCCTTGAGGGCCCGTCGAGCGACTGCTGGATCGACACCGGAGGCCCGCACCAGCGAAAGGGCCTCGGCAACAGCACCGATCGTTATTCCGACGATGATCTGGTTGGCGAGCTTCGTTACCTGCCCGGAGCCCGCCGGTCCGACATGTGTGGCATTTCCGAATACGGACAGCACGTCGCTACATCGATCGACCACGGAAGGTTCGCCACCGACCATGATCGCCAGCGTCCCCTCCACTGCACCACGTGTCCCTCCCGACACTGGCGCATCGAGGTATCCGATGCCACGAAGCCCAAGACGGGCTGCATGGTCCCTGGCTGTCGCCGGTGGGATCGAACTCATATCGATCAACGTCGAGCCCTGCGCGATGGCAGCCCAAACGCCACTGTTGAAGAGAACATCATCCACGACGATGCCTGTCTCGAGCATGGTCACGACGACATCGGCGCCGTCGACAGCTTCTACTGCTGTATCGAACACCTCCGCTCCGTCGTCGGTGAGATGCTCAGCCTTTGCTCGAGTGCGATTCCACACACCGAGCGGATAACCGGCTTTCCGAAGGCGTAGTGCCATCGGTGCGCCCATCGCACCAGTTCCGAGAAAAGCGATGCGCTTCACGACAATCACGCCCACCGCAATGGAGGAAGCACGTCCTTTTGGAGTTCGCATAGCTGATCGATCGTATTGACTGCTCCCCGGTACGACTGAGTCGTCGGATCGAGCAAGACAGCCTGAAGCAACTTGTTGCGGGATTCCTCGACGTAGGCCTCGACGAGAAGTTCGTTGATACTGAGCTGTGTTCGTAATAGGGCAAGGACGCCCTCTGGGAACGGCTCCAGCTCCTGTCGATGCACGCCGTCACGGTCGACGGTGACGTTCACCTCGACGACGGCATCATCTGGTAGACCAGGTATGGCCCCACGGTTGGGGATGTTGATCGGGTCAGAGACTACTGGTCCACCTCCTACCATGCCCTCCATGAGCGGGACCACGAGACTGTTCGTCGGCTCGATCGGTCCACCCGGCTCGATCCCTTTGACATCCGGTTCGAAGAGAAGAAGTTCCTCGCCAGGGAACATCGGCACGTCGTTCGGCACCGTGTGCATGTTGTAGACCCTCGGCGGGAACTTCCCTTCGTCCCATGGATGTCCTTCGGCAGGGTCGTAGAAATATTGGAACCTACTGGCTGCAAGGAACTCCTCTGCCCAACCGAGGTACTCACCATGGTGGTTGGTGCCTGGCGACGGATAGAGGCCGAATGTTCGGAACAGGATCCGGCTCAAAGCAATCTCGTCCCAGTCGGCGAGCCAATGAGCCCTTCGTTCTCGCTCCCGAAGCGATGGGTACAGATCCTCTCCTGTCGACGTGCGACGAATGGATTGAAACCATGTGAAGTGGTTGAGACCAGCCGCCACGAACGACATCTCCTCCACGGGGATCCCGAGGAACTTGCTGACCTGTCGTTCGGCTGCCGTCTGGCCGTGACACAGCCCGGCCGTCTTGATCGAAGTCAGACGGTTGATGGCTTCACCGATCTTCGCCTCAGGGTTCGTGAATGTGAGAAACCACGCGTCGGGGCACTCCCGTTCCATTGCACGCACCACGTTCAACACCGGGCCGAAGTTGCGCAAGGCATGAAACAT
>BTQL01000098.1:0-5512 GCA_036985855.1 Acidimicrobiia bacterium | reverse complement strand
ATATGCCGTTGACTCATCGAAGATCCGGGCCCTCGGTTGGTCGCCAAGCCACCGATTCGAGGACAGGCTCTTCGACACGGTTGAGTGGTACCGGTCCCGTGAGGACTGGTGGCGACCACTGAAGGCGGGATCATGAGGGGGATCGTTCTCGCTGGCGGTGCAGGGAGCAGACTCCATCCCATGACGATGGTCGCCTCCAAGCAGCTGCAGCCCGTGTACGACAAACCGATGATCTACTACCCACTTGCGACACTGCTCGAAGCTGGGATCACCGAGGTCCTGCTCATATCAACGCCGAACGACGTGCCGAGATTCTCCGCACTACTCGGTGATGGGTCACAGTGGGGCATGACGATCGAGTACAAGGTCCAGGAAGAGCCGAACGGGATCGCCCAGGCGTTCATCATCGGCGCCGATTTCATCGGCGATGAATTGGTGGCGCTGATCCTCGGTGACAACATCTTCCACGGCAACATGCACCTCGACGAGATCGTTGCCTCGTTCACGTCTGGAGCACGGATCTTCGGGTATCCGGTTCGAGACCCTGAACGCTACGGGGTGGTCGAGATGGATCGCGAGGGCCGTGTGCTGGACCTCGTCGAGAAGCCAGCTCAACCACGGTCGAACCTCGCCGTGCCAGGGTTCTACCTGTATGACAACGACGTGGTCGACATATCGCGCAACCTCGCACCATCCGCTCGCGGCGAGCTCGAGATCACGGACGTCAACATCGCCTACATGAACAGGGGCGACCTCACAGCAACCCGTCTCGGACGCGGAATCGCATGGCTCGACAGCGGAACACATGAAAGCCTGCTCGAAGCGGCGAACTTCATCGCGACGATCGAGCATCGGCAGGGAATGAAGATCGCATGCCTCGAAGAGATCGCAGTCCGGCGGGGGACTATCACGATCGAGGACCTGCTCTCGTTGATAGACAACATGCCGAATTCGGGCTACCGCGAATACCTCGAACGGGTCGCAGCGGAGGTGCGCGACCTGTGATCGTCGTGACCGGGGCCAGCGGCCAGCTCGGGTCTGCGTTGCGCACGTTGTTAGGACCCAACGCAACCTACCTGCGGCGTACAGATCTCGATCTCACAGACGGCGATGCGATCCTGAACTCGATCGAGTTCCTCCAGCCAACCATGGTGATCAACTGTGCCGCCTATACGGCCGTTGACGATGCCGAAGCCAACGAGGATCTTGCGTATCGAATCAATGCCAGCGCTGTCGAGAAGCTCGCTGTAGCAACAGCAGAGGTTGGCTCAGGATTCGTGACCCTTTCAACTGACTACGTGTTCGACGGAACCGCCAAGGGGCCGTATGTCGAATCGAGTACCACACAGCCAATCAACGTGTATGGCGCATCGAAGCTCGAGGGAGAACACCTTGCCCTTGCTGCCAATCCGGCCGCCCTCGTTATCCGCACTTCATGGGTGCTCTCGGGGACCCATCCCAACTTCCTGGCGACGATGCTACGCCTGGCGCGTCAACGCCCGATACGGGTTGTGGACGATCAGATCGGTAGGCCGACGCTCGCCGATGACCTCGCGCGTGGCATCCAGCGATCGATCGATGCCGGTGCGAACGGCATCCTTCACCTCACGAACCAGGGAACGACGTCGTGGTACGAGCTCGCAAAAGAAGCCGTGACAATCGCTGGACTCGACCCAGGGAACATCTCACCATGTACGACCGCCGACTACCCGACCCCTGCGCAAAGGCCACACAACTCGGTACTGGATTCTGACCGCCTGGAAGGCCTTGGCATCGATCCGCTTCCACCGTACCGGGAGGGACTCGAGCGGGCCGTCGAGAACCTGATGAGGACCGACCTGGTATGACGCCCCCGAGGGCACATGCGATATCCTGCACGCACCTATGAAGATCACGATCGTCGGGTACTCCGGCACACCTCAACGCGTCACAGATCTGGTCGCGTTGGCTGCTGATGCCCTCGAATCTGACGGATTCGACGTCAAACACATCGCCGTACCGCGGCTCGGTCTACCCGACTCGATCGCGACGGAGCACCTCGATACCTCGAACAGTTTCGTCCTGACACCTGGAATGTTGATCGAATCATGGCGCGTTGCGCGACATCTCGATTCGTTGACCGAACCACGGGAACGCCTGCTCATCGTCGACTACCACGGCAAGGGTGGCATCTTTGCCCTCGAACAAGCCATGGAGTCCAGCGACTCCGCCCGAGAGGTGTGGACACTCGCTGGTTCGAGTCGCGTGCTTGGTGAGCTCGATTCGTACGGTGTAGCTGTCGGGTCTGACGATGAATCCGTCGCAAGCATCGACTGGGAGTTGGTGCAGTACCGATTCTCGCGACGAGTCATCTCGATGTCCGATAGGGCGATCTCGCTTCTGCGCGAGCTCAAGGTCGACGTCGAGCGACTTGGTGTGCGTCCACCGACAACGAAAATCGAACCGGGCGGTCATGGAAGCACGCTTGCCGTTCCCGAGCCCGTGTCCAGGCGCTCGCACACCCGCGAGATCATGCGGGGTGTGGTCGAGGTGCTTGTGAACGACCCGGCCTCGTCTGTGCTGGTCAGCAATGCAGATGACGACGACCTCGTGTGGGCCGGCACAACATGGGGAACGATTTCGTACCCTGGCGCTACGGCGGACCGGATCGAACGTGTAGACGATCCCGCGTCCGGCGGGGGGACGGTGATTCTGGGCGACCCGTTTGGCGTTCCCTCACAGTCCGTTGTCGATGCGCACGCGCGCGGCGCGAAGTTGGTGGTACCAGAAGGAAGCGTTGCTGCAGCGCTGATGCCGGCAGCTGTCGTATGGAGTTCAGAAGACCAACTCGCGAACCTCATCCGCACTGGCACACCGCCGGATGTCGTCGACGCGGCCCCGACGCTGACCGACGTCGTCCCTGAGCGCACCGCGACGGACAGCACGCGGGCTCGCCGGGTGTCTGTGGGCATTCCCGTGTACTCCGACATACGATTCTTGCGGGAGTGTGTGGCGTCCGTCCTCGACCAGACACAGACGCCGCACGAGGTGGTGCTGTTCGACGATGGATCCCACGAGCCGCTGGTCACCGACCTCTTCTCCGAACTCGAGACGTCGCATCGTGGCCTTGTTCGGACGATGCGCGGACCGAACAGGGGTGTGTGTGTCTCGCGCAACGAAATGATCGCCTCCATGAGCGGCGACGCCTTCGTGCTCGTCGATAGCGACGATCTCCTTCATCGGGAGTTCATCCAGAGGTGTGCGGATGGCCTTCGGGCGAACACCCGCGTCACCGCTGTTGCGACATGGACCGAGTTCTTCGGCGGATACAACGGCATAGAAGCGAAGCCGCCCTTTACGGCACGTGTTGGGCTGCGCGAGAACCCGATCGTATCCACAGCCGTTCTCGTCGATATGTCCGTTCGGTCACATGGGATCACGTTTGCGCAGGATCTGGCGTTCTTGTATTGCGAGGATTGGCACGTGTGGTCACAGATCGTGGCGAACGGCGGTTCCTTTGGATTGATACCGCGTCCTCTGGTTCGACATCGAGTCCATGCGTCTTCTGGAGCAACCCGGCGCATCGATCTCGCACACCGGATCGGGAAACAACGTGCGACAGAGCCACTGGTCGGTGGTTGGCCATTGTGACGAGCGTTCTTCGTTTGGTCTCGAAGTTGCCAGCCCCTGTACGCAGAGTCCTCAAGCGGTTGCCGGGAGCTCAGACGTTTCGTGGTATGGCGGCAGGAACGCCGCGAACGGTCTCCCACGAGGTGGGAAGCCTCCGGCCCGTCGTGTACCTGCCAACGTGGGCCAGGTGGGACATCATGCGTCAACGTCCCCAGTTCATCCTGGCTGCGTTCGCTCGGGCAGGACATCCGACCTTCTTCGTTGATCCCAGAGAGTCCGAGATTCGGGAGGTCGATGGAGTGTCGATCGTGCCCTCCCTGAACGAGGTGCCGGCGAACGATGCGATTCTGTACATTCACTTCGCACCTGTTGACGCGATGGTGGAACGTTTCGACAGGCCCGCGATCTTCTATGACATCCTCGATGACCTGAGCATCTATGACGAGGATGAAGCCGGTTTGCCACCCGAGCGGACAGCGGCCTATCACCACCTTTCGCTGATCGAGGTTGCAGATGTTGTGTCGGTGTCGAATGAGGTGCTCCTGGAGCGACATCTCGCCGAGCGGGACGACATCGTGCTCGTAGCGAACGGAGTCGAGCCGGAGCGTTTTCGGGCGGACGGTCCTCGACCGGATGATCTTCCGTCCGGTGGTCCGATCATCGGCTACCACGGCGCCGTCGCCTCTTGGTTCGCGTTCGATCTCCTCGAGTCCGTTGCACGCGAGGAGCCATCATGGCAGTTCGTCATCGTCGGTCCCGTGGACGCCCGGGCCCAGGACGAGGCTGACGAGGTGGGACTCTTAGAGAATGTCCACTTCCTTGGAGAGCGTCCGCCTGACTCGATGCCGCGATATGTGCAGGCCTTCGATGTCGGCACCGTATGGTTCGACGTGACTCCAATGACCGAGGGTGTCACACCCCTGAAGGTGTATGAGTACATCGCAGCGGGTGTGCCGGTCGTGTCAACCGAATTGCCTGCATGTGTTGCTGAGCCAGCGGTGAGAACGGCCGCCGACGCTGAGACCTTCCGGGACGAGCTCCGCGAAGCGCTTGCCTCACGGGAGGACGATGAGTGGCTCTCCCTTGCCTCGACGACGACGGAGAGTGCATCGTGGTCCAAACGCCTTGCGCCAGTGTTCAGCGCGCTTGATGCCCAAAGGCTCCGGAGAGTCGAGTGAGCGACCATATCGTCTTCGTGACAACAGAGTTCGAACCCGCCACCCCCGGTGGTGCGGGTGCCGTTGTTGCAGGCATCGCGGAGCGCCTGACAGCCAGCGGTGTCAGGGTCAGCGTCCTCCTCGTGGAAGCTGGTCGCGTCGACGCCGACGATGACAGAGTGGTCGTCGTTCCTGTTGACGCCGATTCGATATCGACCGACGGCCGGCCCCTCGCAGCTTCCAAGGCTGCGTTCAGAGCTCTTGCCGAACTTGTCGACTCGGATGCAGTGACCGCTGTCGAGTTCCAGGACTTCGATGGCCTTGGATTCTGGACGTTGACGCACCGACCGGGTACGTTGCTCGCGTCGACGCCGATCGGTGTTCGATATCACCTTCCGGCCGATCACATTCTCGACGCTATAGGGGTCAGCCGACCTGACTTCGCTCTGACGAGAGTGCTCGAACGTGGGGCTCTTGCCGCTGCCGACTTCGTGATCTCCCAGACCGAGTCGATGCGTGTGACGATCGAGGAACGGTACGACGTACCCGCCGAGCGCATCGTCGTTGGCTCTCCGCCGGTCCCTTCGATCGATGTCGTGAACCGCGACCCGTCTCCAACACCGAAGTTCGCCGTGATCGGACGTCTGAGTGAGCAGAAAGGGGTCCACGATCTCGTGAGCGGCATCGGTCCGTTGCTCCGCGACCACCCGGAGATGACGGTCGAGTTCGTCGGGAGCGACGGCTGG
>BTQL01000097.1:0-5764 GCA_036985855.1 Acidimicrobiia bacterium | reverse complement strand
GCTCAGCCATCGCCAGACAAGACGTGCCTCATCGACCGCCGCCATGGACGCAGTGTCGTCGACACCCCAGGCTGGGATCAGGGGCATCTGGCTCGCATGAGGCCAGACCGCTACGAGACGGCCTCGTTCGATCGCAACACTCACGCCGTCCGGGCCGGTCGCGTCTATACGACCAGCCCGTTGGAGCGAATTCCACGCCCTGCGACTGGTCAGCACTCGGCTCAACGACTGCCATCGGTCCATCAGTAGCGCAGCATCCTCGAAGCGGTCGTGATCGACGAGGGTTGCCATCCGCGACGTCAAACGTTCGAAGAGCGGGCCGGCGTCGCGATCGATGGCGTCGATGAGTTCCTGGACGATGTCGTGATATTCGACATCGGAGACCGACCCTTCGTGTGGGCATACGGCGACACTGATCTGTGCGAATCCGCATCCCTTGCCTGCTGCGGTGCATCGCCGAATCGGGCTGACGTCCCACAATGCGTACATCACGTCCTCGGCCTGTCGGCGGTTCCTGAAGGGGCCAAGATGCAGCATTCCTGCTCCGCGCGTTCTCGTGACGGACAGGCGGGGGAACTTCTCTGCGGTGAGGCGCACCCAGTGCAGCGATCGTGGCCGTTTCGACCGGCGGTTGTAGTGTGGGTTGTGCTCTGCGATCGCTCGTACCTCCAGCACGGAAGCCTCGAACTCGTTGAGGGTCACCTGATGGTCGATGGTGTGGAGGTCTCGCAGGATGTCATCGATGCGACGCCGCGTGTCGCCTCCGAAATATGACCGCACTCTCGAACGCAGATTCTTGGCCTTACCGATGTAGATCGGAGAGCCTGTTTTGTCACGGAATGTGTACACGCCCGGAAGCCTTGGCAGGTTCTCGGTTAGGGCCAATTTGCCTATGGCGCGGGCGCCCTTGATCGTTGGCAGGGCGAGCAGGTCGTCGAGATGGGTGACACCTATCGAACCTGCGCGCTCGAGCAGCGCCCAAAACACGTGGGCGGTGGCAAGCGAATCGTCCAATGCCCTGTGGTTCGGTTTCGTCGGTGAACCGAAATGGGCGGCAAGGCTCGACAGCTTGAGGCTGCGCACGTCCTTCCTGACCAACCGTTGAGCCAGCCGAAGGGTGTCAACTGAGCGATTGGAGATTCTCCCGTAACCCAGCCGAATCGAGGAAGCGTTGAGGAACGACATGTCGAAGCGGACGTTGTGACCGACAATCACGGCATCCCCGATGAACTCGAGGAATGAAGGCAGTGCCTCCCCGATCTTCGGCGCATCAATGATCATCGCCTGGGTGATGCCGGTGATGAAGGTGATGCGCGGTGGAATCGGGGCATCGGGGTCGACGAGCGTCTGGAACCTTCCCGTCTCCACACCCTGCTCGAATCGTACGGCGCCGATCTCCGTGATGGCGTCGATGTCGGGTGACAACCCGGTCGTCTCGAGATCGAGTACGCAGAACGGCACATCCATGAGCGGAGTGCCGAGTTCATCGAAAGTCCGCTGACCGAGAAGCGTCATGCTGGTCACTGTAGTCGAACATCTGTTCGACTACAGTGACCAGACCGCCCGGTGGGGTGCTCGCCGACAGAACACGGGCACAGATGGCTCAGCTGTCGCGTCGCATCCACATGGAGTCCGTCGTCGCCGTCCATGTTCTGTGTTGAACGCCTTGCTCTGTACTCTTTGAAACAATGCGCTTTTCTGGTCAAGTCTGGTTCGACTTCTCTTCTCCAGCCGTGTGGACGTTCTACCGCTGGGTGCGTCTGCTGGCTGTCTCCGGGGCCGAGGTAGCACTCGAATGGTTGCCGTATCCGAATGACTCCGAGCAGGCAGCCATGGCCACCTTGCTCGGGATCGAAGATTCTCAGGATCGGGGCCGCTTCATCCATGCCATGCTTGGACTCGTGCATCTCGAGAACAGCTCTCCTTCTGAGATGACGACCATCATCGATGCGCTCCGTGCGGCGGAGCTCGATTCGGTCATCGTGGCACAAGACCATCCGCTGCTCGGGGACCTATCGGCTCGCTGCAAGGCGCTCGCGATCGAGGCGGTGCCGAGCCTGGTCCGTCACGGACCAGTACTTTCCATACAGCTCAACCCCGCCGTCCTCAATGCGGAACCGCAGCAAGTTGCGAGGACCATCAACGATGTGATCGAAAGTGACGGGATCTGGGAGTTGAGGAAACCGTGACCCTGTACCGGTGCACGGCATGTGGCAACAGGACGAGGTTCGATGTCTATGAAACCGTCGAGCGGCGTCGCTTCGAACACGCGGACCTTGGCGGCGGAATCACCGTAGACGACGAGGACATTCTGGCTCGCACAGTCGACAAGGTCGTTTGCAGGTGGTGCGACCGGCCGGACGCTGTGATCGAGGTTCAGCCGGATCGTTGACGCACTGCTTCGCCGAGAAAGACGCCGGCGGACACGGATGCGTTCAACGAGTCGGCAACACCGGCCATCGGAATCAGAGTTGGTATTCCAGCCTCGAGCCACGGTGCACCGACGCCAGAGTGCTCGGCACCCACCACGAACGTTGTGGGACCGGCGAGATCGCTCTGCCACAGCGAGGCGTCGCCCTCCGGATGCGCTACGACGATCGTGGTGTTCGTTCTGCACCACTCGATCGAGTGTGCTCTCGATGCCGTTGCGATAGGGATAGTGAAAAGGGATCCCTGCGCTGAGCGCACTACGTTCGGATTGACTATGTCCGTGCCGAGCTCAGACCCGATGAACGCTGCGCCGAACGCATCGCAGGTGCGCAGCATCGCGCCGATGTTCCCCGGTTTCTCTACACCGTCTGCAACCAGGATGAGGGCAGGAGGAACAGGATGGAACGATTCGAGCGAGAGATCCGGCGTTCGCGCAACAGCGGCAACGCCGTCGGGATGCTGGCGGCGAGAGATCTTCTCGAACACTCGCGAGGACACGCTCGTGACCGTCACGTCGGCGGTCGTCGGCCGCTCGCCGAACCGGGGACACCAGATCACCTCATCGATTGTGAGATGGTCCAAGGCACGCGACATCTCGCGTCGTCCTTCGATGAGAAAAGTGCCGGTGCGATCTCGCTCGGATCGACTTGAAAGGGCCGCCCAAACCTTGGCTCGTTGGTTGGCCGGACTCTCGATATCCAGCGCCGGTTCGCTCATTGCGCGCCGAAACGAAGCGGAGGGCGATCCGCATGGGCCAGTGCCGCTTCAGCTACCCACCCGCTGATCGGTCCGGCACTCACGATCACAAGTACTGTCATGAACACTGATGTTGGTCTTGTGCGCGTTGTAAGCAAGCAATTCGTCTCCGGTAGCGTGACCATGTGGAATCTGTATCGGTCCCAGTACCGCAGCCCTTCGATCTGAGAAGAAGCCTACGAACTCTCGGAGTTGGCACCGTGGATGGTGCTGGAACTTGGTGGTGGGCGACGAGGACTCCTGCGGGCGCCGCCACAGTCGCGTTGGACCAACACCCGGATGGTGTTCTGGCGAGGGCGTGGGGGCAGGGTGCGGGGGCGATCGTCGACCGTGTGCCACGACTTGTCGGTAGTGACCATGCGTACGAAGTCCGAGCTCACGAACAGCGCATGCGCGACATCCTCGCTCGGACGCGAGGGCTGAGGCTCGGCTCGACGGCGGACGTGCACGGATCGGTCGTTGGTGCAGTTCTCGGCCAGGTCGTCACCAGGAAGGAGGGGAAACGTTCGCTTCGGTGCATCATGCGCGCATACGGTGAGCCGGCGCCTGGTCCGAACTCTGGGCTCACGATGTTTCCGACGCCGGAAGTTCTTTCCTCCCTCTCATACGAGGAGCTCCACCGTCACGGGGTAGAGCGTCGACGCGCGGCGACGGTCATCGAGGTGTCCCGGAGATCGAAACGACTGACCGAGATTCTCTCGATGAAACATGATGAGGCCGAAGAGAGGCTCCTTGCCGTGCGCGGCGTCGGGCCATGGACAGCGGCGATCGTCATGGGTCAGGCCTACGGAGACAGAGATGCTGTCCCTACTGGTGACTACCACTTGCCGAATACGGTCGCCTGGGCATTGGCGGGTGAAGCCCGTGGTGACGATGACCGCATGCTCGAATTGCTCGAGCCTTATCGACCGTTTCGACGGTACGTCGTCACAGCGATAAAACAGTCGGGTATCAAGGCCCCGAAGTACGGCCCTCGAACGGCTCTGCGGCGTCACCTGTGACTATGTGACGCCGTCACGAGTAGCAGGGAAGGACCCATACGAACGAGTCTCGAGAATGTCCACCAGAATCTCGACCGCGTTGGCGGTCTCTTCGAAGGTCGTGTAGAGCGGCGTGAATCCGAATCGAATCAGGTCGGGCGCACGGAAGTCCGGGATGACGCCGCGCTGTCTGAGATTCGAGGCGATCTGGAACCCGTGCCGATGCCGCACCGTGACGTGGGAGCCTCGTCGTGTTGGTGCTGTCGGAGTGATGATCTCGATGCCATGAGCGGAGAGTGGAGCGACTGCCTCGATGAAGAGCGACGTGAGAGCGATGCTCTTGTTCCTCAGCTGTTCGATTCCTGCCTCGACGGTCAATGCGACACCGACCTCAACACCGACCATCGAGACAATCGGGGGAGTGCCGACGAGGAATCGTCGAATATTGTCGGCAGCCACCCACTCATCGGTGAATCCGAACTGGTCGGCGTGTCCGAACCAACCCGTGATCGGCTGTTCCAGCACGTGCTGCAGTTCACGATTGACGTAAAGGAACCCTGGTGCTCCCGGACCGGCATTGAGGTACTTATAGGTGCAACCAACGGCAAGGTCCGCATCCCACTCGGAGAGATGCACGGGTACCGATCCGGCAGAGTGGGCGAGGTCCCACAACATGAGTGCACCGCGTTCATGGACGAGGCCAGTGATTTCTGCACCGTCTGTCAAGGCGCCTGACCGATACGCCACATGAGAGAGGGACACAAGTCCGACGGTGTTGTCGAGGAGTTTCGCGATGTCCTCGGCGGATGGATCCTCCGGGGCCAGGATGAGCTGACCTCCTCGAGAGGACGCAACCGACTCGAGCACGTACCGGTCCGAGGGAAAGTTGCCGCTGTCCGTGATGATGTTCCTACGTCCACTCGATCTGAGTCCTGCGGAGGCAAGCTTGAACAGGTTGATCGACGTCTGATCACAGACGGCGACTTCACCGGAGTTTGCACCGATCAGTGGTGCGAGGCTGTCGCCGATCCTTGTCCCTGCATCGAGCCATCGATCCCAAGCAACTACCAGATCGTGTGCCCATTGTTCCTCAACGGTTTCACGGATTCGTCTGGGAGTTTCAGCCGGGAGGCGTCCGAGCGAGTTGCCATCCAGATAGATGAGGTCGTCGGTGATGACGAACCTGTTTCGGAAGTGCGCAAGCGAATCGTCTCTGTCGTGCGAGCGGGCGCGTTCGGCGATGGACCGCACGCTCAGTACAGCTCGTACTGACCATCAACGAGACGATCGGTCACACCCGCCCAATCTGCAAAACAATCCTCGGCGATGTCGAGCACCTGAGCGGGGTCCGGCTTGGCGGTCGTTTCGATGTGGACGGCTTGTGGTTCGGTGACCGAGTGTCCGATCGACGAGAGCAGCCTGATCGTCACTTCCGAGACATCGGTTTCTACGATCATCCTCTGGGCGATGTCGTATCCAATGGCATCAACGATCGATTCGAGGATCGACCGGGGCATCGATACCGCCGCAAACGATGTGTCGTTGGCAAGGGGCGCAATGGTCTCTGCATGCACAACGGCGGCGAGGATCGCCTTGTC
>BTQL01000096.1:0-5780 GCA_036985855.1 Acidimicrobiia bacterium | reverse complement strand
GGTGTTCGTGAGCCCGCCGGCGATGGGCTCCGGAGTGACGGGGCCTGACCAGCATTCGAGCTGGGTCGCCCGTCTCTCAGCATCCATATTCGCGGTCATTCGCACACTCTACGCACCGGTCGGCGATTGCCATGGGGACGGCGAGCCCTGCCAGATCGACGCGGGCGGCATGCTCGACGCGTCAGGCGATTACCTATTCGAGCTCCGTCGCCGCTGCCACGATACGCTCGGCGTTGGGTAGCGTCGCATACTCGAGGTCAGGTGCGAACGGAATCGTCGATTCCACGGCGACCCTCGCATACCTCACAGATACGTCTCCTTCCAGCAGAACCGCGGCGATCTCACCCGAGAGACCGCCCCGGATGTAGTCCTCATCGACAACGACCACTCGCCCGGTCCTACGGGCTACGTCGACGATCGCGTCCCGGTCGAGCGGACTCACGCTTCGCAGGTCCAGCACACATGCGTCGATGCCCGCGGCGGCGAGCGTACCGGCGGCCTCCAGGCAACGGTGCACACCGACACCCAGGCTGACCAATGCGACATCGGATCCGTCGCGCCGCACAGAGGCCACACCGATCGGAACGGGTCTCAGCGGCAGTGGCACCTCTCCCGACGCACCATCGATCGGCACGAGCCGCCTGAAGTCGACGGTGTCACGGCTCGATCCACCGAGATAGTCGAGCCACTGCTCGGACAAGAGCTTGTGCTCGAGATACACGACCACGCCGTCGTCATCAATCGCAGACAGCATGAGGCCTGCGGCATCCGATGGCGTCGACGGAGCTACGACCGAAACGCCGGGGTAGGCCGCAAGCTGACCCCAGAATGTCTGCTCATGCTGCCCGCCGTCGCTGTACCAACCGCCCACCCTACAGCGAAGGACGAGGGGGATCTCCCAGAGGTCCCCGGAGAACGCCGCGAACATTGACGCGGCGTTGGCGATCGCTGCCCACGCAACCGCGAGAAAGTCCACCAGCATCACCTCGACGACGGGTCGGAGGCCTCCCATCGCTGCACCGATCCCCGCATACACGAACGCGGCCTCGCTGATCGGAGTGTCGAGCACCCGCCGTGGACCAAATCGCGCGAGCAGCTCACGGTGAACGAGCCGGACGTCCTCACCCCACGTGAGAACTCGATCGTCGCGCACCATGGCTTCGCCGAGCGCATGGTCGATAGCCTCGCCGTACAACATCGTGTTCACTCTGCACACCAGGACGGGGTGCCGAACGTGGCGCGCTCACCGAGTCTCGACCGCGCTTCCGCCATCGCTGCGTCGACATCAATCCGTTCGTTCGCTTCGACTCGTTGAACCGCCCGCGCGTCGAGGTTCCGCCGGGCGCGACGGACGGGGTCCATTCGCGCCCGAACCGTCCACACGCGAGCCGCCAGACCGACGCGTTTCGTCAGCTCCGCCAGCCCGGCCGAGCGTTCCCGCCTGGTGCCGCCTTCACTCGTCCTGACACTACTGAGTATCGGCGGACCCAGGTTTGCGGCTTGCCGACGGGGTTGGCGAAGTATCCGAACGATCGGGTCCCCTTCGAAGTGGCCCGCGGGGCGATGGCACGTCGCGTACAGAAACCCCGGGCCCCTGCCATCTCGCGCCTGCTGGATGAGGCTCCCCGCCGCAGCGAATACTTCTTCGACCCGGTCTCCCCGAACCTTCTTCACAGAAAGGCCAAATGCCCTCGCCCGTTCGACGATGTCGCCTCCCGTCACGTCGGACGAATGTGTGGTGATCGACCACTCGTTGTCCTTGCACACGAACACAACCGGCAGTTTCCATGCGACGGCCATGTTGTGCGCCTCCATCAACATTCCCTGGTTCATGGCACCCTCTCCATGGAACGCGATCGCGACACGGCCCGGGTACAACCGGGTGTTGGCGATCGCGTGCCCCACCGCAAGGGGACCACTCGACCCAACCATCCCATCTGCAGCGGCATGGAGGTGCTGATCCATGAGATGCATATGACCTGCACGGCCTCGGTTCATACCCTCCCGGGAACCCATGACCTCGAGCATGAGCGCAGTGAGCTGGGCCCCGCGCGCGACCATCGGAGATGTGTTGCGATGGTCGAGGGCCATCGTGTCCCGACCGCTCAGATGGAGAACGACCCCGGCATTGATGCCCTCCTCACCGATACCGGAGTGGTATTCACCTGGGACGAGACCATCAGCCCAGGCGTCGCTCAACGCCTCCTCAACCAACCGCATGCGGATCATCATCCGATAGGCGTCGATCGGTTCCATCGCAGGTCGGGCTCGCACAAACCCGATCCTAGTGGTGCGTCTCAAAGAGAATTGTCTTGTCTCTCCGACGCTCCCGGGCGATGTTGTGATCTGCGCGACTCCATATCGTGACGAGTGCGTGTACTCGACAGAGCGACTTCGCCGGCCTGTGACATGAATAACCAGACAATGACCTTGTCGTTATGTAGGCCTTCTCGATCGCTGATATACATATATCTCAGTGGACACCACAACAAGGGAGACACGGATCATGCGACCGATCACACCCCTCGTCCTCATCGTCTTCATCATCCTGCTCCTTGCAGGCTGTGCAGCGGTTGCCACCCAATCGTCGGAGACCGAATCTCCAGATGCGACACCCACGGCCGGGGCCGTGTCTACCTCGACCTCGAGCACCTCGCAAGCACCCACGACCACGACCTCGGCCACGGCAGAGGAGACCACGACATCGACGATCGACCCGGAGCCAGCCATGAACAGTCCGTTCCGCGCAGAGCCCTACACACAGAATCCTGTCATCGAGAAGCCATCGGAACAGGGAGGCGCCTTTTTGCCGCGAGTCGTCGTCAGTGAAGGGACCTTCCACATGTGGTTCACACAGACGACGGACTGGATGGCCGTCCCGACGGCCATCTTCCATGCGACATCCAGCGACGGGCTTGAGTGGAATATCGACGAGCAGCCGTCGCTGTTGGCCGACGGCGAAGGATTCGACGCATTCTCGGTTGCTGAAGGGACCGTCGTCGAAACGGGCGACGGATGGGTCATGTACTACAACGCCCGCGCGATCCCCGGCCCCGGTCCGGGGCCGGGGATCGGCAGGGCGACCGCACCGAGCCCCAATGGACCATGGGTTGCGGACCCGGAACCAGTACTCGTCTCCGGAGAGCCGGGCACATGGGACTCCGGATTCGTCACGCCGAACTCAGCCGTCGTAGCGGATGGCGGCGTCTTGCTCTACTACTCGGGTGGGACGAACTACATCGAGTTCGCACCAACAGCGACGGGGCTTGCGAAGTCGGAGGACACTTCTGCGTTCGTCAAGGAGTCCGTGCCTGTGATCGAAGGAGCATCGATATGGGACGGGCGATTCGCATGGGAGGCTGCGGTGTTCGACTATGACGGTGGATACGCCGCCCTCTACACGGGAGACCCTACATCACTCACCGGTGAGGCGATCGGCTATGCCTGGAGTCCCGACGGTGTCACCTGGGAGAGCGCCGACGACAACCCGATCCTCCAGCCAAGGGCCCAGGCATGGGCGGGCCTCGACGTCGTTGCAGGAGCTGTCGTCGAGACGCCGGATGGCCGACGGCTCCTGTTCTACTCAGGCAGCAACGCCGGGCTCGACTTTTCGATCGGTGTAGCTGAGCTTCTTCCAGCCGACTGACGTGACCGCTCGACTGCCCTACGACGATATCGGGAACCTGCCTGGGCGAGAATGACACATTCCAGACGATGTGCCAACAGCCATCGGTCCGAAGAAGAGGACACCGCATCGTTCCCCAGGGCTGTATGTGCGAGGGTGGATCCCTCAGTTGCCTCGACATGTGCCCGCCCATCCAACGAGATCACAGGAACGACGGAAAAACGGACGGGAGCAGCGCGACGTGCACGACGGAACGCTCTCGCGGCACCCGAATAATCGCCTCGAGCCATCGCCACGTGTCCTCCGATGATCATCGGGAACACGGCCTGGGCACGGTCGAACGCTGGTCTCGTCGGATATCCCCACTCCCATCCCCCGTCGTATTCCACGGCCCCGATCGCATACAGCTCTTCGGCCGCGAGCGCAAGATCACCGTGTCGCGCAGCATGGATTCCGAGCCATCCGTGGGCCTGTACGCGGTAGAGCGCAGACACCGACGATCGAAGTCGGCGAAGGAGATCAATTCCATCGTCGGGTGAGTCGTCGAGGAGAAGAAGGCTGATTTCGAGATCGTGGAACGCCCTCCACGACGACATATCGTCGTGGAGGGCGGCAGCCTGGCGTTGATCCGAGTAACCGGCGTCGAAGTCACCGAGATCGCACAGCAGCCGTGACCTCAGTGTGAGTGCCTGATCCTTGCCTATCGATGGCATCGAGTCGATCTCACCGAACACGAGAGCGTCCATCAAGTTCAGCGCTGCCTCGAGTTCACCGTCGTTCCACGCCATGAGCGCAGGCGCCATCGCAGCCAAGGGAAGGCGCAGGTCGGGGTTTCGCCGAATCACCTCGGCAAAGTGGGAACTCGCCGCTTCGATGTCACCGATAGCACACAGCTCATGGAATGCGCGCTGCCAGGCATTGAGGTAGAAGCCTGGGCGCGTCCGTTCGATCTCGTCCAGGAGCCTCTCGGCAGAACCGTCACGACCGAGCAGCCAGTACAGACCCATGAGATTCACCGCGAGCCAGTAGTCATCCGCGGAGGTTGCACGCGCGAGCTCGTACCCCTCTACAGCCCCAACAGCGTCTCCAGAGAATGATGAGATCATTGCCCTGGCAATGAGGCGATCCTGTCCTCCTTGACGCTCACTCAGTTGGAGAGCAGATCGAAGCTCTCGCCCGGCCTCCGCCTGCCTGCCGACCCACATGAGGGACCAGGCCAGCAGCGTCCGAGGCTCGACCCACCCGGGTTCACGTGCGAGAACGTCTTCGAGCAAAAGGACTGCCTTGCCGTGCTCCATCGCATCCACCATCGCGGTGGCACGGATCATCATCCGGTCAGCCTGAGCATCGTGAACTGTGGTGGGCATCCAATCGTCATGAATCGATTCAACGGCGGTCATGAGTCGATAACCAACCCCCCGCACCGTGCCGATCTCAATACCGTACGGTCCCAATTGAGATCTCAGCTGGTATACGCGTTGCTTGAGATTCTGATCGCCCACGAACTCGTCGCTCCAAAGCGTGTCCATCAAGGAACGCGATGGGCACACATCCGGTGCCGCTCTGATCAGCTCGACGAGGAGGGCATGGGTCTTCGGATACAGACTCAGATCGCCGTCAGGGGAGGCAACGATCACTGAGACCGCATCGACGTTGAGACTCCCGATCTTGTACCGCTCCACACGCCCGAGCATACGACGCTGCGTTTGAGACGAGACGAATGGATCGCTTCGACCGTCACCCACGAGCATCCCGTCACCAACCGGATCAGGATCCCGCAGAAACACAAACGGTCCGGGATCCGGCGACGGTGACACCCCAACAGATGATCATCCGGCACAGACGGGATCAACGGTACAATCGCCTCCCATACAGCATCCACCACTTCTGGATCGAGCGTGCACACACTGACCACCTCCACCGAATCGTTGGTCTTGCATGCACTCGGCATCATCGCCGAGACAATCCAACGACCGGAGGACCCCTTCACCAATCCGCGCGGCCGTAAGACTTCGTGCGCATGACCGCTCGATGGAGACCATGCTTCCGCTAGCGAGTGTCGCCTCGCAGTTGCCAGGCACCGATACCACTCAGAATTCCAGCGGCATAAAACACCAACTCATAGAACAGACTTGTGCCCGTGTAACGACTGCTT
>BTQL01000095.1:0-5828 GCA_036985855.1 Acidimicrobiia bacterium | reverse complement strand
GTTCGCACCCGCCCACTCGAGTTGGGCAGCTGTGACGGGCGATATCGATGCCGATACTGCTGCGAAGCGATCCACCGGTTCGAACTCAACGGTCGGCACGCTCGGTTTGATCATCCCCATCTCGCGCCAATATCGAACTAACGCATATTCGACGCCCTGGGACCCGATAGCGAGGATCCGGTCACCTCTGTTCTCCCACATCAAGGCACCGACCTCGATGAGCATCGCATCATCGGCAACGTCGAGGGCAATGACGCGGGATCCATCGGCGAGCTCACGTGCAAGGGTGTCTGAAGCGAATCCGTTGCGGAGGGACACGGCATCCACGAGCCCGATGGGCATAGAAGTCTGTCTAGCGAGATGAAGCCTGACATCGGCTTCATTCATCGGAGTGACGGGATGCCTGCTCATGGTTGGGTGACGGTCCAAGCGATAGACGACACCATCGGCGACGGAGAACAGGTTTCCAAAGCTCTGGTACCGGCCGATCGGTGGAGCGCCGACCAGAAGTGGTGTCCACTCCCCTCCGAGGATAGGTTGAGCGAGCTCCAGGGCCCTGCCGATGGAGCCGATTTCGGGGGCGGAATCGAACGTTGAGCACACCTTGTAGTGGGCAACAGGCGCTGCAAGACTCGAAAGGAAGTCGAATATCGGGGGCAAGTGTTCTTCCATCCACAGTGGATCGCGATGTCTGGCGGTTCCCGCGATTCCGATTCCGGGCCATGAGGCATACGGAGCGAGTTCCTCAGGGGTGGGAATATCCGTGAAGAGAACCGACGGCAAGCCGGCTGTGGCCAGGACCTCCATGACAGCGGCCGCGCCGGTCAGATCATCGCCGTACCACGAGACGACCTGACCGTCAGATAGTTTTCTCGGTGCTTCCGTCACCATCAGTTGAACGCATCCAATGCCCTTGCGAGTGGCGCATGGTCTACGGCATACGCATCGACCGGAGTGCCGGACATAGCGGCATCCCAGGCGTCCCGCAGGCTGGCGACCCCCGCCTGCGGACCGTCCGGATGGGCCATTACGGCTCCTCCAGCTGCATAGATGAGATCGGACGATCCCAACGCAGCGTACGTTGCCGCCGGCTGGCGAACCGTTTGTCCCGACGAGAACACCGGCATCGCGAGACATGGCTTGGTGGCGAACATCGGCGTGAGACAGGTCCGCGCAGATGCGATTACGCTCTCGTTTCCCTCGGCGAACTTCGAGTCGAGACCATTGACATGCAAGTGGTCGGCTCCCGCCAGACGCCAGACCTTTTGCCAGGCGGTGTAGGACCATCCGATTGTGGGGCATCGCGAGAGATAGCCCCAACCGTTCCGGTGAGCGTGTATGGGCACCTCAGCGAATCGGCCCAGCTCGATCATGCCGACGAGGCCGACCGAGTTGAGGCTCGCCATGATGCAGGTGCCCTCGAGGTCGATGACTTTCTCGTGCCTTCGACGCATTTGGTCGAGATCGCCCGTCACGTTGAAAGCGTACATCACCTTCTTGCCAGTGCGCTCAGCATGATCGTTGATCGCTCGCATCACGAATCGAGCTCGTTCTTCAAACCGGCTCAGAGGTGCGCCTGCCTGTAGCTCGTCATCCTTTATGAAGTCGATGCCGGCGTCGCACAGCTCCCGCACGAGATCCCCCGTTGCCTCGGGGCTGAGTCCCACACTTGGTTTTACGATCGTGCCGACGATGGGACGATCGTAGACTCCCGTGAGTTCTCTCGTTCCCTCGATCGAGAACTTGGGTCCAGGGTATGCGGACGCGAACGGCTCGGGTAGACGCAGGTCCACGAGTCGTAGGCCACTCAATTGGTTCAACTCGAAGAGATTGCCCGCCACGGTGGCCATGAGATTGGGTAGGGACGTGTCGACGCTATCGACAGGCCACGAGAGCGTGGTTTTCGCCCGGTTCAGCGTCGGATCGTCGGTTGTGCCCTCGAGAAGATCCAGGGACTCCACCCGCGCGGCGACTCGTTCTCTCAACTCCAGTGTTTCGGCAGGCAGAGCGACGAAGGTGCCACTCGACTGCTCTCCTGCCATGAGCGTTGCGACCTGGCGCGGCTCGAGCGTTGTCTCGAGAATATAGTCGGCCTCGATACGATCGGTGCTCGCCCCGGTTGCTCCTCGTGGTGCGGTGTCAAGCGAGTCTTTGCTATGGCGCATGGTTCAACCCTTCACTCCATCCATCGACGATTCAGCACCTGATTGCGCGTTGTTCATGCGCTCCAGCTCGAGAATCAGGGCGGAATGATCGACATCGCCGTTACCAAGGTCTGCCATCGATTGGAACATGCTGGTGACCCTCTCGGTGAGTGGAAGACGGAGGTCGAGTTCTCCTGCCTCGGCGACAGCGATGTTGAGATCCTTCAGCTGTAACTCGACGGATCCACCGGGAACAAAGTCGCGGTCCACCATTCTCCGGCCTTGTTCTTTGAGGATCCTCGAGTCGGCGAATCCTCCAATGAGGGCGTCCCTGATGATCTCTGGGTCGAGGCCTTCAGCGATCGTGAACAGCAGTGCTTCAGCGACGCCTCCGATGGTTGTGGCGACGATGATCTGATTGGCGATCTTGGCTGCCTGACCCGCACCGGGTGGGCCAACGTATGTCACTCGCCCCATCGCCTCGAGGACCGGAGCGCACCGTGCAAACGTATTGAGCGACCCGCCGACCATGATTGTCAATGTTCCCGCGGCAGCACCTCGCGTACCTCCCGAAACCGGCGCATCGAGCCACGAGACTCCACGTTTCCCCAGCTCGTCGGCGTAGGTGATCGCCGAACGGGGAGGTATCGAACTCATGTCGACGACCGCTGTGCCGGAAGCTACTGCGTCTGCAACTCCCTGGTCGAACAACACGCTCTTGACCGCTGCATCGGTTTGGAGCATCGTGATGACGACATCTGCGCTGCTCGCCGCGCCGGCGGCATCGGCGGCGATGGCGGCTCCCCAATCGGCTAGGGGTTCCGCCTTCGCCTTCGTGCGGTTCCACACGGTGAGGGCGTAGCCAGCCTTGGCCAGGTTCGTCGCCATCGGCACACCCATTCGCCCTAGACCAAGGAAAGCGATCCGTGTCCGGCCGGCTCGTCGTTCGTCGTTCTCCATGGTCTTGTCATGAACCGATCTCTTGAGCGTTCGTGCGTTGGCGACGGCGGTGCGGTTCTGTGCTGCCAAAGACCTGTGGCAATGCTCCGGTCCCTATGTATAAAGTTCGCTACGATGACTAGACTTCATACTACATGACATCAGACCGCATATCCAAGCCAGATGCGGGTTCCACGGGGGTGTTGATGATGGCGGCAGGCCGATCGGAGTGACGACAGATGGATGTTGACGGTGTGACCAGCGTCGAGATGTACCGACGGATGGTGCTCATTCGAGAATTCGAGATCGCGGCAATGGACTTGTTCAAGCGCGGCGACATCAAGGGGGCGGTGCACCCCTATATCGGGCAAGAGGCCTCGGGTGTGGGTGTGTGTATGGCGCTCGAGGCTGATGACCTCATCGCGGGGACCCATCGCAGCCATGGACACAATCTGGCAAAGGGGGCATCGCCTGATCGGATGATGGCCGAGATCCTTGGCAAGGAGAGCGGCTACTGCAAGGGCCGTGGTGGATCAATGCACATCGCCGCTTTCGACACGGGAAGTTTGGGGGCCCTGGCCGTCGTCGGATCGGGGATCCCGATTGCCGTTGGGGCAGCGTTGGCGTTTCAGATGAGAGGGGAAAGCCATGTGACGGTCCCCTTCACCGGTGATGCAGGAATGAACACAGGCAATTGGCATGAGGGTCTGAATTTGGCGTCGGTATGGAAGTTGCCGGTTGTGTTCGTTCTCGAGGACAACAAGTACGGTGTTTCCACGCGTATCCGCGACACAACCAATATTGAGGATCTGTCGCTTCGCGCCCAATCGTATGGGATTCCGGGTGTGCTCGTGGACGGTTTCGATGTTCTTGCAGTTCATGAGGCCGCTGCAGAGGCAGTGGCGAGAGCGCGCTCTGGTGATGGGCCGACGCTGCTCGTCACCGACTCGTACCGTCTCGAGGGTCACTATGCGGGTGAGCCGGAGGTGTATAGGGAACGCTCCGAGGTGGCAGAGCAGTGGAAGAACGACCCGATACCGCGATTCAGGCAGATCCTTGTCGAATCGAGCGTAGCGTCTTCGGTCGATCTTGACGTCGTGGATGCCGTAGTGAGAGCCGAGATCGTGGCGGCGATCGAGTTCGCCAAAGGGAGTTCTGAGCCCGATCCAAGCACAGCAATGGACTACATCTACGCGTAGGGAAGTGGCGACATGACAACGATCGAAAAGGATGCAACATCGCTGGGTACAGTCTCCCCGGTGATGTCCCCGGAACTCATACAGCAAGTCAGCGACGACGTGCCGTCACACGTGATCACATACCAGGAAGCCATCAGGGAAGCCCTTCGTGAGGAGATGGAGCGCGACGACTCGGTGTTTCTCCTCGGTGAGGATATTGGGAAGCATGGTGGCGCCTTCGGCGTGACTCGTACGCTTCTCGACCAATTCGGGGCCAAGCGCGTCCGGAATACTCCGATATCGGAAAACACGATCGTTGGTACCGCCACAGGTGCAGCGCTCGTCGGCATGCGCCCTGTCGCAGAGATCATGTTCGTCGACTTCTCCGGCCTCGCCTTGGATCAGATAGCGAACCAGGCAGCGAAGCTTCGGCTGATGACAGGCGGCCAGTGTTCTGTGCCATGGGTGCTTCGGATGCCCCAAGGAGGTGGAGCGGGAAAGAGCACAGCCGCCCAGCACTCACAGAGTTTAGAGGTGTGGTATGCCCACATACCGGGACTCAAGGTCGTGCTTCCATCGACACCGTACGACGCCAAGGGCCTGTTGAAGGCGGCCATCCGAGACGACAACCCTGTCATCTTCCTCGAACAGAAGTTCCTGTACTCCTTCCGGGGCTCTGTGCCCGACGAGGACTATGTTGTTCCGCTCAGCGAGTGCGATGTGAAACGATCGGGCAGCGACGTCACCGTTGTCGCATCCGGCTACATGGTATGGCATGCCATGGTCGCCGCGGAGATTCTCAGTGGTGAGGGCTTCGACGTCGAAGTGATCGACATTCGCACGGTGAGTCCCCTTGACGAGGAAACGATCGGTGCTTCTGTGAGGAAGACCGGACGTGCCGTCCTGGTCGCCGAAGCGTGTAGGTCATATGGCCCCACCGGGGAGTGGGGCATGGTTGTGATGGAACACGCCTTTGACTTCTTACAGGCGCCGATCGTGCGGGTTGCGGGTCGTGACACACCCATTCCGTTTGCGAACAGTATCGAAGCAGGAGTGTGGCCCGATTCGAACGATATCGTGCGGGCCGTGCGCGAGGTGATGGTGTGAGCCGGCAATGCTCTACACAGACGTGCAGCTGCGATTTCAATGACGACGCGGCGCGACACATCATTCAAGGCGGATGCGGCGCATTCTGCCGGAGGGAAGCTGACCGTGGCCGTTGAGTTCTTCATTCCCAAGATGTCGGACCATATGGAAGAGGCGGTCTTCGTTGAATGGCTTGTCGCTGAAGGTGACTCCGTTGAGGAGGGCCAACCCATCCTGGTAGTGGATACCGACAAGGTCGTTGCAGAGGTGGATGCGCCAGCCAGCGGCCTGCTCAAAGGTATTCGGCCCGGTCTCGATGACGGCGTGACCATCGCGGTCGGCGTGACGGTGGCTTTCATAGTTGAGGACCTCACCGACGAAGTCCCTGTTCTCGAACCTCTCGACGCATTGGCCTCACAGCTCCCTCGGGCTGGGACTTCTAAACCGACTCAAACAGCGAGTTCACAGGAGTTCCCCACAG
>BTQL01000094.1:0-6392 GCA_036985855.1 Acidimicrobiia bacterium | reverse complement strand
CAATCTCTGAGCTGCCTCTTCCGCCATCCTCAAAACCCCCGTCTGCCATTACGGCACATGCCAAAGTTCGTTCATGGGAACATTGACGCCAACGCTTCGCCCGGGCAGGTTTGATGAACGTGCGACACAACAACGACTCAGTGAGTCGAATGCCTTCCATATGCGCGCGCTCTCTCGACCGCCTATGCCCACTAATCAGAGTACAACCACGGATAGTGGTCAACAAGTGCCATCGTACATTTCTTTGTGTGACTAGTTACGAACAAGAAACACGGAACGAAACCATTCAGAATCGACCAGCGCTGGTCGAATACGAGTTGACAAGAATCGCGCTCTGCTTAGAGTCGACAGATTAGCGGGGGGAACACCGTTCGCCCTAGCATCAGGGGTTCGCGCGCAATCGCGAACGAGTAGGTGAGCCAGCAGAATGAGGAACCAGTGACCATATACGACCTCACCCAGGCGATCGGGCGAAACAAGAAATTCCTCCTGATCGGCTTCGGGTTGCTCATCGCCGGCGTTGTCGTCCTCACCCTCGAGTTCAGCGACGGTGGTATCCAATGGCGAGGCGGATTGAAGTACGAGTCGAGTTTCCAGATCTCGGTCGTTGCCCCGGGCACGAAGAGCCTCAACGAACCGGAGACCGCTGACAATCTCATTGGGGCCGCATCGGCCTACGCCGACATTCTCGCCTCCGGTGAGGCGGCCGAATCGATCGGCATTGCAGCGGGTTACCAGCTCGAGGAACCCGTAAGCGCAAGCGTCTCTCGTGACGCACCAATTATCTCAGCATCGGTGATCGGCCCGACACCCGACGAAGCAAAGGACGCGGCGAGAAGCTCGTTCGTCTGGTTGGCAGCAAAGATCCAGCAACCCATCAACGCTCAGCCACCCGTCTCCCGCCCGCCCGTCGTCTCGGAAGTCATTCTGGACGCACCATTCGACTCCGCGATAACCGTCGTACTCGACGAGGGACTGGTCTCAGTGGACAGAGACGTGTTCATCATCGTCGATGCTGGCGCCGGCAAGACGATCGCCGTGCCAGTCGCTGATCGCGCGGGTTCATCGGTGTCGGGCGCCGCGACGCTCGAGCCGAGCGGTTCGATAGTTCTGAACCTCGAGAACGCCGACGGAACTCCGTACGACCTCCTGCGCCTGGTCCCGGAGCCTCTTCCGAGATCGGCAACAGCCTTTCCTTCGATGGAGATTCAGCTCGGCGCACAATCGGTCGCGGCGGACGTGATCGTGGTTGACGAGGAAGACGTAGACGTTTGGGTCCTCGCATCAGGCGACATCACGACCGAGTGGATCCCGGGGACACCCGAGCTGCAGCCAGAAACCGTCACAACCTCACAGTTCCAGATCGCGATGCTCACCGACGAGCCAACCGCCCTGCAGATCGGTGGCCGACGAGGACCACTTCTCGGGTTCACCGTATTGATCGTCGGAGCCATTGGGTTGCTCGCGGCGGTGATCGTTGCAGACACCTGGCGTCGTGATCGTGACGCGCATGAGATCTCGGACGTGAACTACAACCCGGGTGAGCCGCCAACGGGACGGGTTCCAGCCGCCATTGCACCCGAAGAGATCGCAAGTGACCCACAAAGCGGCGAGGTTTCTCTCGACGTCGAGATAATGGAAGATTTCGACACGAGCGACGAAACGCAACCAGTCGCCGAAGCTGTCGAAACCGACCAGACCAGTTCATGACATCGACGCTTCTTTCACGAAGCGACATCGCCTACTGGGACAAGGACGGGCAGCCGCTAAACGTTGTCGGTAAGACCGTGTTCGTCCTGATCGTCGTCTACCTCGTGATGAACCGCGTGATACCCGATGTGATGGTGCTTCCCATTGGATTCTCGCTGAGGCCCTACGAAGTCGTCATGGCGATGATCATCGGCGGCTGGATGGTCTGGATGATCACCGAACCTCACCCGCTCCCAACCGGACTTGTTGGAGTGGTCGGTCTGGCGCTGCTGAGCATACTCACACTTGCACCGTTTCTCAACGGTCTCGGCTTGAGCCTCTACCAGTCGAACGGAGCAGAACGTGGCCTGTTCCGTTTGTTCCTCTTGTCCGGGTTGTTCATGGCCTCGTACCATCTGGGCTACCGGCTCAGATACGGCCACAAGCTGCTTGCGTGGGTCATCGCCGTCACCGTTTTCCAGGCCGTTCTAGGAATATACGAGTTCATCATCAAGGAGCCGCTTACCTTCATATTCGACTTCTCGCGCAACATCGGTCTCGTGTTCGATCCAAACGCGATTCGTACCGAGCTGACGAATATTTTCGCAAGGCAAAGCGGTGAACTCCGCGCAACCACAACCGCACCCCACCCCATCGTCCTTTCATCCGTTATCGCGCTATCGGTTCTCCTTGTTGGGGTCTGGCTCATCTACACGAACAACAGCAAGGTTCGCAGGTGGCTGGCCGTCGCGGGTGGAGTGCTCGTCGTGGCACTGCCGGTTGCGAACTCTCGAACTGCCTTTGTCATGCTGGCCGTCGCGGCACTCCCATTGGCGATCCTGATGATCGACAAGCTTCCGAAGCTGGTCGTGTGGAGCCTGGCGGTTGTGCTCGCGTTCGGAATGGCTTTTGCCTTGTCCCCCCAAACACCCAGATTGCTGCTCGACAGCGTCACGAGATCGAGCGAAGACCAGAACACCCAGATCAGACTGGAGCGGTTCGACCGGCTCCCCGAGCTTCTCGCACCTCGCCCGATCCTGGGCGCCGGGTACCTCACGCATGACCCTGAGATCCAGATATTCGACAACGCCTACAACCTGGGACTCATCGAGTTCGGGATACTCGGTCTGATCTTTATGATCTGGTGGTTCCTGATCGCGCTCGTACGATCGTGGAGTGCGACGCTGTGGGCAACGTCCAAGGAAAAGATACTGACCATTGCAGGTGTCGTGACCGTGATCTCGCTTCTTGCTGCGTCCGCGACATTCGATGCCTGGACCTTCGATCAGTTCTTCCCCACATGCCTCGTTGTGCTCGGACTCGCCCTTGGGCGATCAGATGTTGTTTTGCGTAGGGAGAGACGTTGGTCACGGCCCACAGAAAGCGAATTCGACCCGGCCGTCACGGCTTGAGCGTGGGCTGAGTGATGCACTCGCCTGATCAGTTAGTCGTCATCTTCGCCGGCGTTGGGTTCGACGGTGTCAGACGAAGCGCACGCTCGTTGTCCGAAGCCCTGTCGCATCATGTAGCCGTGTTGTACGTCGACCCCACGTCGTCGCCGATGCACGGCAACAGGTCGATCACGTTGCGGCCACCGCTCGAAAGGGTCGCAGGCGATCTCTACCATCTCAGATCCATCTCGATCCCCGCGCATACACGTATCGGAGTGCGGACTCTCGCGCAGTCAGCGATGCGCGCGTCTGTTCGAGCTGCGATCAAACAGATCGGCCTCGGTGCCCCTTCGGCGGTGGTGCTCCAGACACCTCAGAACGATGTGCTTGGCCAGTTCGACGAGAAAACGAGCGTGTACTGGGCCACCGACTCCTTCGCCGCGGGGTCGAACCTGATGGGTGTGGATCATGAAACGCTGGCAGCTGCCGAGCGTCGCGCTGTGTCCCACGCCGACGTTGTTATCGCGGTGAGCGATCGTCTCGCAGCGAACTGGGCGGAGTTAGGCGCGAGGACCGCCGTGGTGCCCCACGGCGTCGACATGCCAACACCGATGCCTGAGCAAGCTGTCCCTGACGACCTAACCCTTCGTGCACCCCTTGCGGGAGTCGTTGGGACCTTGTCCGGTCGCCTGGATTTCGAGATACTCGAGCGCGTTGCAGACTCCGGTGTTTCTGTGGTGCTGATCGGCCCCACTTCATTTCGAACCGACCGATCGGCTTTCGATGATCTGTGCGCACGAGACAACGTCGAGTTCCTCGGCGCAAAAGACCACGCCGAGCTCGCCAGGTACTACGCACACATCGACGTCGGACTCGTGCCGTACACGCTCTCAGAGTTCAACATGGACGCTGCACCGCTCAAACCACTCGAGTACCTGGCGGCAGGCCTGCCCGTCGTTTCGACTGAGTTGCCAGGGGTGATCGCGATCGGCTCGCAGGACATCGTGGTCACCCGCGGCGCCGCAGAGTTCTCGGCTGCAACGCAACTGGCTTGCCGGACTGCCAGGACCCCCGAACTCGAGCAACGACGCCGATCGCACCTGGCCGGGTGGAGCTGGGATGCACGTGCTCTTGAGGTCTTGTCGGTCATCGACAGCGGTGGTCCGACGGACGTTACCTGACCTCTTCCGGGCGTTTCGACCGGAAAAGTAGGGCGGAAAGCCCGGCTCTGTGAATCGAGGAGCTACGCATGGATCGAAGCGACTCATTCACCACAAGACCCGACCAAAAGAGGGCACTCCGTATGCGGCCGTGGCGTCGAGCGAACACGCGGTAGCGGTTCCACATCGACATCGCCCAGAGCCTTGGATTGGACTGCGATGGACCCACAAGGTGAACAGCGTCGGCATCGGGCGTATAGCGAATCCGGTACCCCTCGTCACGGAGCCGCAATGCGTAGTCGAGGTCCTCCCCGTACAGGAACAGGGATTCATCCCACTGCCCGACGGCATCCCAGCACCGCGCCGCTATCAACCAGGCGCACCCGCTCGCCCATGTGACGTCTTGCTTCTCTCCGTACATCCCGGGATCGGTCACGACCTCACTCAGACCAGCGATCGATCCCGCTCGTCGGCCGCCGAGCACAGCCTCCCCAAACGAGGTCGCAACCGTGGGCTCGCGTCTCTGGGACAGCAACAGGTGCCCGTCGCCATCGCTGAGCCGCGGCACGACAACACCGACATCGGAGTCGGCGAGCTCGGCCATCAAGGTGAGGACTGACCCTGGAGCCAACCGAATGTCGTCGTTGAGCACGAGAATCGCATCCGATCGGTCGCTTGCGGCGACGGCGGCGTTGATGCCGGCGGCATAGCCGAGATTCGATTCGAGTGCGACGATCGTTGCTCGTGGGCGAAGCCGTTTTACCACTTCAAGCGTTTCGTCGCGTGATGCGTTGTCCGCGACCACCACCTCATACTTGCTGACCCCGGCAAGGGCAACATCAAGGGCTCCGAAGAAGTCAGGAAGCAGCGCGGCGCTGTTGTATGTGACAACGACGATCGTGACAGAACCCTCCTGGGCAGCTTGCAGGGATGCGTTTCCGTCAGCGTCCATCACGGCTGCTCAGGTCACGTTCCCAGGTGAACTCTTCTTTTCGACCGAACCTGGCTGCTCTGACCTTTACTGCCAGCTGAACCACGACGTAGAACGGCACGAGGGGCCAGGTTCGCAGCGGCAACGTCGACGCCTTCTTGGACAAAGTCCGGGACGAAGTCTGCCGCTTCTCTTTCAGCTCAGGGAAACGCTGTTTGAGTTGGGCAGTTCCCATGGCGCTGCGGGTCTTGATCCTCACGAGAGAACCGATGTCGGTCGGGGTGAGGACTCTCGACGTTGCGGTATCAAGCCTTCTGATCTCCGACGGAGAGAACTGCCATCGAACATACCCATCGTCGGAGATCACTGTCGGAAACGCCTGAAACCGCGCCCGACCCTCGGCGGAAAGGCAGTAGACGCCGCCTCCAACGTCGCCTGGCTCGCCGCCGTGGAGAGAGAGCCAGACCGCGTAATACGCACGAACGGCCCACGACGACCCGGACGTCTCGAACACGGAGGTCGGTTCTGCGAGACACGTGCTTCCATCGTCCACTGCATCGAGTAGCTGGTCAACGTCTGCACCGGTTATGACAACGTCCGCATCGATGTATGCGCGCGGCCCGGCATCTGAAACATCATCCGCACGATTCAGGGCATTCGTCTTGGAAGCTTCATCTGCGACGAGCACCGTCACCCGCGGACCGAACGACCGGGCGATGCTGATCGTGTCATCAGTGCAGCCGTTGCAAACAACGATGACCGAGACCTCTTCTGCCAATCCTGAGAGCAGCGAGTCAAGGTTCTCTCGCAGAACGAGTTCCTCGTTATGGGCAGGGATAATTACGGTACGTGCCATGGGTCGACAACTCTACCGCCCGAACGCGGCCGCTCTCGTCATCGGATTGGTTGTCGTGAGAACGGGAAAACGAGCCGACGGCTAAAACCTGTTGCACGTATCCTGTGGTCACATCACTCACTATCACCGGTGCTTCTTCATGAATTTGCCCATAGCCCTCCACCCGCGTCGCATAGGAGCCAACATCGCGATCGCACTGGCATTCCTTGTAACCATGATCGTCTTCCTGGCGGTCGCGGCCACGCCTGCGTCTGCGTCGGGTTTGTCTGATCCGTCTGCGTTGACGAAGCAGAGTGGCGGGTTGACGGTGACTGAGGATGGTGCCGTGATCGAGAATCTTGAGATTGTTGGCACGTTGCGTATTG
>BTQL01000093.1:0-6640 GCA_036985855.1 Acidimicrobiia bacterium | reverse complement strand
AAGCTGCGAGCCGAGATCACGGGCACCACGGTGGTCTACAAGCTTGATGAGCCCCTGGAACTCGAAGGCCCGCAATGGCTCGGAATCGTGAAAGAGTTCCAGCCAGGCGGCCTCTATGAGGACGTGATCCTTACGACCGCTCCCCAGGGCAACGACGTGATCGCACCGTTCAAGAACGAGGATGCCGGCAACTTTACGGACTGGCAGTGGACCGATCAGTATGCGGACCTCATGAACGACAAGATCACGGTGGATGATTTCCTTGCGTGGTTCCATGAGCAGATAGCCAACGACTACGTGCTTCCCTAAGGGAATCGTCGTAGCGGTCGCCCACTTCTCGGAGGGATTGAGCCCTCCGAGAAGTGGCACCGCACGATTCACTCCTGAAAGGATGACAGAAGCGTACAAAACAAATGGGACAGCTGGGCCGGTCGCCGATGAATCGACAGGTTCGCTTATGACTTCTACTCCAGAGACTCTCGAGGGCGACTCAACGTCAGCAACCAGAGGAAAGACGACTGCACGACAGCCGAAGCGCCACAGGCAGAACGTCATGTTGCAGAACGTCATGTTGGTGGCGCCATCCCCCGGCTGACTCGGGCGGCGAGAAGTATCCGTCAGTGGATCCCACGATTGTCACGACTCTGATCGCTTGATTCTGGCCGACCTACAGTCAACAGCTCAGTCACCTGGCCCCGTATGGCGACCATCGCCGATTGCTGATCGGCCCATCCGGTGGCCACTCACTTCGTGCCCTTCACCCATCCGAATGTACCGGTCGACGTCCGAGTTCACGAGGACACATCATGCCCTTCACGGGGGTGCACACCGGGTGACAACTGACCTCTTACCTTGTTCATAGGATGTGAGATACGAAAGATGTCATACGCTGTCACCTCGGTACTTATCCTTGTGCAAGGCGCCTGGAACCAGCCTTTCATCGTGGCTGCGGAGCGCGCGGCCAGACGAGGATGCGGTTCTTCGACCTTCTTCCACTGCGAATTCTCCGTTGATCATCACGTAGGGGATTCCAGCCGGCGAGGTCCGCGGGCTCTCCATCGTCGCCCTGTCCTGGACATCCGTCGGTGAAAAACACACGAGGTCGGCGCGCGTGCCCAGGGACAGCACGCCTCGATCAGAGATACCCAGGCGATGTGTCGCGTTGGACGTGAAGTGCTTGACACATTCCTCGAGACTCAGGACTCCGAGCTCGCGCACATACTTCGCGAGGTATCGGGGAAAGGTTCCCCAGCCACGTGGGTGGGGTCGCCGTCCGACCAGGATGCCGTCGCTTCCTGCTGTGTGGGAAGCGTGGGTCATGATGGTTCGAACATTCGCCTCGTTGCCGATATCAACGATGCAGGACGCTCCGAATCCTTCGGCCTCCACAATGTCCAGGTACATGTCTCCCGGAGGCCGACCGAGGATCGCCGCGATCTCAGTGACCGACGATCCGCTGAACGCGCCGAATCCCTCCGTGCTTGCGCCGCTCAGAAATATCGTATGCCACTCAACAGGCATGCCGTGGTGACCGTCCGATCCATCGATCTCGAGTTCCCTCAGGATTCGAGACCTGGTCGTGGCGTCAGAAAGAAATTCCCTCATCGCGTCAACACCCGCCTTGAGGGTCCAGCTCGGCATGAGGGCGTGAAGATACGTGGCCCCTGCCGTATAGGGGTACGTATCGAAGGTCACATCAATGCCCTTCCCCACCGCGACATCGATCATGTCGAGGAGCTCGCGAGCCTTGCCATCGTTCCTTGGGAAGTTCACGTGGGCATGCGCGAAGTGGAGAGCGACGTCAGATGCTTCGGCTATGTCGATGCACTCCTGGTACCCGGCGAATATCTCGGCTCCGTAGTTGCGGTGATGAGGGGAAAAGAAACCCCCTGATGTCGCAACGCTCCGGCAGAGCTCGATCAACTCGTTCGTTTCCGCGAACGCAGCAGGAACATACGTCAGCCCCGTCGACATTCCGAAGGCTCCTTCAGCAAGACCGTCTTCCACGATTTGCTTCATCTCAGCGAGCTCGCCGGACGACGGTGGCTGATCCGAGTCACCCATGACAAGAAGCCTCACGTTGCCATGCGGTACCAGGTAGGCGACATTGACGGGTGTCACGGCATCTACGCGGTCGAGAAACTCGCCTACCGTCCTCCAGCTCCAGTCCGCACTCTCAGGATCGCCGTGCCAGCCCGCGAGTTGGACCCTGAGCTGAGCGAGGGTTTCACTCGACACGGGAGCATATGCGAGCCCGTCCTGACCGATCACTTCCAGCGTGACGCCTTGCATCACTTTTGCTTCGTGAAGTGGATCTGTGAGGACGGCCAGGTCGGAGTGCGAATGCATGTCCACGAACCCAGGAGCAACCACGAGCCCGTCGATATCGACGATGCGTACGCCTCGCGCGGCACCGGGTTCTGTGACTGCGACGATCTTGTCCCCTGTGACCGCAACGTCGGCTGCGAACACAGATCTGCCCGTGCCGTCTGCTACCAACCCGCCGCGAAAAACGATGTCAGCCGTCATACTCGGCGGCCATCAGTGGGTAGCCGGCGAGCAGTCCCCCGTCCACCGTGAGCACCGAGCCTGTGATCCATTGGGCAGCGTCGCTCACGAGGAAGTGCGCAGCGTTGGCGATATCGGATGGCTGTCCGAGGCGCCCAAGCGGGTACCACGCCCTGAGGCGGTCTGGCAGCTCCGGGTTCGCGTGCACCCTGGTGTCCCACTTTTCGGTGAGCACGGTCCCTGGCGCAATGGCGTTGCAGCGGATTCCGAAAGGACCGTTGCGGACGGCAACGGACTTGGTCAACGACACGATTCCCGCCTTTGCTGCGCTGTATGCGTCGTGGCCGAAGAAAGCGAACGCGTTGACGCTCGTGATGTTCAAGATCGCGCCAGATCGGCGTTCTTTCATGGGTTCAAGTGCGTATTTTGTGCAGAGAAACGCACCGGTGAGCGGCACTCCAATGTCCATGTTCCACTCGTCGAGTGTCATCGATTCGATGCGAACACTCGACATTGCAACGGCGTTGTTGACGAGGATGTCGAGCCGTCCATATCGCTCGGCGACCTCTTCGAACGTCGCCTGCACGTCGGATTCCACGGTCACGTCACACCTCGACGACGATGCCGAACGTCCCGCGGCTCGAAGCTCGTCGACAGCGCCCGAGGCCGCAGTCTCGTCAACATCGGCTATCACCACTGTCGCGCCGTTCTCTGAAAGGATCGAAGAGATCGCCAGCCCAATGCCGGCCGCACCGCCGGTAACGACGGCAACCCTGTCCGTGAGATCACTGCTCATCGTTGCATCTCCGTAAGTACGCCGGCAATCCGTTCGGACACGATTCTGTCTTCGCCCGGTGCCAATGTATCTGGAGTGATATGAAATCCAGTTGCGTCGAATGGGGCAACGGCGATCCGTGGATTCCCCTCCCAGAGCTCGCCTACGAGCTCAGATGCTGTAACCCCCAGGTTCGGCTCCAATCTGACGAGAACTCGCGGCGTGGGTTGACCTGCTTCGTTCGGCCAGTCTCGTACAGCGATGACGCCGGGCAGCTGGGACAACTCAGTGACCCAGCGAGCACATACTGCTTCGAATTGCTTCTGATCGGCGGCATGGTCGGCAGCAACGTAGAGCTCGACCGCCTTCAGCAGCCCGGCGATCTCCTCCTTACCGACCTTCATCGCGCGAACGAGACGCTGATGGGGTGCTCCATTCATCGAGCATGCTTCGATCAGGTCGCTTTGACCGACGATCAAACCGCTGGCTTGCGGCCCATGGAGACCCTTTCCACCGCTGAACAAGACGAGCTCTGCTCCGAGATCGTGCGAGAAATGCCAAAGGTTGGATGCCGGTGGTAGCTGGGCGGCAGCGTCGACGATCACCGGCACGTCTCGTTGGTGAGCGATCTCTATCACGGTCTCGAGGGCAAGGGCTCCACGGGCGTATGGCGCTCCTGCCACGTACAGGACGGCGGCGGTCTCAGGACCAATCGCACTCTCGAGTTCCCACTCGAATGTCTGGAGGATATTTCCGATCTCGACGATCTGGGCTCCCACCAGACGCAGCGCTGGGTCATATGGCATCCGCTGGGATCGATGCATGATCACCTGCGTCGGGAGCCCATCACCGGCCGGCATGCGCGCGATCAGCGCTGGGTCTCCGCGGGTGATGCACGCAAGAGTGGAAATCGACAGAGCAGCGGCGCAACCCGCGGTGACGTACGCTGCCTCATTGTTCGTGAGTTCCGCAAGCCGCTGTCCGGCTGCGACATGGTATTCGTGCATATCCACAAAGTTGGCTGCTGCACCTTGCATGGCCTCGAGGACCCGCTTCGGCATGAGCGATCCGCCGAGGACCGTCAGGGTGGCACTTGCATTGACCACCGGACGGATGTTGAGCTCTGAGTAGATCGACATGCTATTCCGGTCCGTGACCTGCCAGCAAGTCGATCTCGACCAGCAGACCCATGAGAAGGTGAACTCCGACCGTCGTGGGGGCCGGAACGATATTGTCGATCCTCACGGCATGGGAATACGGCCCAGCAGGGCTTGGTACGTCTGGGGAGATGAATCCGGTTCTTGGCATGGTGTCGGCTCCTCTAGTTGGACGTACGGGATTCGTCAGACTCAAGCGCACTCCTGATCCAATCGAGGGCGTTGAGCCGCATGAGATCGTAATGGTAGAAGCCGAATCGGTTGATTCCGAGCTGCCGGGCGTCCCGAAGGCGCCGCACAAGGTCGTCGCCGGCGAGGCAGTCCGGGTACATCGGCCGCAGCACAGCGCGGAGCCGATCGGCGCCGACCTCTCGTACATAATGATCGAGCATTCCCTCGGCAGACGAACCATAGGCGAGGACGGCGTTGGCGGTGAGATGCCGATCGAGACGGACCGGGTCGGAAGCAGTGTGAAGGAATCCAACGTCGATGTCGTCATCGAGGACACCGGAGGGATCGATCACCTCGAAATCGATGCCTGCATCTCTGGCAACCAGAGCGGCACCTGCGACGAGGGCATCGACGATCGCGTATCTGTTCGCGACGTATGCAGCCGCAGCAGTACCGCATCGGGCTTCGATGGTTGCGAGATCACAGCCGAGAGCACCAACTCCGGCTTCGGCGAATTCGAGGTCAAGGACACGGCGAACTCCGGCAGCGGCACCGCCCACATCGATTCCCCTCGCCTCCGAGCTTCGCCGACAATGCCCGCAGAAGCAGACGGCCATCAAGAAACGCGCCAGCTTGCTGAGATCGATGAAGTAGCGCTCATGGTGGTAGCCATGCTCGAGGGGGTGGAAGTGCAGCGACTCAGCGGCAATCGCCGAGACGCCACGAGATGCGATGTCCGCGGTGAGCGCCTCGACGTAGGCCTCGACCTGTGGGTTGGCCGGGCACAACGTAGACACGATGCGGTCACCGAAGACATTCGTGACCGTGGTCTCCGGTGCGACGGTTCCGAGCCGGGTATTGTGCAAGTACACAACCCATGCCGTCACCGCAACGTCTGCACGGGTTGCAGCGTCGACTATCTCCCCCAAAGGATCGGTCTCGTCGCAGAGAGCACTCGCCTTCGGCTGCAGCGAGATCGGATACCGCGAGATCTCGGGACGGAAATACGTCACGCCACCCTCCAGATACTCCAGTCGCCCTGCGGGGTTATGAGGCAACAGGTCTCGCGCCGTGTGGTACGCCGAGGCGACCGTCAACCCGGTGCACGCAGTCCGCTCGATAACCGATCGGATGTGCTGCTCTGTAGCCCGAGAAATGAATTCGTGCGGATAACAAAAGAGAGTCGCATCGGTCATGGTAAATCGGATCCCTGATTGCCATTGTCGTCTGCGAGTTGACCGAGGGGTTTGACTGTCCGTGCGAGCCCGCCGAACCATGATCGGCTGATCGCCGCGGGCTGGATCGTGCCGTACGGGTACCAACGCCAACCCGTGTTGAGACAACCCGTGGCTCCGAGTCTCGAGCCGTGTCGAGCGGGGGCTTCCATGTTTGCCAGCGTCCCGTCAGTCGCTCCAGAAACGGTGTTCCATGAATAGGTTCCGGTGCACAGGTCGAAGGGCAAAACGGTCTCGGCAAACAAAGCTCCCCGGGTCGCGAACGGTTCGTCATGCTCGTGATATCCCTCGACGAGCTCCTTCACGTCGTCTGGCGGCTCCGGAATGAGGTCTCGGAAAGGCACGGCGACCGACCCTACATCGCTGACCGGATCCGCTACAACCGCTCCATTCTTGAAGACAAAGGACCCCTCACCCGCAACGAGATTTCGTTCGGGCGGGAGGAAACCGAGTGCGCTGATGGCCTTCACCACGGTTGATGTCTTTCGCCTTCGGTCATTGAAGTTCGGAGCGGTCTTCACCTATGCGGTATACCTGCTGGTTCGCAGCCGATGCATACGCGCCAAAAACCAGCTCCATCGTCTTGGCGTACTCACGACCCGACATCTCACAATCGCGACCCGCTTTCACACACTCGACGAATCGGCGTTGCATGCCTGTGAAGCTGTCGGCAATCGGATTGGGCCCGAATTCGAAGACCTCCTCCGAGTCGTCTGTGATGACACGGAGACGACCGTCGGGAGACAGGTGCATCGTCCCACCTTCACCCTCGACCGTCATCACCGCCCAACTCA
>BTQL01000092.1:0-6677 GCA_036985855.1 Acidimicrobiia bacterium | reverse complement strand
TGGTCGGTGTCGTCGACGATGAGGCGTGCGAAGACAATCGCTAGCTGTCCGTGGGCGGCTGCGTTTCCGATGTAGTCCTTGCGGGCGAGATCGTTCGGGGTTGTGATGATCAGCTCGTCCGCTCCCTGGTCATATCGCGCAGTCGTCTCGAGGTCCCTGACGTTTGAACCATGCCCGGTCTCGGTCATCGCAAAACACCCCGGCAACACGAGCGATCCGGCGCGATCGAGATACTGCTCGTGATGCTTGGCGGTCCCCAACCTGGCGATGGAACCACCGAATAACCCGAATTGCACCCCGAACTTGGTGAGCAGGCTGAGATCGTGATGAGCAAGCGTCGTGAACCCTGCGATGAATGCGCCGATGTCATCCTCGCCGTATGGCTCGGGGTACCCGAGCGAGCCAAAACCCTCGGCGGCGATGCTCTTTGCCCAGTCGAGGACCTGCTCGCGATACGTGTGGGTATCGACGCCGTACCGATACGCGAAGTCGGGTTGGCTGAGAAGCGCTCTCATACGCCTTCGGGTTGGTGCATGGCGTCCGTCGAGGGCCTCGGTCAGTACGTTGACATCGAACGGTGCTTCCGGGACGGCGAGGTCGCGCAGCGAGATGTCGCCGCCAAGGGCTTCCGGAACAGGTCCGAATGGCCCGTAACGATCTTCGATGTCATCGAGCGCCTGCCGTTCATCCGGCGTCACTTCGCCGTCGCGCCTCGTTGCCTGAGCAATCGCCACACCGAGGTCCGTGACGGTCGCGCTGGGCGGCAGATCGACATCTGCTGCCCAGGCCACAACCTGGGCGGCGAGATTACCGAACTCGGAAGGCGTCGGAGGACGGTCTGGATCGAGCCAACGGCGGAGCGCAACCTGACAATCGATGTCGATTCCGTTGTGTCGGGCGATCTCGGTGCAGATGCCTTCTAGCTCATCAGGCGATAGCTCTGCATCTGACCAGGCGAGATACACGAGGGGGAGAAACGGACGTACGCGCTCGTCGGTGAGCGTCGTATCGAGGTCCGGTTGTCGGCTGTTCATATGGCGATGAACCGACGGATCGTCGCGTCCATTCCGACTAGACGAGTCGGTATAGCCGGAACTGTTCATGCTCGATAGGCAGATCCTCCACGCGGTCGAATCCGGCGCTTCGTGCGTAGCCGTCGAGGGTGCTTTTGCGCATCACCGTGCCGGTTCCGACCGAGGGCTCGTGGGAGAGTCCATCCGGCAGGCAGGTCGTGACCGAGAATCCGTAGAGGAAGCGCTCCATGTCGCCGGCATCGACGGTGAACTCGTCGTGCGTGCGTTCGTCGAGGATCAGCACCGCTCCATCCGGTTTCACCATCCTGCGGGCGCCGGCGAGGACCGAAACCGGATCCGGCATATCGTGAAGACACTCGCACGCTATAACGACGTCGTAGACGCCCTCCTCAGCCTCTTCGCCAGGATTGACAAGGTCGAACGTAACCCGGTCCGAAACACCAAGATCTGCGGCGTTCGCGTTCGCGGCGTCGACCGAAGGCTGGTCGATATCGAGGCCGGTAACTCGAGCGTTGGGATAGTGCCTGGCGATCCCGATGGCTGACCAACCGAGACCGGAACCGATGTCGGCGACCGTCGCCCCTTCCCGCGACAACAGGGCGTGAACGTCAGCATGCGATGCGAGCCACTCTGGTGCGAGGACCTGCAGAAACAGGGGTCGATTGATCTCGCCCTGACCGACTCGCATGTCCTCGCCGAACTGTTCCCACGACACGCCGCCGCCCGATCGAAAGGCCTGCGCGAGTGCGGGCAATTGCGCCCCAGCGGCAGCCGTCATCGATGTTGCGGGTCCGAAGTACCACAGGCTGTCACGATCGGTCAGAACCTCTGCGTATCCCTCGGAGAGCGCATAGGTGCGCACGTCTGCGTCCGCTGAATGGTCCACGACCTCCAGGATCCCTGTCACGGCCTGCTGTTCGAGCCACTCACGGATGTATCGCTCGGTTGTGCCCGTGCGCTCGGCCAGCTCGTGCGAGGTGAGGGATCTAGCTTTGAGTTCGTCGTAGAGGCCCAACTTTCTGCCGAGATGCATCGTGTATACGTCGAACGCTGCGTTACACGACTCGAATATGCGATTGCCGAGTTCCTCCGCCGACCATGACTTTTCCGGTGCGATACCCAACACGAATTCCTCCTCCAAGTCGCCTGCCCTTGTGGTCCCCAAGTTAGCGGCACACCGCGCCGCGGCCTTCGCTGCGGGTAGCATTGCGATCAGTCGCAGCAACCTGCAGAGAAGGAACCCATGACAGCCGTAGAGACCATCGAATACGCCCAAACATCGGTCGATCAGATCCAGCGTGGCCTTGAGGTTGTGCAGGGCCATCTCGGTCGGGCAGATGATCTCGCCATCAGAGTCGACGACATCGCCCTCGCCGCAGGCGATGTGGTCAATAAGGCCAGGCGCATGTCGAGATTCGTACTCGTGTTCGGCGGAGTGATTTTCGTCGGTGGCATCGTTGCCTTCGTGGTCTCGCGAGCCCGCCGAAAGTCGACTACAAACGACGATTCAGTGGATACCCGGTCGTAGTGATGTCGTCGGCGGCAGTTCGGATGTAGAGACAGCAGTGTTGTGTTGTATCGGTGACCTGGTCGAGGACATCGTGGTGTGGCTGTCGGCGGATATCGCGACGGCGACGGACACTGCAGTCTCCATTCGTCGTCGTCGTGGCGGAAGTGCGGCCAATGTGGCGGTGACCGCAGCGACCTCCGGGTCTGCTGTCCGATTCATCGGCAGAGTCGGGGACGATGCGATCGGGACCGCTCTCATATCGGAGTTGCGAAACACTGGCATCGATGCACGGGTTCAGCGGACAGGCCGTACGGGGACGATTATCGTGCTCGTGGACGTCGACGCGGAACGTTCCATGCTGCCAGATCGTGCTGCTGCGACCGAACTTCACGACGTTGATCCGGCGGATCTCGATGGCGTGACATGGCTTCATGTCCCCGCGTACTCACTTGTCGTGGAACCGCTTGCGGCAACATCGCGTTGGGCTATACGTCGGGTTCGAAGCACCGGCGGGGCAGTGAGTATTGACGCCTCATCGGTAGCGATCATCGATCAGATCGGTGCGGCTCGATTCTCAGAGATGGTCACCGGACTGGCACCCGATGTCCTGTTCTGCAACGCGGATGAGGCTGCAATGCTCGATGTGCCCGAGTCGAACGGTCTCGCCGGAGCGGAACTCACGGTGGTGAAAGCCGGAGCCGGCGATGCGGTCGCCTATCAGGCGGGACACGAGGTAGCACGTGAAGCTGCCACCCCCGTTGCGGGCGTTCGCGACACGACTGGTGCCGGGGATGCCTTTGCCGCCGGATTCATCACCGCACGGATGGCTTCCCTCGACGCTGCTGTGGCTTTGGCGACCGGCCACGAGTTTGCGGCACAGGTACTCGCGACACACTCTGCGTAACCTCGTGGTGTTCAACGACGATGACCGGAGATGCGAATGTCAGACATGATCTTGAGCCCGGCGGTCGCGGATGCGATCCACACGGGTCGGCCGGTCGTCGCCCTCGAGAGCACGATCTTCTCTCACCTCGGGCTGCCTTCACCAGCTAACGAAGAAGCTCTGAAGCGCGCTCTTGCCGCCGTCCGCGACGCCGGCGCTGAGCCTGCTGTCACCGCCATCATGGACGGCTCCGTTCGGGTGGGTTTGGATGGCGCTGACTACGAGCGCATCCTTGGCACCGCGGTCAAGACCGCTGAAAGGGATATTCCTCGGGCGATCACCGGCCGGGTGCCTGTTGGTGCCACCACCGTATCCGCTTCGCTCGCCATCGCATCCAGGGCAGGAATCCGGGTCTTTGCAACGGGTGGCATTGGCGGAGTGCATCACGGGTCGGCAGAAACCGGCGACGTGTCGGCAGACCTTGGGGCGATGGCGCGCCATCCCGTGCTAACGGTCGCCGCAGGTGCCAAGGCGTTTCTCGATATCTCCGGGACTCTCGAGTATCTCGAGACGTTGTCGGTGCCCGTCGTTGGTTACCGAACGGACGAGTTCCCGATGTTCTACGCACGATCGAGCGGGCTGCCCGTGCCGATACGACTCGACTCCCCGCACGAGGTGGCACGTCTCGTGGTCGAGCGACTGGCGTGGGATTCTGGAGGCGTGCTTCTTGCAGTGCCGATCCCGGAAGAAGATGCGCTGCCGTCTGAGGAGATCCAAGCGGGCATGGCGAGCGCACTCGCCGCTGCGTCTCGCAAGGGAGTTGTAGGCGCTGCGATCACGCCGTTCGTACTCGGCGAGATCTCGGCAGCTCTCGACGGCAGGAACATACCTGCCAACCTCGCGCTGTCGGAGAACAATGCCCGGGTCGCCGGTGAGGTCGCCGTTGTTATGGGCTCTCTGAGCTGACGAGACACGTTGTCGGGTCGAGTTCAAGCCCAGGACGCACCCTTTCCGTCCGTCAGCGGTTTGGCCCGAGCTTCTGTGAGGAATCCCGTGATGAGATCGTTGAGTTGATCCGTGTCGATGAGGAAAGCATCGTGGCCGTTGGGGCTGTCGAGGACTGCAAATCGCGCGTTCGGCAGCGTCGCGGCGAGCGACCGTACTTCTGCAACGGGATAGAGAACATCTGACCTGATTCCCACGACGAGGGCCCTGGTGGTGATTCTGTGGGCGATGGCCTCGGACGGACCCCGGCCACGCCCCAGATCGTGGCTATCCATGGCGTCGATCAACGTGATGTAGGTATTAGCGTCAAAACGCGAAACGAGTTTCTCCGCCTGGTATCTCAGATACGTTTGCACGTCGAAGTGTTCCCCGTCGGCGCCTCTCCCGAATCGTGATGTGAAGTTCTGAGGACTGCGATAGCTGCACATCGCGATCATTCGTGCTGTTTCGAGTCCTGTGAACGGACCGACGCCCGGGTCGTACAGGCCGCCGTTGAAGGCAGGGTCTGAAACGATGGCGTGACGTTGTGCCTCCGAGATCGCTATCGCCCATGCAGACTGGGCTGCTCCGACGCCGATCGGGATGATGGCGCCAACACGTTCCGGATACAGCGCCGCCCACTCGAGAGCTTGCATGCCCCCCATCGACCCGCCGATCACGAGGTCGAGGTGTTGCACACCGAGCTGTTCCAGTGCGGACCTCTGAATGTGAACCATGTCGCGGATCGTGATTCGAGGAAATTCGGATCGATAGGCGAGACCCGTCTCGGAATCGATGCTGGTCGGGCCCGTTGTCCCTGAGGTTCCGCCGAGCACGTTCGTTGCGACGATGAAGGACGTTGCTGGATCGAATACGTGACCTGGGCCGAACAATCCGTGCCACCAGTCATCCGCGTCCGCGTTGCCGGTGAGGGCATGGCAGATGAGCATGGCGTTAGGTTTGTGTTTCCCCCAGGTGCGGATCTCCACCTCGACGTCGCGGAGTGTTCCACCCCCTTCGGGATGGAACACTCCGTCGATCGTTACCCGATGTTTCATGAGGCGACTGCGCGAGCGGGCTGTATCGCTGCGAACGCCCGCTCGAAATCGCTGACGATGTCATCGATGTGCTCGATTCCGACGGATACACGGATCAGGTCATCCGTGACACCCGCGGCACGTTGCTCGACCGCGTCGAGTTGTTGGTGCGTGGTAGAGGCAGGGTGAATCACGAGTGTCTTCGCATCGCCGACGTTCGCAAGATGTGACGCGAGCTGTACCGAGTCGATGAAACGCTCGGCTGCTGCAACGCCACCCTCAATGCCGAAGGACAGGACACCACCGAAGCCGTTGACCAGGATCCGTTGCGCAACGTCATGGTATGGATGCTCCTCGAGACCGGGATAGTTGACCCAGCTCACCGTCGGCTGATTCTCCAGCCACCTTGCAAGTTCCAGCGCATTGTCCACATGACGCTGAACGCGCAACGATAGCGTCTCGACACCCTGGAGGAGCAAGAAGGCGTTGAACGGTGAGAGGGCGGCTCCGATGTCGCGCAGACCCTCGACTCTCACGCGAACAGCGAATGCGATGTTTCCGAACGGTCCGTCTGGCCCGAACGTCTCAGCGAATTTCAATCCGTGGTACCCGGGGGACGGTTCCGTGAACGCAGGGAAACGTCCGTTCGCCCAATCGAATTTTCCCGAGTCAACGATTATTCCTCCGATCGACGTTCCGTGTCCTCCGATCCATTTCGTTGCAGATGCCACGACGATGTCGGCACCGTGGTCGATGGGTCTGCAGAGGTAGCCGGCAGCGCCAAACGTGTTGTCAACAACGAGGGGCACTCCCGCATCATGAGCGATCCTCGAAATCGCCGGCAGATCAGCGACGTTGAAACGTGGATTTCCTATGGACTCGACGTATACCGCCTTCGTCCGATCGTCGATTCTTGACGCGAAGTCTTCCGGGCTGTCGCCCGTGACGAACCGAACGTCGATCCCGAGGCGTTGGAACGTGACCTTGAACTGGTTGTACGTACCGCCATAGAGGAACGAGGATGAAACGATGTTGTCACCGGACTCGGCCAGCGTCGTCAGCGCTGTGAACTGAGCTGCCTGGCCGCTTGCGGTTGCGACCGCGGCAACCCCTCCCTCGAGTGCCGCGATGCGCTGCTCGAAAACATCGGTGGTCGGGTTCATGATCCGCGTGTAGATGTTGCCGAACTCTTCAAGGGCAAAGAGTCGTGCTCCATGTGCTGAATCGTC
>BTQL01000091.1:0-6796 GCA_036985855.1 Acidimicrobiia bacterium | reverse complement strand
GCAAGTGCTCACCGGGACGCCACACCTGTTGCTTGTCGGCGAGTCTGACCGATCGGGGCAGGTCTGGTTCGAACTCGAGCCACTCGACGGTTTCTTCGTGCCGGAAGGTTCGACCTACCAACTGCACAACACGACCGATCATGCAACTGAAGTGATGGTCGGGATAGGCACAGCCCACCGATGAACCGGTACCGATGCCCGTGAGACATGCAATCGGCATCGACGTTGGCGGCACGAAGATCGCCGGGGCGATCGTCGACGTGGGTAGTGGTGCGGTTACCGATCACGCGGTCGTCGCGACAGATACTCACCGAGGAGGCGAAGCGGTGCTAGCTGATGCCGTCGCCATGAGCCGAAAACTCGAGGCTCAGGCTGTCACCAGGAGCATCGTGATAGAAGGGGTCGGCGTATGTATAGCCGAATTGGTCGATCCCGATGGTTCGATCACATCATCGCAGAGCTTCGACTGGCGACCGCTCGACGCCGCAGAGGTCTTTAGCGATTCGGTGCCGGTTCTGATTCAGTCCGATGTCATCGCGGCCGCCCTGGCTGAATCTTTGTTCGGGGCGGGGAAGGACCAGTCGAGCTTTCTGTATGTCTCGGTCGGGACGGGTATCAGCTCCAGTTTCGTGATCGACGGAGAGCCGTGGGTCGGTGCGAATGGCAATGCCATCATCCTCGCCAGCGGATCGATTCCGACGCGTTGTGAAGCCTGCGGCGCCGAATCGAAACTCGTCCCGGAACAGGTCGCGTCCGGACGCGGTCTTATCCACCAGTACGTTTCCCGAAGCGACAGGACCGACATCGCTTCTGCCGCAGAAGTCATCGCAGTGGCGGAAGCCGGTGACAAGATCGCGCAAGCGGTTGTCGTCGACGCCGGCCACATGTTGGGCGCCCTCGTAGCATTTGCCGTGAACATCCTCGATCCCCACCGAATTGTCGTCGGAGGCGGTTTGGGCACGGCAGGCGGCAGCTACTGGGACTCCTTCGTAGCATCGCTGCGAGCGCACGTGTGGGCGGAAGAAGCAGCTGACATCGAGGTCGTCAAGGCTGCGCTCGGTTCTCGGTCCGGCATGATTGGCGCGGCAGCCGGCGTTGTTCGTGGGACACGATGAGACGAACAGAGGTTGCAATCGAATACTGCTGTGCCCGCATCGGGCACTACCACGATCGCGAGAGTAGCTCCCTGGACCGATCCGGTCTGCCTCCTTGGGTCAACAATGCTTGAGCACTTGCGTTCGGGGCAGGGCCTGAGTCGGCCCGTGACGCTTTCCGCGTACCGCGTTTTGGCAGGGGCGATCGAGTCGGCTCATGTACAGCCTGGGGAGCGCCTGCCGTCGGAACGGGAGATGGCGGAAGCGGTAGGTGTCAGCCGACAGACGCTCAGGAAAGCGCTTTCTTCTCTTGAAGACGAGGGAATCGTGTGGTCCGAGCCGGGCCGAGGCTGGTTCGTGCGGGCGGACCCGCTGAGCGACAGCTCCAGCACATTGCAGAGCTTCACGAGCCTGGCAGCGGAGCGTGGCCTCCGCGCTGGAGCTCAGATCCTTCTGACGAACGTTCGTGCTGCGACTTTGGACGAGGCCACAGCACTCCGAATCGCTCCATCCTCTGAGGTGTTCGAGCTTCACAGGTTGAGGCTCCTCGATGGCAACCCGATCGTTATCGGCGTGTTGGTCTTCGTTGGATCGCGAGTGCAGCCACTCATCGGGATCGACCTGACCGATCGCAGCATCTTCAACGATCTAGAAGAGCAATGCGGTATTCGGCCATGGCGCACGGACTACGTCATCCAGGCGCTCGCAGCGACTGCACGACAGGCCGAGTTGTTACTGCTACAGCCGGGCAGTCCGGTGCTGGTTGGATCAGGAACTACGTTCGACGCGGATGGTCAACCCGTCTGCATCGGAACAGACACATACCGCGGCGATTCGTACCGGTTCGAAGCGTCTCTGTTTCGAGACCGATAGCCTTCTGTAACGCGCCGCTGGAGCCGTGCTCCGTAGCGCCACCACGTCAGTGGCGAGTGTCCTGTTCAGAGAGTTCTCCGATATAGCCGGGCCAGCCCGCTCGATGGACTTCGGAGAGCGGTTCGTCCAGTGGGGCGTAATACGCGAGTTCGCCGTCTGCAAGCCATTCCGGTCGCCGCTCACGCACATCCGCTATCAGCAACCTACGAAGCTCGGACTTTGCCTCTGCGACCGACGCGTCGACGCTGAGATCCGTCAACTCGGTCGGATCACTTTGCAGGTCGAAGAATTGCTCTACGCCCCCTTCCGGGTACCAGATGTACTTGTAGCGCGCGTCGGTGATCGCGAGATACGGAGGTTGGGGCGCCCGGTTCGGGAATAGTCCGGTGGTTCCGACGATGTATGGTCGCGACTCGATCTCACCCCGCGCGACTGCTACGAGGTCTCGGCCATCGGTGGGCGGTGCATCTGATCCCGCGGCGGTGACGAACGTCTCGAGAACATCCGCGTGTGTCACCAGCGAATCGATCCGACGACCAGCAATGTCGGGCGAGGATCCTTTGGGCAGCCTCAGTATCATTGGCACTCTCGCCGACACCTCATGGAAGAACATCGTCGATGAGGCCCCATGATCCCCGAGGTATTCACCATGGTCGGAGGTGAACATCATCATCGTGCTGTCGTACTCACCGATGTCCTGCAATGCGGTGAAGATCCTGCCGATCACGTAGTCGATGTGGGTGATGAGGCCGAAGTATGCGGCTCGAGCAGCGAGATAGATCGATTCCGGAATGGTGTCGTACCCGCTTCGCTGCTGACTCACCCTGAACACAGGCGGACAATTCTCGGGCGTTGACCAATCGCCGCGTACCGGCCGTGGCATCTCGTCCGCGTCGTACATGGAGTAGTACGGTTCCGGCGGGTCAAGAGGGGGGTGCGGCTTGCTGAAGGAACACCACAGGAAGAACGGAACGGTCGGGTCACGTCGATACCGGATGTACTTGACACATTCCTCAGCAATCCACGCTGTCAGTGTCCTGGACTCATGAACGGTGGCCCGCGCCGGGTACATCTCGTTTTGGCCGATGCCATGACGCATCGGCTGGGTACCCGAATCTCCTTGGCGTTCCATCATCCGGTAGTAATCGTCGGGGATCGTCGTCTCGTCGAACCCGTGGCGAGCGCGTTGGGGACCGAAGTGCATCTTTCCGATGCCGGCCGTTTGATAGCCCGCGCTCCGAAGCAGGTCCGGAAGAGTTCCTTGTCGTCCGATGATCTCGCTAGAGGGCGTGTTGCCTATCACGCCGTGGGTGGCCACCGACTGACCGGTCATCATGCTGAGTCGTGAGGGAACACACATCGGGGACTCGGCGTAGGCACGCTCGAATATCGCCCCTTCCCTGGTGAGCTGGTCGAGGTGTGGGGTTCGGAGGACCTCGGGTGCATCCGGCCCGACCGTGTCGTAGCGCTGCATGTCCGTGGTGATCAGCAGCAGATTCGGGCGACTAGGTCTTTGAGGGTCTGGCGTCATCATCAACTGCTCTCTCTATTCGTGACACAGATGTCCGGTCGGTCCACAGCTCGCTCGACTTCCGATCCGGCCGGCACGGCGAGCAGCCCGGATGTCGTCAGCACGATGCCCCAAACCGATGCGGCAGTCAAGAGCGTGTTGCTCGACCGTGGAGTCATCGAGGTACGGCCGAAGGATCTCCCCCAGCAGAGGCGCGAGAACTCGAGTGATGTCTTCCACACGGCAAGAAGGTCTCCAGCATGCCCCAACAATGGCAGACCGGGGGCCATGACGACATCGATCTCTCCGCCCCTCACTCTCGAACCGGAACGCGTCACGCCCGCTTCACGCCGGCAGATGCAGGTACTGTGGCACGTGATGCTCCCTCATGGAAAGCCTGCGTTCCTCGCCGTCGTTTCGTTCGCGTTCGTCATCTCATGGACCGAGTAGTTCTTCACTCGAGCCAACGCGCTCGCGCTCCCCGTCGTAGTCTCAGGGTTTCTCTGTGTGCAGGCCAGGGGCAGAGCGAGAGTTTGAACGATGCATCTTCCTGGTGAACCACGTGCTGCCCCAGCATCAGGAATCACCGGGGCGAACCCCGGCCGTATCGAGGCCGACTACATCCTCGAAACCACGCAAGATCCGAACGAGGTGGCAACGCTCATGGCGGGCGAGCAGTCAAGTGGCACCTTCGTCGCTCTGCCAACCGAGACCCAAGAGTTGAAGGAACGAGTCGCAGCACGTGTCGAATCATTGACCCCTCTCGACGAGATACCGGTCGCTCCGGTGGCGACCCGAACCGACCAGCAACGAGTGAACCGGGCGACAGTCACGCTCTCGTGGTCTGTCGATAGCGTTGACACATCACTACCCAATCTCATGGCAACGGTGGCGGGCAATCTCTTCGAGTTGAACCAACTGAGCGGCCTGCGAATCGTTGACCTGCGACTCCCCGAATCGTTCGCGACAACATACGCAGGACCCAAGTTCTCGATCGAGGGAACGCGAAGACTCACGGGAGTTGACCATCGACCCATCGTCGGCACGATCGTCAAGCCGAGTGTCGGACTCAGTCCCGAAGAAACGGGGGATCTCGTACGGGAGCTGTGCGAGGCAGGCATCGACTTCATCAAAGATGACGAGCTGCAGGCAGACGCACCTCTGAGCCGATTCGAAGAACGAGCTCAGTTCGTGATGCGAGCGATCAACGATCATGCTGAGCGCACAGGAAAGAAGGTGATGTATGCGTTCAACGTGACGGGCGATCTCGACCAGATGCGTCGGAGGCACGAAACGGTCGTCAACCTCGAGGGTACCTGTGTCATGGCGAGCCTCAATTCTGTTGGTCTCGTGGGCATGATCGAGCTCGGCCGATTCGCGGAGGTCCCGATTCACGCTCACCGGAACGGCTGGGGCTACCTCTCGCGATGCCCGACGGTTGGATGGTCCTATACAGCGTGGCAAAAGGTCTGGCGTTTGGCGGGAGCCGACCACCTCCATGTCAACGGTCTCGACTCGAAGTTCGCCGAGGAAAACGAGAGTGTCATCGAATCCGCACGGACCTGTCTCACCCCCATGTTCGCCACCAACCCATGTCTCGCGATGCCGGTGTTCTCGTCTGGACAGACGGTTCGCCAGCCACCGGCAACGTACGAAGCGCTGGGATCGATCGATCTCATCTACGCAGCAGGAGGAGCTGTCATGGCCCACCCGGACGGTCCGCAGGCAGGCGTTGCCAGTCTCAAGGACGCCTGGGATGCTGCCATGGCAGGCGTTCCGCTCGATGTCTATGCGCTCGATCACACACCGCTCGCACGAGCACTGGATGCGTTCACGTGATTCCGACGGAAGCACCAAGTGCGCTACCTGAGGGTCATGTTGTCTCGTGGTATGGCGACGATCTGACCGGTTCGGCTGCCGTCATGGAAGTCCTGGCCACAGCCGGTCTGCCCTCGGTGCTCTTCATGGACATTCCAACCCCGGACCAACTCGCCGCGTATGCCTCATGGTCAGGAATCGGAATCGCAGGAACCGCCAGGCACCGCAGTCCGCAGTGGATGGAAGAGCACCTGCCCCCGATATTCAACTTCCTTGCGGGCCTTTCAGCACCCGTTGCCCACTACAAGGTGTGTTCGACCTTCGACTCAGCCCCCGAAATCGGGTCGATCGGCAAGGCCCTGGAACTCGCTCAACCTACCCTCGCAGGGGAGTGGACACCGCTACTGGTCGCGGCTCCACCGATCGGGCGGTATCAGAGCTTCGGGAACCTCTTCGCCGTAGCCGATGGTGTCGTCCACCGCCTGGACCGCCACCCAACGATGAGCAGACATCCCGTAACTCCGATGAACGAAGCCGATGTCAGGCTTCATCTGGCTAACCAGACTTCGATGCCCGTCGGACTCGTGGATGCCGTATCCCTCCGCAACGGACTCGCTACACAAACACTGCAAGGTCAGCTCGCCGACGGAACCCGCATCGTCGCCCTCGACCTCACCGATGACGAAACGATCCTCGAGGTCGGCCGCTTGATATGGGAAAACAGAGGTGACCGACTTCTCGCTATCGGGTCCCAGGGCGTCGAATATGCGTTGGTTCGGTACTGGCGCGAGATGGGGATGATCGAACCGAGTACGCCGACGGTTGAGTTTGGGCCGGCGGAACGTTTCGCGGCCGTATCGGCTTCGATCTCACCCGTCACGGCCGCCCAACTCGAGTGGGCTGGTGCGAATGGCTTCGAGATGTTACGGATCGATGTCGCCGCCGCCGTCGATACATCCCGATGGTCACTCGAGATCGACCGAGTGAGCAAGGAAGCACTCGAATCCGTCGATCAAGGAGGAAGCCCGATCGTATACACAGCCATGGGACCAGACGATCCAAGCGTTTCGGCCCTGGAGTCGGCGGTCGAAGAATCCGGTACATCGACCGCTGAGACCCGTGAACGAATCGGCGATGGCCTTGGCCAGATCCTCGATCGGCTCATCAGCGATGCAGGGATATCCCGTTGTGCTGTGGTAGGTGGAGATACGTCAGGGCATGTGACGCGGGCGCTCGGAATCCTGTCGTTGACCTTCGTGGCCCCCATGGGTCATGGCACAACAGGGATCATGAGAGCCGAAACCGAGACTCGCGACCGGCCTGCCCTCGAGTACGTCCTCAAGGGCGGCCAAATGGGCACATCGAACTTCTTTGGAGTAGTCAGAGACCTCAGTAGCAAGACATGAGAGGAACGAGAAAGACATGACGAGAATCGTATTACTCGGGGCAGGCGGAAAGATGGGTGTGAGGTTGTCGCGGAATCTGGTTGGATCGCGATACG
>BTQL01000090.1:0-6810 GCA_036985855.1 Acidimicrobiia bacterium | reverse complement strand
ACATCCAGCCCGCTGCCTTCATCCGTCACCAGAGCCCGGTCCAGGACCGAATTCTGATAGCACACACCCATAATCTATCGAACATACGTTCGACTATCAAGCAGAAAACACCAAGAATCGTGCGTGAGTTCGGGAGTCTGAACTGAGCCGCCCAGGTGGACACGAATGCACTGAGATTCACACTTTCTCGGATTTATGCCATACGACCGCGCTCGGATTGGGCTTTACTGGGTGTGATACCTGTGATACCTGTGAGGATGCCTCTTGTTGCCCGATGAAGTCAGAAGTAGCTCGTTCACCGAGTTCGTCGAGGACAGCGAGTTGCGTCTTCGGCAGGCTCTGATGGCGTCCTTCGGACCTGAGGCGGGGCGTGATGCTGCTGCTGAGGCCCTTGCGTACGGGTGGGAGCATTGGGATCGGGTGTCCGAGATGGTCAACCCGGTGGGGTATCTGTATCGGGTGGGACAGACCAGGGGGCGCAGGTTGATCAAGTGGAGACAGATGGTGTTGCCTGCGGTGACCGTCGGCACGATGCCGTGGGTTGAGCCGGGTCTGCCCGATGCCATGCGGCGGCTTCCGCAGAAACAGCGCCAGGTTGTCTTTCTGCTGCATGCCTATGACTGGTCGATGTCCGAGGTTGCGGAGCTGATGGGGGTGTCGAAGGCGACGGTGCAGAGCTACTCGGATCGGGCCATGGGCCGTTTGAGACGATCGTTGAAGGTGAAATGATGAGTACCGACCTGAAATCGCAGATTCACGCCTACGGCGCACAGCTGGTCGATGGTCAGAGGCCGATCACCGAGGCCGACATCGCCAACCTGCTCGGGAAGGTTCGTGAGCTGCCTCAAGCCCCGGTTCCGGTGCGCGAGAAGCCGCGGCCCTGGGTCGCTGTTGCGGCCGGCCTGGCGGTTCTCGTTCTCTTCGGTGGCCTGTCGCTGTTCTTGGCAACGAGCGGATCTGAGACCCCGCCGGCGACGACCCCGTCGACCGTGACATCGGTGACGAGTCCCGCTACCACGACGAGCCTCCCCGCGGAGGAATCTCCGCTGCCGACGAGCGGGAACACCTACCAGGAGTTGCCCAACCAGTCCACTATCGGTTGGAAATGGTACGAGACCGGTCTCCAAACAGGAGAGGGTGTCTGGCGTCTCCGCGATGGAAGCTATATCGCGTACTCCCAAGGCTGGGATTCATCTGAAACACAGGGAGACGGATCGGCGTTGTTCTCCGAGGGCACGTCGGGATACACAATCGCCGATCCCGTTGAACGCTTTCGCATCAGCACGGACGGAAGGTCGTGGGTTGAGGTGCCCCTTGACCGCTTCGAAGGGTTCGGCACCTGGGCCCACCTTGAGAGCCCGGGCGGCCTCCCGTATTTCTACGTGTCCGTCCACCCGCTGGACGCCGACCGCGACGATGCTGACTCGTGGTCGACATGGGCGACCGACGACGGCGAGAACTGGTTCGAGGTGTTGATCGACGGTGAGTCGGCTCAGACCTACTTCATGGAGTACGCACAGATCGGACAGCAAGCGGTAGCAGCCGGATTCCTGATGTCATCAGATGGTGGCCGATCGTTTGACACGCTTGACCCTTCTGTGTTCGGTTTCGCTAAGGGGGATCTCCGACAGACTGAGATGTTCCTCTACGAAGGAGCATTCCGGACCCTCGCGTGGAACCAGAAGGCGCGGGACATGGAGACCTCCATGTACACCGAGAACCCGGTCCTTTGGGAATCGCGCGACGGTATGACATGGACAGTCGTCGGCTCGACCAGCGGACTCGAACCACAGCCGGACGGGCGGGGGCTCGTCGCGTCCTGGGGTACCAAGATCGAATCGCTGTCGGACGGATACCTCCTGCTCAGCGGCGCACAGCCCACAAGGGCGACCTTCGATGGTGGCCCGGCGGCATACATCCTTGAATCGACCGACGGTGGGCTGACCTGGCTGCCGGTCGACAACTTCCCGATCACAGCCGATCCGGACTACGACAGCCTCATCGTTGCGGCGAACCTGGTCACCACGGTCGATGGCTGGGTTGTCATCTCCACGGGAGATGTAACGCTCGCCACGGACGGGAACACGTGGATCCGTTTGGATATGCCTTCTGGCGATCAGAACGGTGTTGATTCATATGGGAATCGACTGACCCCGATCGGTATCCGTGGTGCTGTGATGAGTGGTTGGGACATGGAGTGGATCCTGGGTCCCAGCCGCTGATCTTGTTGCCCATTTCCGCAGTCGATAAGCCGGACGGTGGATACGCTCCGGTGGTTCTTTACTCGTGACCTACAGCAAGAAGGTCCTCCCATGAAACGCTCCCATCTGATCTTGTTCACCCTCGTCGGAGGCCTTGCGGTCGTTCTCGCTGCGTGCAGCTCCGGTTCACCATCGACCGACGCCGGAGACGTCAACCTCGGCGACGAGACCCAGGCCGTTCCCGTCGAAGGGGGCAGCTACACCGACGTCAGCGTCAAGGGCCTCACCTCGATGCTCGAGAACAAGGACTTCCAATTCGTCAACGTCCACATCCCCTACGCCGGCGAGATCGAGCAGACGGACTCCTTCGTGCCGTTCGACCAGATCGGGCAGAACATCGGCAGCTTCCCTGCAGACAAGGATGCCAAGATCGTTGTGTACTGCCGTAGCGGAGGCATGAGCGCCATCTCGGCCAGGGATCTGGTTCGCCTCGGGTACACCAATGTGTTCAACCTCGACGGCGGCATGAACGCCTGGGCCGCATCGGGCCTGGAGCTCCTCCAAGACAACGCGTAGACGGCGTCAGCCGAGTGCTCAAACCTCGTACACGATCGAGTCGGCGAGTTCGATGGCGACCCTGTCGCCAACGTGGATCGCTTTGCGGGTGGGCACAAGCGCCTCGATGACGTCGCCTTCGTCGAGTTCGATCTCGACACGTTGGTCATGGCCGTAGAACTCTCTGTCGACTACGAGACCGGTCCCGTTGTCGGTTGTCGTTGGCATGATCCATTCGGGTCGGATCATCACCTTGGCGTTTGTGCCGTCCGGCAGGACTGTTGGTACGGACCCAAGCACCGTCGCTACCGATCCGCCTGCAGCCGTGCCGTCGAACAACACGGCATCTCCGAGGAACTTGGCGACCCACGGGCTCACCGGTGCTGCATAGACGTCGTCTGGCACGCCGACCTGGCGGATATGCCCGTCCCTCATGACAGCAATGACATCCGCAATGGCGAGCGCCTCGGCCTGGTCGTGCGTTACAAAGATCGCCGTGACCCTGGCAGTCTTGAGAATCTTGCGAAGCTCCCTTCGCATCCGCTCGCGCTGTGGCGCGTCCAGATTGGAGAACGGTTCATCGAGCAACACGACGTCTGGTTCGGGTGCAAGCGCTCTGGCCAGTGCGACTCTTTGCTGTTCCCCACCGGATAACTCGTGGGGAAACCGGTCGCCGTGGTTGTCGAGCCCGACGAGCGCGAGAACCTCTTTGACTCTCCGAACACGGTCAGAGCCCCGTACCCCGTATCCGACGTTCTCCGCGACAGAGATGTGCGGGAAGAGGGCATACTCTTGGAACACCATGCCGACGTTTCGGCGCTCTGGTGCGACCATCGTGTTCTCCCCAGAGACGATCTGTCCACGGATCGTGATCGTGCCTGTCGTCGGCTGTTCGAAACCAGCGATAGTCCTGAGGGCGGTTGTCTTCCCGCATCCTGACGGTCCTACGAGCGCAACCAGCGATCCGTTATCGACCTCGAGCGTGAAACCCTTGATCGCTTCGAGGTCACCGTATCTCACGGTCACATCGTCGAGTGAGATAACCGGTTGTGTCATCGGTCCACCACATCCTTCGGTTTGATCGAAAGGTAGTAGACGGGCAATACCGAAACAGCGATCAGGATCAATGCCGAGGATGCAGCCCGTGCGTACAGTGCCTCGTCGGCTGCGGCCCATATGCGCACCGCAAGGGTGGTGAACCCTGTCGGACTCAACAGAAGGGTCGCCGGCAACTCTTTGAGGGTCGTCACGAACACGAGCGCACCACCAGCGAGAAGTCCCTTCGAGATCATCGGGACGGTCACGCTCATCAGCGTTGCGAACGTTCCCTTTCCTAGCGAACGCGATGCCTCTTCAAGAGCGGGATTCACCTGTAGAAGCGATGCCCTAGCCGGACCGGTGACTTGGGCAAGGAATATCGCTGCATATACGACGACAAGCACGAGCAGTGATTGATATACGGGCCTTGCGTACTTGACGGTGAAAGCAACAACTGCGATCGCGATCGTGAGGTGAGGCAGTGAGAAGACGAAGAATGCCGACCGCTCCAACCAGACGGTCTTTCGCGACGTGTACCTCACGCCGAGTACAACGATCGGTACCGCTGCCGCCATGGCGACGATCGCTGCCAGCGTCGCACCGGTCAAAGAACCCTGAACCGCAGGCCAGGATACGAAGAATCCTTCACCAGCGGAAACACTCTGCAAAGCCCAACCACTGAGCACGAGGATCGGAAGGGCAGCGCCGAGACCGACCGCGAGAACCAGGAACGCGATCGCTCCGAGACGCTTCAGGGCCGAGAGCCGGTAGACGCTTGGAGGCCTCGTTGGCTTCTGGCTGAAGTACGCGCCTTTGCCCCTGGTTCGCTGCTCGCCCCAGATGATCACTCCAGCGATCAACATGAGGACGATTGACAGGACGATTGCGGGCGTGCGATCGATCCTGCCCGAGTACTGGGCGTAGATGACTCTGGTGAACACATCGAGCCGCATGAGGGATACGGAACCGAAGTCCGAAAGCGTGTATAGCGCGACCAACAATGCGCCTGCTCCCATTGCGGGCCGAAGCTGTGGCACGACGATCGTGCGGAACACCCTCGTAGGAGTCGACCCGAGGCTCCGCGCAGCCTCCTCGAGTGAAGGATCCGTTCGATGCATCGCGGCGGAGGTGATGAGAAAGACGTATGGGTAGGTAGAGAGCGTGAGCGTGATCCACGCGCCGACGAGTCCTGTGACACGGGGGAGTGGTACACCGATGAGGTCGGCGAAGAGTCCACGAGGACCTCCAGAGGAGATCAGCGTCATGGCGATGACGTAGGAGGGAATCACGAGTGGCAGAGCGAACGCGATAGCCCAAACGGCCTTGAGCCGAAGATCGGTTCTCGTGAGGATCCACGCGCCTGCTACGCCGATAGTCACCGCCGAAACCGTGACGAGCGCGGTCAACAGGAAGGATCGACCGGTCAGCCGGAGAGTTCTCGTGGTGAACAGCGTGTCCAACACGGTTGACGATGCTCCGAATGCCCGTAGAAACAGGGTCCCGATTGCGATCGAGACCGGTGCAAGAACCGCGAGTGCACCCGCCCAGAGCCACCACGGCGCCTTCTTGATCTGGGTCCGAACGCGCCCCGGTGCCTCTGCGGGTGTTCCCGCAACGACGCCTACGTCAACGATCGAAGTCTTGTCGTTCAAATAAGCCCTGCCTCCGCTACAAGGTCGGTTGCGAGGTCGAGCACAGTTGCCAGGTCCGAGAGATCGATATCAGGTGTTGGAATGGTGTCGATCGGTGGCAGCAGCTCGTTGGCCGGTACGCCGGGTACGAGTGGGTACTCGAATGTCTCTTCAGCAAAGTAGGTTTGTGCGATGTCGCCGAGCATGAACTCGACGAACTTCTGTGCTGCTTCCTGGTTCCCTGAGCTCCTCAGGATACCGACCCCCGCCGGCATCACGAGTGATCCTGCCGTTGGAACGGTGAAAAAGTGGTTCCGGCCGACTTCGTCGGGATTCTGCGCAAGGGCTCTGAGCAGGTAGTAGTGGTTGACGAGGCCTGTCTCGATCTCCCCTGCGTTCACGGCGGCGACGATCGGGGAGTTCTTCGAGTACGTCGGTGAGGAGTTCGCTGCCATTCCCTGGAGCCAGACGAGTGTCGCGTCCTGGCCGTCGGACAGGATCTTCGCTGCCACGAATGCCAGGAATGAGCCGTTCGTTGGTGCGATACCGGTCCGGCCGGCCCATCGTGGATCGGTGAATCCGTCCTCGGTGCGAGGGAGGTCCGACGGATCGACCTTGCTTCCGTCATAGACGACGACCCGCGCCCGACCGGACGTTCCGACCCACCGGTTATCGGTGTCGGAGAAGCGTGCCGGCACCATGTCTGTGATGCTGGAGGGAAGTTCACTGAACAGGCCAGCGAGGGCGATAGTGCCGAGGGACGCCGGGTCCTGTGCGAAGAACAGGTCGGCCGGAGAGCTATCGCCCTCTTCGAGGATTGTTGCAGCGAGATCCGCCGAACCTGCATATCTGACGGTGACCTTGATGCCCGTCTCCTCCACGAATCGGTCGATGAGTGGCTGGACGAGATCCTCGCTGCGTCCCGAGTAGACCGTGAGGCTGTCGTTGCTGCCGCCGGTGGAGCAGGCCGTTGCAACGAGGGCGATCAGCAGGACGAGGATGGACAGGCGTTGCATGGCTCCTCCGAGCATAGTGTTCCCTTGCCTAATGAATTTGATTAGGCAAGGTTATAACTACTACGGACGTAGGTGCAACTGCTTTTCTGCGGTGCCGTGCAGCAGTGATGTTGATCTTTCAGACTGCATACGATGGCGCAGCACAAGTGATCAGCTCGACATGCGGGAAGAGGTGAACTCGGTTTGGGACGAATCGCGGCAGTCACCCTGGTCGTCGGATTGGTTGCGTCGGCATGTTCGGGCACGGTTCTGGAGCTCGATGTCGGTACATGCTTTGATGATCCCGATAGTTTCGAGCAGGTAGAGGATGTTCCCGTTGTTGATTGCGAGGAACCCCACGACAACGAGGTCATAGCGAACCAGGACCTC
>BTQL01000089.1:0-6828 GCA_036985855.1 Acidimicrobiia bacterium | reverse complement strand
TCGACAGGTCGTACGGGATGTTCCACCCGGAACGCTTCGAGCTCTGGTAGCCAGGCCGTCGATGCCACCGTGACAACTCCGTGGATGTTGTAGTAGAAGGACTTCTTCGTGGTATGTGTACGCAAGACGGCGAGGGCCTTGAGGAACCGGAGGCCCTCGACAACTGACGCCTTTGTGTCTCCGGCATGTCGCTCGCCGAACGCGTAGGCGATCTCACCACGACGGAACTCCGGATGTGTCGCAGCGATTTCGAGCAAGATCTTGAAACCGTCACCTTTGACTCTGGTCAGGTTGAGCTTGTCCATGCGGACGAGGAAGAAGCCGCTCATCGGGTCGGTGACGCCTCCACATCGGCGTGGGAACGCTGCTCGTACCGCGAACCCCGCCACGCGCGACAATGCTTCGCGTGGCTTCGACAAGCCGGCGGCGGAACCATCCTCGATGTATCGGCTGCCGACCACAAGGTCGAGTGAGTCTTGTATGGCCTGCCGGCGCATGTCCGACACTCGCTCCGGCGGATGCTGGAGGTCGCCATCCATGATGCACGCGAACTCTCCACGCGACGCAGCGAGCCCCATTACCACGGCGCTTCCGAGACCTCCCTGCCTTTGACCGGGCGGCCGGTGAATTACGCTGATCTCGAACTCGTAGCGTTCGTGCGCAGCGTCAACCACTGCGGGAGTGTCGTCGTCGCTGTCATCGACGAAGATGACCTCGATACTGCCATCGAACTCCGCATGGGCGATGCGTTCGAGTAGCGGCTCCACGTTCATCGCTTCGTCGCGCGTTGGAACGATCAGCGAGATATCAACCATGACAGGTTTTGCCGGTTGGCCCGGTGGAATTGCACGGTTGCCGCCCGTGCTGTTCTGGTACTTGTTGCCCATTAAATGCCTTCTCCCCCAATGAATGCAGACGAAAACATCACTCAGCCCGAGTGCGTTCTCCATGCGTCAGCCCACTGACAGTAGTCTCCAAAACACAACTGTCAATAGGAAATTGTCCGTATTGTGTATATGTGCTGACCTTTGCTGAAATGCGGTAGTTTGTCCGAAATGGACAACTTGGGAAAATGTGGTCCATGTGTGACCTGGCACATCATTGCAAGGTGATTCAGGTCGTATGGTGCTGGGGGAGCAGCGACCGGTCAGTTCTTACGGGAAGGGTGGACGGCGTTGTCGGGTTCGATCAGTCCCGACTTGCGGGTGACGACGTCCATGCGGCCCAGAGGGCGTAACACTGGTGGGGTGTAGCGCTTCACGTCGGCGAGTATACGGTATCGCCCGTGCTCCGCAGATGCGACCTATCCGTGGATGTGTTCGAGCCAGAGCATGAGTGTCCACGCCGTCCATAACGAGTTCAGATCGCCAGGTGATGGCAGATCATTGAGAACGGTGGTGCATGCCTCGCGGTACCAGGCCCGCGAGACGAATGCCGCAGCGAATTCAGGTACCTCCGGGAATCGCGATATAAACTCTGCCGCTCTTGCCTTGTAGATGGCGACGGTGTAGTCCGTGAACACGGTCCCCGTGCGACGACCGGTCACCGACGGTGGCAGGACATCGGCGAATGCCTTGCGGGCGATCGGTTTAGAGGATCCGTCGTAGGGATAGGCAAGCGGAGGGATCGACAGAACGAAGTCGTATAGCTGTCGATCCAGGAACGGCTCGCTCAGGCCAATGCCGTGGCGTGCGAAGGCTGCCTCAACGAGTTCGAGGGTCAGTGTGAGCATCGGCTGCCTGGCCTCGCCGGCGAGGATTGTTGCGGTACGGGTCGCCAGACCGGTGTTCATCGGTTCCGTGACCGGACTCGCTGCTGCGGCCACAACCTGTAGTGGCTGGGCCAGCAGGCCTATCCGATCGTTCCGTATCGGGCGAACCCGCCGATACGCGTTCTTGGGCGCTGACGGCGTTGCAGTCCGCAGGTTGCGGGCGGCGACATGGACGGGTCGCTCACCGATCCACCCGGCTCGTTGCCGGGTCTGAGTGAGCCATCGCGCGAGATGCCCGGAGCGCAGCACGTCGACGGGCACGTGTGACTCGTCAAGCACGTAGTCCCCACCGAAGCCGGTAAGGAGAATGCTCGCATCGAGCTGGTTCGCTATGGTCGCCGAGCTGTGAGAACCCTGGTGGATCGGGTCGATGCGCGGGCTGCCTACAGCCTCCATGTCCGAAACGAATTCGTCGATGGTGCCAAAGGGGGGAGCGAAGGTGTGATTCGTGTACGGCTGGATGGCAGCGAGTTCCTCGATCCATCGTGACTCGTCTGCCTCGTACCCGGGGAACACCATCGATATCGTGTCGAGCCTCTCAGGAGCGATGCCCGCGATCTGTGCCGAGGCCACGATGCTGGTCGAGTCGAGGCCACCACTCATCTGGGCGGCTGCTCTGGGAACGTCAGCGAGTCGTTGCTTGACCGACTCGGCAAGGTGCTCCCGGAATCGGTGTGGGATGTCCTGACTCGACAGGGACCGGTCCAGGTCTGGTGCCGGACTCCAGTAGCGGTGGCGCACGGTCTCCGCCGCGCTGAACATCATCGCGTCCGAGGGACGGATACGATCGATGCCCGCGAAGAACGTGTGGCGGGTTTCTCTGAACGTACCGAGCAGGTACTCAGCCACCATGCCGGGATTCGGCTCGGGTGGTGTTCGCGAGGTGGTGGCAAGCTGGTTGATCTCGCTTGCGAACCGCACACCGGTGCGTGTGGACTCGAAGAAGATCGGTTTGACGGCGAAGCGGTCCCGGACTGCAACGGCCGTGCGGTCTGTGTCGTTCCAGATGACAAAGGCATAGTCGCCGTCGATTGCGTCGAGGAATGCGAGGCCCTTCCGTTCGTAGGCGGTGAGGATGAGTTCGCGGTCGCTGAGGTGGGCAGTTGCGGATCGACGTCCCGCGATGTTTCGCAGGTCGTTGCGACGGATGAGACGGATGGCGCCGACGAGGGTGAGCGGTCCCAGTCGTGCGATTTCCCAGCCGTCGCCCGCGGTTTCGCCCGTTGTTCGTGTTTCGGCGAGCACCGCGTGCTCGCTCCTGTGGACACGGGCACCGCCGGTCGCCCGGTGAGGGATCAGCTCGAGCATCGGATCGATCGAGTTTGCCTCGACTGGCTTGTCCCAATCGATGATGACGGCGAAACCGCCCATCAGGCGTAGTTGCTCGTCACGGGATCATCCACGGTTTCGATAGTGTTGATCGGTCGTTGTTTGAGAAATCCGAACGTTTCCGAGTGTTGAGGTGCACCTTTTCTGTGCGCCGCGAGCCCGAAAGGTCGGTCCCCTTTCAAGGGGGACGAGAAAACGTCTTGCGGTTTCTAGGGGGATCAACAGCTCGAACCTGCTGCTGAACAGGGGTGCCTTGCAGGTGTTGGTTTAGCTGTCACTGGGGATCCAGACGATGATCTGGACGGTTGCTGTTGTGGTGGCGCCTTTGGAGTCGGTGGCAGTGGCGGTGATGATCGGTTGGGCGGAGTCGCTCCCGGCGGTAGAGAGGAACGCCAGGATCGCCTTTCCTGCGCCGAGTGCGCCGTCGATGTTTGACTTCCAGGTGACGGTGACCGGGTCCCCGTCTGGGTCGTCGACGGTCGCTGAGAGTGATACGTATGCGCCGAAGTCGCTCTGGTCTGGATCCCAGCTCGCAACGTGGGCCGAAAGGTGGACGGGGGAAATGATCTCGATCGTGGGTGGCGTGTTGTCCCCGGCCACGGTGGTGGTCGTCGTCGACCCTGCAACGGTTGTCGTCGTGGTGCCACCTGCTGCCGTGGTCGTCGTGGCGGGGGTCTTCGTCGTTGTGGTGGGGGCGGCTGTCGTTGTGGTCGTGGCACCAGGTGTTGTGGTCGAGGTTCCACCGGGCGTCGTAGTGGTTGTTGCATCGGCCCCTGATGTAGTGGTCGTCCCGTCGCTGGCAGTTGTCGTTGTGGTTGTTGTGTCGGCTGAGGTTGGAGAGCATGCGGCAACGACGAGGACGATGGCGGCGAACAGTGGTTTCCACATGATGATGTCCCCTATAGCTGAACTGGCGTCAGGTTACCCGACGGCCCTCGTACTTGTGTTTGGTCGCATTTGACCGGTGGTGCAGGTTCATACCCGGCGAAGGACCATGTGAGGGTATGGCTCGGCGATCCGTTCGAGTTCCTCGAAACCTGCGTCGACGAGCTCGCCGGCGATCTCATTGAACGTGAAATGATGGTCGAACGAACCATTGAGCGTGTCGCCGAGTTGGAGAGAGTCGCGTGATCGGCGCAGGTCACGCACGATCTTTGCAACCCGGTAGATAGTGCCAAACCTGGAACTGTGCGGTTGCCGTGCGAGGAACGAAACGATGAAAACGCCGCCAGGTGACACGACGTCGTGGATGTCGCAGAACAGCGCGATGCGGTTTTCGCGGCCCTGGACGTGGCTGATGCTGCCCCACCCGAACAATGCCCAGTCGTATGGAGGATTGAGACCCTCGGGTAGTCCGTTGCCGTGTGAATCCAGCAACGCTGCGCTGGAACCGGTCTCGGTGATCAAGCGTCTGCCGAGGTCGACGAGTTCGGGCGTGGGGTCATACCCGGTGGCAAGGTAGCCCAGGTCTCCAAGCGCGAGAATCTCTCTGCCCGCACCCGTGGAAGGAACGAGCACACGCGTCCCTGGTTCCGTGTGGGCTGTGATGACACGTGTCTCCCAACCTGAGAGCCCGCGGAGATTGTGCATCGGGTCCCGGAACTGATCGTGGGTTCTATAGAACTCGATGGTCGCGGCGTCGAGTTGCTCGGGGGTCAGGAGTCCTAGCCAGAACCCGCTGTGTACGGCCTGGGCACCGGTGACGAGACGGGCGACGACCTTTGTCGAGGCGACGGCATATCGCACCGTGCGCGATGACCGTGCGTCCATCGTTAGTACTCGTCGCGGTGGTTTGTGGGACACAGCATGTGGGGTTGAGGGGTCATGCGACCAGGCTACAGAAGGGCGAGATGCCTACGGGCAGAAGATCGTCGGGACACCGGGTGGCCAACAAAGGAACGGGGGCCAGCCGTTGGGCGGACCCGTCGAGTTGTCGTACGATTGCGGCGAGAAGGTCGTGAAATCGAAGTTAGTCCCTGACTTGCGCGTCACAGCCGTCATTGTGCCTAGATCTGCCAAGATCGGTTTTCGGTACGCCCTCATGCTGGAAAGCACTGTAACGAAATTCTCGGGAATTCGTGCCCGCATCCTACCCGCGCTCATCGCTGGAACTACCCAGTCGATCGAGCCAGATGAACAGCGTCCAGGCGGGCCAGAGGCTGCTGAAACTCTCAAGCGTTGCCTCGGTCGACTCGAATCGTTGCAGTGCAGCTTCGTAGCGTTTGGCATCGACGAATCGCTGAGCGACCGCCGGCACCGACGGGTAGCGATCCATGAACGTTCCTCCGAGGATCGTGAACTGAGCGAGGATGTACGCATCGGCCATGGTCTTCCGTTGTTTGGCCAACACAGATTTCGGGAGAGATCCCTCGAACGCCTGTCGGACAAGCGACTTGGAACGTCCATCGGCCGGCCTGGCATCCACCGGTATCGAGGCGACGAACTCGATGAGTTCCCGATCGAGATACGGATGGCTCACACCGAGACCGGCACGTGAGAAACGGGTCTCGACGTACTCGTTGATCTGGGATACAAGGCTCGAGCGGACGCCTGTGATGGTCGTTGCCTGGGTTCGGGAAGGGTAGCTGCTGCGGTTCTCGCTCGGCTCTTGTCCCGTGAGCGGGTCATGCGACCTCAGCCCGGTCGTCATCAGGTCTCCATGTTCTTGTGTTTGGCCGGTGCTCAAGCGCCGCAGCATCACTCTTGCCCGCTCGGGTGTTGCCGAGAGCAGGCTCGGCACAACCACCGACATCATTCGCGCATTGCGAGATGCCGACGTCTTGCGTGCAAGCCGCCACCACTCGCGCGGTGACCGGTCTTTCAGCAGATCGACCAGCAGCTGAGAGTCGTCGAGTACATAGTCGCCTCCGAGACCTGTGAGCACCAGATCTGCCCTTCTCTCTCCCGCGAATTCTGCGGTCCCGGTCTCGAGTGGATGGGTCGGGCTGACCCGTGGCCCGTCGATCTGCCTCATGACATCTGCATAGTCATCGAGAGTGACGGTGCTCACAGTGAAGCTGTGATGCGTGAAAGGCTGGCTTGCCACGACCTCGTTGATCAGATCAGATTCGTCTGACGAGCTACCAGGGAAGACGGCGGACACCGTGGCGAACTCCTCAACTGCTAGTTGCGAACCGGTGAGAACGAATGCCGCGGCGGTGATCGATGTGCTGTCCAGGCCACCGCTCATCTGACTCACTGCGTTCGTGGACGAATCGAGACGTCTGCGTACCGCATCGACGAGGTGTTCTCGAAAGATGTGCGGAACGTTGTCTGCGGTGAGACTTGTGTTCGATACCGGCTCGGGATCCCAATAGAGTGAGCGTTCGAAGGAGGACTCTGAGACGACGAGAACCTCTGAGGGCATGACACGGCTGATGCCAGCGAAATATGTCTCGCGATGTGTCGCGGGCCGTCCGGCGAGGTGGCCGGCAATCGCGGACTCATCGAGGTTCGCGAGCGGCTCCCCTGCTATGAGTTGTTTCGGCTCCGAAGCGAACCGGATCCCGGTTGGGGTGTCTGAAAAGAACAGCGGCATCACCCCGAAGCGGTCCCGTGCCGCGATCGCGACGCGTTTCTCTTCGTCCCAGATCACGAATGCGAAATCTCCGTCGAGTGCTTCGAGCATCCGTTTCCACCCGGATCGCCGGTAAGCGGACAGGATGAGTGCCCGGTCGTCGTAACCGGTCGTCGAAGCCTCCCCGTCTGCCAGTGACCGGAGGCGACCC
>BTQL01000088.1:0-7198 GCA_036985855.1 Acidimicrobiia bacterium | reverse complement strand
ATATGAACTCGATCGAGTCATCGACACCGTAGATCGCTTCGCTGTACTGCATCCGGCGCGACTCCTGCCAGAACATCGCGATTCCAAACGCAAGCACGAGCGCCATCATCACGGCGAAGAAGAGGGGTCCGTTCATGCAGGGAAGGGTATACAGCTTCTGCTTGTGACCGTACTGTTGGTAGGTTGAGATCGCCAAACCGAGCGAAAGACCACATGCCCTTCGCCACGATGAAACTCTTCTTCGCACTCGCTGCGGTCGCCGCGAACATCATCACCCTCGCTCTCATCGGAATCGGTGTCGCTGCTCGCACCAGGGAGGAGAGTCCCTTCGAGTTCCTGAGAGGTCTCACCCTCTGGATGTCGGGAGGAGTCGCGCTGGTCGCCACGCTTGGAAGCCTCTACCTCTCCGAGATCGCCCGTCTCATTCCATGTAAGCTGTGCTGGTACCAGCGGATCGCTATGTACCCCGTCGCGATCATCCTGCTCATCTCAGCGTGGCGAAAGGACAACAGCGTCCGTCTCTACGCCGCCGTTCTCTCGGTGATCGGCCTCGCCATTGCGATCTGGCACCGCACACTGCAGGCCTTCCCGAGCCTCAACAGTGGTGGGTGTGCGGCGGTCGGACCACCCTGTTCATCTCCATACATTAAGGAGTTCGGTTTCGTGACGATCCCATACATGGCGCTGTCGGCCTTCGCCCTCATCCTCGTGCTCCTGTGGGCAAACCGCGTCAACGAACGCCGAACCAAGACAGGGTCCTACTCGTAGAATCCCTGTGCCACCAAGACGTCAAAGGACAACAATGGCAACGAAATCGTCATCTGGATCGAAGACCGGTCTCGTCGTCGGAGCGGTAGGTGGACTCGTCGTACTGCTGCTCGTCGCAGCAGTGATGTTCGGCAACGAGGAGGTCGGATCCGAGTATGGGTCTCCTGAACTCAGCGGTACGTCGCTACCAACGTTTCCTAGTCAGGTCACGGTTGACACGTCCGCGACAGGCCTTCCCGCCCCTGAGATATTCGGCGTTGACTACAGCGGCGCCGAGGTGGCCATCACCAATGACGGCGTAGCGAAGGGCATCGTGTTTCTCGCTCACTGGTGCCAGTTCTGCCAGCGCGAGGTCCCACGGGTCCAGCAATGGCTCGACAATGGAGGCGGCGTCGAAGGAACCGAGCTCTACTCGGTGTCGACGGCCGTCAACTCCACACGGCCGAACTACCCGCCCTCGGAGTGGTTCGACCGCGAAGGCTGGACGTCGCCTGTCATCCTCGATGATCAGCCTGGCAGCGTCCACCGGGCCTACGGCGGTGGCGGGTTCCCGAACTGGGTGTTCCTCAACGCCGACGGGACGGTGGCTCTGCGGACCGCAGGCGAACTGACCGACGCCCAGCTCGAACAGTTCCTCAAGAGCCTTGAGAAGTAGATCGGATGATGGAAGCCGTGTTCGAAGGGAACGGCCTCACAATCGGTCGCATCGTCACGCCTCCACTTGACAACAACGTCTACCTGATCACGTGCGCAACCACCGGCGCATCACTCATCATTGATGCTGCAAGCAATCCCAATGCCATAGCAACCATGGCAGACGGCACCGAAGTCACTGCGGTAGCGACGACCCATGGGCACTGGGATCATCACGGGGCCATCCCGGAAGTAACGGAAAGGCTCGGTGTGCCGTTCATGCTGCATCCCGCAGATGAACAGATTGCAGGGAAGTTGGCCGACGTACCTCTGGACGAGGGACCGCTGTCGATCGGAAACGTCGAGGCACGGATCGTCCATACCCCCGGGCACACGCCGGGGTCGGTGTGCATCGTGCTCGACGGTGCCGTGATCACCGGCGACACCTTGTTCCCAGGTGGCCCAGGGGCAACGCGTTTCGACCACAGCTCTTTCGATACAATCATCGAGTCGATCAGCTCGAATCTGTTCACGTTGCGAGACGACACCGTGGTGTTACCAGGACACGGGGACTCAACGACCATCGGCACGGAACGCCCCCAGCTTCCAGCCTGGATAGAACGTGGCTGGTAACAAGGAGGACTCAGTGGAACTCGGACTCTTCGTCGAACCTCAGCTCGGTGGCAGCTATCGGCGCCTCGTCGAACTCGCTCAGTGGGCGGAAACCAAAGGCCTTGACGCCTTTGCACGGTCGGATCACTACCTCCATGGAGAAACGACGGAGCACGCCACCGACGCCATGGTCTCACTCGCAGGGGTCGCATCAGAGACGAACTCGATCAGGCTCGTCACCCTCGTCTCGCCGATCACGTTCCGCCATCCAGGAGTGATGGCGAAGGCAGCAACGACCATCGACGAGATCTCGGACGGTCGCTTCTCGCTCGGTGTCGGTACCGGCTGGATGGAGTCAGAGCACGAAGCGTTCGGCCTCGACCTCCCACCCCTCGCCGAACGATTCGATCGTATCGCCGAAGCACTTGCCTACATCCGAGCGGTCTTCGACGGTGGCGGAACGGTCACAGGCGAGTACTACTCGCTCAACGCACCATCGGTTTCTCCCGCCGCATCGGAAGGTTTGAAGATCGTCATTGGCGGATCAGGCGAACGGAAGACGCCGAGCCTCGCAGGACGGTTCGCCGACGAATACAACCTATTCGTTACCGATGCCGAATCGTTGCACCGGCGAGTCGAGATCATGCGCACGGCAGCTAGAGACGCTGGGCGGAATCCTGATGACATCCTCATCTCCATGGCCGGCCCTGGATTCGTGTATCGAGACGAAGCAGCGCACCGCGAAGGGCTCGCAGAACGAGGCGCGAAAAAGGACCTATCCGCTGACGAATACAGCGCATTCCTCGATGAGCGCAATGTTCCCCACGGACCGCCCGAGCGTGCCCATGAAACGATCCGGCGCATTGCAGAGCTCGGCGTCGGTCGCTTCTACGTGCAGGAGTTCGATGCCCTCGAGAACGTGGATCTCGACCGCATGGACCTCGTCTTCAGTGCCCTTCAGGGGGCGTAGACAGCCGCTGATTACGGACCCTGCGGGCATTACCATCATGGGCATGGTTGAAACTCCACTCCTCGTCGTCGACGACCTCCACGCGTCAGTAGAAGGAACCGAGATCCTCAAGGGCGTCACGCTCACAGTCAACGCAGGTGAAACCCACGCGATCATGGGCCCGAACGGCTCCGGCAAGTCCACTCTGGCGAACGTGCTTCTCGGCCATCCGTCGTACGTCGTCACACAGGGCACGATCACCTACAAGGGCGAAGACATCACCGCAGCCGCTCCCGAGGTCCGCGGCCAGGCGGGAATGTTCCTCGGCTTCCAGTACCCGGAAGAGATCCCGGGGGTGTCGGTAGTCAACTTTCTCCGAGCGGCGTTGTCGAACCGCACGGGCACCGACTACACGGTGCTCGAGCTTCGTCTCAAGGTGATGGATGCGATGACCGAACTCGGCATGGAGGCATCCTTCGCAGACCGATACCTCAACGAGGGTTTCTCGGGTGGCGAGCGGAAGCGCAACGAGATTCTCCAGATGACCGTCCTCGAGCCAGAGTTCGCCGTGCTCGACGAGACAGACTCTGGCCTTGACATCGATGCCCTCAAAATCGTTGCGGAGGGCGTCGAACGGATGCGAGACGACAAACGCGGATTCCTCATCATCACCCACTACCAGCGCATGCTCGACTACATCACGCCGGATATCGTGCACGTGTTCCTCGACGGCCAGATCGTCGAGTCAGGCAACGCGGCTCTTGCCGACGCGATCGAAGAGGCTGGATATGACGAATACCGCACCGAAGCGCCGGCACGGTGACCGACCTGCGTGCGCTGCGCGCCGACTTCCCGATCCTCCAACGCGAGGTCAATGAACATCAACTCATCTATCTCGATTCTGCCGCGACAACCCAGAAACCTCAATCAGTCCTCGACGCGATGGACGACTATTACCGGTTCCACAACTCGAACGTGCACCGTGGCGCACACACTCTCGCCGGAGAAGCGACCGAGATGTACGAGTCCGCCAGGGGCAAGGTCGCTCGGTTCATCGGGGCAGAAGCGAGTCAGCTCGTGTTCACGCGCGGCACCACGTCAGCGATCAACCACATTGCGTACGGCTGGGGCCTCAACCATCTGAAGCCCGGCGACAAGATCATCGTCACGATCATGGAACACCACGCGAACATCGTGCCCTGGCAGATCATCTCCCGTCACACAGGTTCCGAACTCGTCTACCTCGAACTCAGCGACGATTTTTCCGTCGACACAGGCACTCTCGACGACATCCTCAGCGACAAGGTGAAAGTGATCGCGTTCTCCGGTATGTCGAACGTAACAGGTGCGCTCGGGCCAATCGATGTGCTCGCGAAAGCGGCCAGGTCCGTTGGCGCTCTGTCGGTGGTGGATGGCGCTCAGCTCGTACCGCATACGTCCTTCGATGTCACGACTCTCGATGTCGACTTCCTCGCGTTCTCTGCCCACAAGATGCTCGGTCCGACAGGCATCGGAGCGCTCTGGGGCACAGCAGAGCGGCTCGAAGAGATGGAGCCGACGGAAGGCGGGGGCGAGATGATCAACACAGTGGGTCGTCACGAATCCACCTGGGCCCCCGTTCCGCACAAGTTCGAAGCAGGAACTCCTCCCATCGCGGAGTCTGTTGGCTTCGGTGCTGCCGTCGAATACCTCGAGGCGGTGGGCATGGACACCATCGAGGAGCATGAGCGTGAGCTCACTGCCTATGCGTTGGAGCAGTTGTCCGAAATCCCGGATCTGACCATTTATGGGCCCATGGATGTGACGCTGCGTGGGGGAACCGTGAGTTTCGAGCTCGGGGACATCCACCCACACGACATCGCGACCATCCTCGATCAGGACGGCATCGCGGTACGAGCCGGCCATCACTGCGCAAAGCCCCTCATGAAGTATCTCGACATTCCCGCAACAGCACGGGCATCCTTCTACCTTTACAACGTGCGCGAGGAAGTCGACGCCCTCGTCGAATCCCTCCACAAAGCCCGCAAACTCTTTGGACTGACATGACAAACTTAGATGAGCTCTACCGCGAGGTGATCCTCGACCACTACCGAAACCCACGCAACCAGGGAACGTTGAAGGGTGAACACATCCATGCAGAGGGCAACAATCCCTCCTGTGGCGACGAATTCTTTCTCGATGTAGCCATCGAAGACGGTGTGGTCACCGACGCGGCGATGCGAGGACAAGGCTGCTCGATCAGTCAGGCGTCCGGATCGATGATGATGGACAAGATCGTCGGGATGTCCGTCGAAGACGTGCGGGATGTCATTCACAATTTCAAGTTGATGATGAGCATCGAAGAGGGCGACAACCCAATCGACCCCGATCGTCCCGGTTCGGTGCTCGGCGACCTCGAAGCCCTTCAGGGCGTCCGCAAGTTCCCCGTACGCATCAAGTGCGCGGACCTCGCATGGGCGACCCTCGCAGACGCGCTCGATCAAGTAAGGGTCTGACTCAGCCACCTTCAGTCATCGGGCGGACATCGAGGGCTGCGTCGAGCTCATCTTCGGGCAGCACCTCCATCTCGAGGGCGACCTCACGGACGCCACGACCCTCGCTGAACGCCTTCTTGATGACCTCGGACACCTTGTCATAACCAATGTGGGGAACGAGCGACGTTGCAACGATGGCGTTCTGATCCAGTAGCCACGCAGCGCGGTCTTCGTTGGCCGTGATGCCGTCGACCGTCATGTTCTTGAGCACGCGGGCACCCGACGCAAGCAGTTCGATCGATTCCAGCATGGCGTGAGCCATGATCGGCATCATCACGTTGAGTTCGAAGTTCCCGTTCGCACCGCCCCATGTGATCGTCGTGTCGTTGCCGAACACCCGGGCCGCGATCATCATCACCGCTTCGGGGATCACAGGGTTGACCTTCCCCGGCATGATCGAGCTGCCGGGCTGGAGCGACGGCAGGGCGATCTCACCGATACCGTTTCGGGGGCCAGAAGAGAGCCACCGGAGATCATTGACGATCTTGAACATCGAGGTTGCGACGGTCTTGAGAACCCCTGAGGCATTGACGTATCCGTCCTTGGCCGCCTGCGCTTCGAAGTGGTTGTCCGCTTCACGGAAGTCGAAGCCTGACCGACGGTTCATGATCTCGATTGTGCCGGCGGCGAACCCTGCCGGTGCATTGATCCCGGTGCCGACTGCGGTCCCCCCGAGGGCAAGTTCCCGAAGTTCCGGGAGTACGCCCCGCACGCGATCGATGCTCTTGCCGATCTGGGCCCCATAACCCGAGAACTCCTGGCCAAGTCGAACAGGTGTGGCATCCTGGAGGTGGGTTCGCCCGGACTTCAGTATGTCGTCGAACTCAACGGCCTTCGCGTCAAGACCTGCCTTGAGGTTCGTGAGAGCGGGGAGAAGATCCTCCTCGATCGCTGCGACGGCCGCGATGTGCATAGCGGTCGGGATCACGTCATTGGAGGATTGGGCGGTGTTGACGTGGTCGTTCGGGTGGACGAGCTTCGAGCCGAGGTCCCCGCCGAGAATCTCTGACGCCCGGTTCGAGAGCACCTCGTTGACGTTCATGTTCGTCGAGGTACCCGATCCGGTCTGGAATATATCGACGACGAACTGATCGTCGTACTTGCCTTCCATCACCTCCTCGGCAGCAGTGATGATCGCATCGGCCTTTTCGGCGTCGACGGTGCCCATCGACTTGTTCATTTCGGCGGCGGAGCCCTTGATGAGTCCGAGGGCCCAGATGAACCTCTTGCCGAACCGGAGGTCGGAGATCGGGAAGTTCTCCACTGCTCGTTGTGTGGAGGCGCCGTAGTAGGCGTCCGCCGGGACCTGTACCTCGCCCATCGAATCACGTTCGATACGCATTTCAAGCTCCTCAGATCGTGTGCCCTATTGTTCCGAGATTAGTAAGAACCTGGATCGGCGATTCGTCGCTAGGGTCCCGGCACGGGCACACCGCGGATCTCGTCGACGTCGTAGGGCAGGGAGGCTGTCCGGTCGAGTACGCCGAGTTGCACCCACCCCGATCCGACGTCGTACTCTCCTACCCAGCGGTAGATGGCCGTGATCGTGTAGTACTCAAGGGTGGGATGACAGAGGCCACCGGAGGGATGCTCTTCCCTGTACTTGGGCGGACAGGTCTTGGTTGTGTAGGTGTGGGTGACCGAACCGGTCGGGTACGGCGAGGCCCCACCGGGGTCGTACGTGTGACGAGCTCCGTCCCCC
>BTQL01000087.1:0-7411 GCA_036985855.1 Acidimicrobiia bacterium | reverse complement strand
GCTTGTAGTTGTCCTGCGCCTCATCGATCAGCCTCGCGAGCACCTCCTTGTCACCATGACCAACTTCGGGATCGGATCCGTCCGATGGCCTGAGCGCAACAGCCGACGCAGCAGCGAGATTCCGGGCAGCGACCCAATCCTCGAAATCGGGCGCAGCCCAGCGAAGGCGCTCCTCCATCTCCGATGTGAGGGCAATGACTGCGTTGCGGTTGGAGGCATCCTGAGCTTCACCTTGAGGGATGTTCTCAGTCACCCACCCATCCAGATCGATCGGGTATCCGATGTCGATGAATACATCGGATCTGAGTGCGGCCTTGTTCTGATAGTGAATCCCGGCGCTGAGCAGTGTGATTCCCTCAACTCCGGTCGCTCTTGCACCGAGAGCAATACGCGCAGAGCCGGTCTTGACGCGCGCTATCCGTGGATCGTCGACGGTGATGCCCTCGGGAAAGATCGTCAACAGGTCTTCCTCAGCCAGAGCCTCATACGTTGAACGGAACATCTGATCGTTCGACGAAGCTCCCCCATCGTCACTCTTGTGAACCGGGATCGCACCCACCCAATTCAGGACGCTGCGGACAACAGGGACCTTCCAGATCACGTCCCTCGCAATGAACCTCGGTACGCGGTCCATAACCCGTATCAGCAGTAAGGGATCGGTGAAACCGCCGAAGTGGCTGGCGTTCGCGATCTGTGGGCCCTTCGATGTGAGATCGGTTGGTTGTCTGACCTCAACACGGCGGTACAGCAACGTCACAGCCCATGCGACGAGTTTCCTTATGACGCGTTCCCTGCGGCTCACGAGTCCTCAGTCATCTGCGATCCGCCGACAACGCGGGCTCGCGTCTCGAAGAACGCGTTGACAAACCGGGAGCGGCTCGACCACACGAGAGTCCGTGCCACGACTGTCGGCGCCGTCGATAGAGCGGTTGAGGAGAAGACATGGGGATACCGTAGACGGTGGACAGCATCGAGTCGACCGTAATGGCTTCAGCGAAAGAGCGCCACCGAGCGATCGATCAACAGTCGGCGGCCATCACTCCGGGCGGCTAACTGCTCAGTGCGTCTCTCGCGAGTGCATGCACGGCATTGCCGAAGGCGACCACTTTGGCATGCTCGACGCCGGCCGAGTCGAGCACTGCGCCCTGCCAATCCTCGAGGTGCCAACTCGTCCCACTGAGTACCGGGCTCTCGCCCCACGCGTCCTGGAATGGCCACGGATTGGCGTAGAAGTACCCGTCGCCGGCGGGATACCAACCGACAGCGATCTGCGCCGAAGCCTCGCTGTCTCCGTACGGCACGCTCACCGGCGAGAACCACTCCGTTGCAATGTCGAAACCGTGAGGCCAGAGGTGAGGCCCTGTCACTTCTCCCGGCACAGACTCATTCAACTCGGAGAACGCACCAGCGACAAATACTGCAGCCGAAAGGAACGCTTCCGCATGATCAGGCACATAGGTCTTGGTTTCCGTGTCCGCGAATCGCTCCCTGTCCGCATCGATCGTTGATCCGTGAACGGCTGCGAACTTCAATACCCGTTCTCCGACGTCAGCGGGGGCGGGGCCGGATCGGAGATCGATTCGCTCCGTGTCGTCTCCCGCCTCAACGACGATCTCGTGGCCGACCAGGTCGATCGTTGCGACGAGATTCGTACCGTCGGCCAGGGGTGTCTGGGCAGTCTTCAGACCGTTGGGCACGATCTTCATGGCGACATGGGTCCACCGGTCATCCGGTGTTCCCGCGGCGCGAGGGATAGCTGTGAGCGCATGGGCGTATGCCTGAAGCGTCGTCCGTGTGGCATCCCAATCATCGGGTAGTTGCGGCAGCGTCATGGAGATCCTTCCTCGGGCTCGTCGTGTACAACGCAGAAGGGGTCGTTCAATTCCGACCACGGACACGAGATCGAAGTTGCGGGCCATTCTACCCTCTACGGTCTACCGACTCCGGATTCCCGTCCTCTTTATCGAGGTACATGCTCACATCGGGTTCCCTGTCCAGGGATCGCATCACGTTGAGGCCGATCCAAAGGACGAACCCTATGGCGAACCCAAAGATCAAAACGGGGAACACGATGATCGAGAAGTCGAAGTCCCTCGGTTGGATATCAAGCGTGATCCTACCGGAAGGAAGCAGACTGCTGCTGAAGTACCCGCCGGATGCGGGCTGTAGATCGAATTGCGTTTCGGTGTTCGGCTGGACGAACCAACTGCCAAGCGTATGGGCTACATCATCTCGATTGTTGAGCACCAGTGTGTCATCGGCGTAAAAGAACAAGGTCGAACGGATCTCGAGCGGATTCTCCCCCTGCTCGATGAGTTCACCCGTACCTGGGGGTATGTCGATCACCTGAACAGTCGGGTCGCGGGATCCTTCCGTGTAGATCAGCAGAGCAACCGAGGACAGCACGAGCAGGACAAGAGTGGTGCCGGTGATCACGATTAGCAGTTCGACCCACTTCGGACGCTTGCTGTGGGTTCTGCTGTCCTTATCGGGGCCGGACACTAGAACAGATACAGCGTCGGGTAGATGACCACCCAGGCAAGGTCGACGAAGTGCCAGTACTTGACGACGCCTTCGACGCCCCAATAGTCATCGGATCCGAAGTGGCCCTTGATACCGAGAAACAGAACGATTCCCAGAGCGGTCAGACCTGTCACGACGTGAAATGCATGTAACCCGATGAGCATGAAGTACGAGGAGCCATACGGAGTGCCGGGTGGGTAGGCGTCGATCGCTTCGCTGAGTTCGATCGCCACTCCACCGAGAAACAGGAGCCCCATCACCATCGTCACAACTGTGTAGATGATGAAGTTTCGTCTGTGATTGAACCTGATCGAGGTCTCAGCGAGGTACGCGCTCACCGACGAGAACAGGAGCACGATCGTGAGCAGAAGCGCGAGGTTCTGGTTCAGTTCCGCTGGTCGGTATGTGCCCGTCGTGAAGTACCTCGCCGCAAGGAAGGCGCCGAACAAGAACGTCTCTGAAATGATGAAGAGCCACATGCCGATGCGGTTCGCTCTCGGCTGGAACGACATGTCCTGGTGGTATTCGGTGTGCACGGTCTCTGTGGTCATCAGTGATCTCCCTCCCCGAATACAGCTCGGACATGCATGAACGTGTCGAGGATGATCCAGCCCTTGAGGATCACAAAGGGGATCAGAGCGAAGAGTGGATTGTCGAGGTTGATCGCCACGAGAAACTCGACGACGGTGAGAACCGCAAGCAGCGCCGCAGCGACCAGTCCCTTACGTGACACCCTGGCCAACGCATCTCGATCGATGGCAACCTGATCAGTCGTCATACGAGCACCTCCTCGTCGGATGCATCCGGTTCGGTAGACGCAGCGGCGTCGGGGAAGATGACATAGGGAGAATCTTCAGCCCCATAGTCATAGGGGTGTCCGACGATCACCGGCTGCGAGAGGAAGTTGTGGTGTGTTGGGGGGGAAGACACCTGCCATTCCAGCGTCCGAGCGTTCCATGGGTTCGATCCGGCGATGGGACCTTTGAAAGCGGACCAGACGATGTTCCCCACGAACAACAGGAAGCTGGCGCCGAGAATCAGGGCGGAGATGGACGCGAATTTGTTCGCGGACTCGTATGCCTGTGGATAGTCACCGACCCTCCGGTTCATCCCATTGATTCCCACCCAGAACAGTGGAATGAACGTGAAGTTGAATGCAACCGTGACCCAAACGGCGAAGATCTTCCCCAACGTGTCGTTGTACATCCGTCCGGTGAACTTCGGGAACCAATAGAAGAAGGCAGCGAGCAACGCGAAGATGGCACCGCCGACGATCGTGTAGTGGAAGTGTGCGACAACAAAGTACGTGTCGTGAAGGTGAATGTCGGTCGCAACGTCCGCAAGGAAGATGCCCGTGATACCACCGATCAGGAAGTTGAACAGCCATCCGAACGCGAGCACGAGCGGCGTTCGGAACCACAGCTTCCCCTGCCACAACGTTCCGATGATCGATAAGAAGATCACTCCGGTGGGAATGGAGATCGCCTCTGTGAGGATCATGAACGGGGCGTGGAGGAAGTCGCTCATGCCTGAGGTGAACATGTGGTGTGCCCACACGACGACAGAGAAACCAACAATCGTGAGCAATGCACCGACGGTCGCCTTGTAGGCGAACAGCGGTTTTCGAGCGAATGTCGTCACAAGCTCAAGGATCACGCCGAAACCAGGGAGCACCATGATGTAGACGGCCGGGTGCGAGTAGAACCAGAAGATGTGCTCGTAGAGGAGACCGGTGCCCACGTCGGGGCCGAAGAAGTCGGTACCCGCCACCCGGTCCATCGTGACCAGGACGAGCGCAGCTGCAAAGAACTGGGTCACGCTGAACGCAAGAATCGCAGTAGAGAACCCTGCCCATGTGAAGATCGGCAACCTGCCCCACGTCATACCCGGTGCACGCATGGTGACAACAGTCACGATGATGTTCAGCGCACCGAGAATGGACGAAAGCCCGAAGCTGATGATCGCCATGTTGAACAGGATCTGGCCCGAATCGCCGGTCACCGACAGCGGTGCATAGGCAGTCCATCCGGCACTGAAGGATCCAAGCAGTGGTGCGCTGAGCAGCCCGATCGCGACGGGGGGCACGAGCCAGTAGCTGAGGGCGTTGATGCGTGGGAACGCCATGTCCGCTGCCCCGATCTGGATCGGGATCATGTAGTTGCCAAAAGCACCGATGATGCCGGCGACGGCAACGGCGATCATCAGGATGCCGTGCATCGAGACAAGTTTGTTGAACTCTTCGAGGTCAACGATGCTCATGCCCGGAGATGCCAGCTCGATGCGGATGACCATGGCGGAGAGTCCTCCGATGAGGAGGACCGCGAGCAGTGTCACGCCGTACTGGATTCCTATGACCTTGTGATCGGTGGAGAACTGGAAGTAGCGACGCCATGTGCGGTCCTCGCTCACTTGGACGGTCTTTCCGATCCATTGGCGACCGAACGCCTCGACACCGCCTATGCCGGCCAACCAGCCAATGAGGGCAAGGATGAAACCGAAAACGACCGCGACTTCGTCTGTTGGGTCACCACCGCGAACGGCGAGCGTCAGTGATACACCGACCGCGTATCCGACAAGGCCGAAAACCGAGGCTCGAATGACGTATTTCATCGGATTGATCCGTTCATATTGCGCCTACCCGCTTCCGCCGAGAGAGTCGACGTATTGGTTCCACTCCGCCTCGCTCACCACACGCAACGGCAGCATCATTGTTGCGTGACCCGCACCGCAGAGTTCTGCACACTGGACCCGTAGGTTGATGTCATCTTCGGTTGTTCCTTCAGCGGTAGCCGTCGCGTACACGTTTGTCGTCAGACCTGGGACGGCGTCGATCTTCACTCTGAACGCGGGGATCCAGAACGAGTGCAATACGTCTTTGCTGGTGATGTCGTACCGGACACGTTTCTCGGCAGGGATCACGAGCTCATCGAGCGCTGTTGCGCCGTTCGGATAGGTGACCGTCCAGAAGAATTGCGCGGCTTCCATCTCGATGACATAGTCCGATGATGGTTCACCTCGAATCGCGGCGAGTCCGATGAAACCTGGATTGATGAGAACGTAGATCGCAAGGGCAGAGGTGAGGACGAGCCACGTGGTGACCAGAACCTTGTTGTCGTGCGTGTTCGGACCATCCTCCCTATCGGCACCGTCTGAGCGCCATCCGATGACTGCCCAGGTCATCACAGCAAGTACCAGTGCCATAACGGGGGAGCCGAGGTACATGAGGAGCAGGAACGCGTCATCGACCACGACAGCTTCCTCCGCCCACGCGGCCGGCAGAACGTTCACGTACCTGGCGAGACCAACGAGGAGAACGGTGTAACCCAGCCACAAAATGCCGACTGGTATCCACGATTTACGCACGAAGCCTCCGGAACGAACGTTTCCTATAGGTGCTGGGTGGCACGAGTGTAACCCGAAGATGGGTCCTGACTCCAAACCATTCACCGCACAACGCATACCGCAGCGGTCATGCCGATGTTCGACGTGCGGTAGGCTTCCCGCGATGACGCACCCCAACCCACTCGAAAGCGCTTACCACGCCCTCGACAACTGTGAGACAGCACTGCGGGAGCTCGAGGAGAGGTGTTGTCGACCGGAGCGGAGTCCTCGTATGAAGGCGCTCGGCGACACCATCGCATCGGCCCGCTCCGGGCTCGATGCCGTCGGTGAAGGTGATCATCACGACGCGGTGGACGCGACGATCGCTCACCTCGAGGACGCGGGTGCCCAGATCGGATGGCTCCAGGTCGGGTGCTGCGCTCCGAACCGCTTACCTCTTTACCACACGCTGCTCGAGAGCCTGACCACGACGCAGCGATCGGTCAAGGACGCTGCCGACGCCGGACACTGACGTCCGCACACGAACCGCCACCTCGCAGAGTTCAACGCCGGCTCCATCCCCACACTCGCAGTGATCGTGCCTCGCATGGTTCACGACGGCGCCTCACCGCATGGATTCGCACGCTCATGTGTGGGTCCTGACTCCTGTTTTTGCGTTCCGTTTCGTGTCGTACCCGCCACGTATTCTGAGGACATGCTCGATACAGATTTCGACCCGAGAGCCTTCGCCTCAGAGGGTGTCCCGCCGGGGATGGACCAGATGAAACCGGGTCCGACGCTGGCGGCGTTCCTGTCTTCGATCGATGTGGAGGCGGTGTCCGGGTATGACCGGGTGGTGGTGCTGCGTGCCCATCAACGCATGGCGTCGCACTATCAGGCCCATACCTACACCGACATGGTCGCAGTCACAAACGCGCTGTCGGAGATCGTTCCGAATCCGGTCGAGGCTGCCGATTCTGCTGCTGGTGAGATACGCACCGCGTTGAACCTGACACGTCGTGCCGCCGATATCGAACTGTCCTTTGCGTTGGATCTCCACCAGAGGCTCCCGCAGGTCCGTCAGATGCTTTCCGATGGCAAGATCGATGTGCGCCGCGCCAAAACCATCGACAAGGGGACCTGTCATCTGTCGATAGGCGCTGCACGTGGTGTGGTTGAGCGCATCGCTGCCGCAGCTCCCGGTTTGACCACGGGCGAGTTGGCTGCTCGCATCTCGAAACTCTGCATCGAGACCGATACCGATGAAGCAGAGAAACGCTATCAACGGGCAGTCACCGACCGCAAGATCGTTGCCGAGCCGACGGTTGATGGTACCGCGAATCTCCTCGGACTCGATCTGGCACCCGACCGTGTTGCTGCCGTTTCGCGGAGGATCAACACGATCGCCAAGTCCCTCAGACGCGGTGGTGAGACTCGCACCATGGATCAACTTCGTGCCGACGTATATCTGGACCTCCTCAGCGGCACACGACACGAATCACGGTCCAAAGGCGTTGTGCACCTCACCACAGACATCGACACCCTCACAGGCCTCACCGACCACCCC
>BTQL01000086.1:0-7557 GCA_036985855.1 Acidimicrobiia bacterium | reverse complement strand
ATTGGCGATCAGGAGATTACGGGGGCGTCCGTTGCCGAACGGGTCGATCTCGGCATCTCGTATGTTCCAGAAGATCGGCTCTCCACGGGCGTTGCCGCGGGACTATCAGTCGAGGACAACCTCATGTTGCGCCTCTATCGGGATCCCGCGATGCGCCGCGGTCCGATCTTCAACTATGCTCGCGCAGGCGAGGTCGTCGCTCGACTCATCGCTGACTACGACATCCGAGGCGTCCGCCCGAGCCTACCGGTCTCGGCCCTGTCCGGCGGGAACATCCAGCGGGTGATTCTTGCCCGCGAGATCTCACGTCGGCCTAAGGTCGTTATTGCAGCTTCACCGACGCGCGGACTGGACGTTGGTGCGACGATGGGGGTACGCAACCTGCTCGTCGACGCGCGAGACCAAGGTCTCGCGGTCTTGCTTCTCTCGGAGGATCTCGACGAGCTGTTGGCGATCAGTGACCGACTGATCGTCATGTACAAGGGCAGAATCACTGGACATTTTGCTGCCGCCGACGCCAAGATCGAGACACTCGGCAAACTCATGGCCGGCGTGGGTATCGACGACGATCAGATCGCCTCATGAGGCGTCGATTCGTTGTCGAACAGCGGCTCATCGATTCGACCCGAAAGCGGACCTCGATTCTTGGATGGTCGATCGTGATTGGTCTTCTCGTAGGATCGGTTCCCATCATTCTGTCTGGTGTCAATCCGTTCGAGGCGTACCGCGAAATGCTCGCTTCGTCGACGGGGTCGCAACGGGCGATCCAACAGACGCTGCGGGCGACGACACCCCTCATTTTGACGGGACTCGCTGCCGCCGTCGCATTCCGGATGCGTCTCTACACGATTGGTGCCGAAGGTCAGTTGTACATCGGAGCCATCGCCGGCACTGCAATGGCTCTTGTCATCGGAGAAGGGGCCTCACCATGGTTCGTCATGCCGCTCGTGGTGCTTGCTGGTGCGGCTGGTGGCGCAATGTGGGCGTTGATCATCGCGGCACCTCGTGCCTACTTTGGGACCGACGAGGTCGTTGGGACGCTGATGTTGAATTTCATCGCCTTGCAGATCATGAATTGGTTGATTTTTGGCAGTGTCAGTTTCTGGCGCGACAGGGAGAACCTCGGGTTCCCAGCAGGAAAGATAGTGCCAGATTCGGCCCAGCTGTATGCGTTTTGGGGCCGCGCCGATCTCGGCATCTTCATTGCCGTGGCCGGTGCTTTCACCCTCTGGTTCTTGATTCGGTGGACTCGCCGGGGATATGAGTGGCGAGTCATCGGTGACTCCGATCGCGCCGCTAGGTACGCCGGTATGAACGTGCGGCGTCAGGTGATTGTTGTTCTCGCGCTTTCGGGAATCTTCGCAGGGATCGCAGGCGCACTGCAGGTCGCGTCGGTGACGTATGCCTTGGAGCCTCGAGCGCTGCAAGCAGGTGGAGTGGGGTTCACGGGGATCGTCGTCGCAGCAGTAGCTGGCCTCAATCCGCGAGCCATCATCGTCTCGGCATTCGTCATCGCAGCCATCGTAATGTCAGGTCCATCGCTCAGCCGGGTCGGTGTATCACCATCTGCAGTGACGGTTCTGCAAGGGTCTCTGTTGCTGGCTGTTGCTGGCGGACAGTTTTTCAACAACTTCAGGATACGGGCAGCACGGTCGATCGACGCAACGCCAATCGAGGCTCCGTGAACGACGCGATAATCATCCAAGCTATCTCCATCGCGATCGTCGCCGGCACACCTCTTGTGCTCGCGGGCACTGGCGAGGTCCTCACTCAACGTAGCGGAGTCTTGAACCTCGGCGTCGAAGGCATGATGCTGATGGGAGCAGTGAGCGGATTCTGGGCTACGACGGCAACTGGCAATCCCTGGATTGGCCTCGTGGTTGGGATGATTGCTGGTTTGCTGACAGCCTTGATCCACGGCTTTCTTGCAATTCGGCTTAATGCGAATCAGATCGTCACAGGAATCGGCGTGGTCATCTTCGGCGCGGGCCTCTCGAAATTCATCGGCGAAATGGGTAGCCCGCCGATCGCCGTTCGCCCTGGTAACGGATCATTCGATCCACTCATCGACACCGGTATCGCGAATGTGCCGATCTTAGGACCGGTCCTCTTTTCTCACGACGCGATCGTATACCTGTCGTGGCTCATTGTCGCAGCGAGCAGCTGGTATCTATTCCACACGAGACGCGGGCTCGAGCTCCGCGCGGTTGGGAACAACCCTGCCGCCGCGGACGCGGCCGGGATCAATGTTGCTGCCACGCGCTTTTTTCATGTTGCGATTGGTGGCGCTGCGGCTGGCGCTGGCGGCGCATATATGACGTTGGCGTTGTTCAACAGCTGGAGCGCTGGGATTGTCGCGGGCACTGGCTGGCTGGCCGTCGTTTTGGTGATCTTCTCCGGTTGGCGCCCTTGGCGCATGCTGTTCGCTGCGTACACCCTTGGAGTCGTGTCGAGCCTCGGGTTTACGTTGCAGGTTATTGGTATCGGAGTGCCCCGAGAGCTGCTGTTGATGCTTCCTTTCATCGCGACACTTGTCGTGTTGATCGCGGCATCTGCGTTCGGAATCGGGGAGTCCGAACCGAGCGCACTCGCCGAACCATATGTCAGGGAACGTCGCTGAGGGAACGACAAGCGGCTCCGCACCGTATCGTGTGGGGAGAGGCCCGTGTCGACCACCAGCGTCCACGATCAAGAAGCGCCGTTCAGCAAGGAAACGGTGATCGCGGGCTACCACACCATCCGGTCCATGGGCAACCCCATACCGATGACTTCTTCCCTCACCTCGTCATAGAGTCCCTGCCATTCGGGAGTCGGTTCGATCGTGTCCTGGTCGTAGACTTCCTCGAAAGGCTGGCCCTTCGGATTGGTCTCCAGGTCCGATTCGTAGAGAGCGATGAGCCGATTGACGATCTCGTTCGCCTCTCCACGGGTCTTTCCGCTCGATGCGTGGACGGTCTCACCGCAGATCTTGGCGTCGAGGCCGCTGGCGTGGCGTGGGACGGCTCCGCCGGCGGAGTGACTTGCCGTCATCGCCGATTGGCCGGAAACCGTTGTGGCAAGCGTGAACGCCGCGTTCTCGTAGAGCATCGTTTTCGTGCCGGGCCCGCCGGCAGGACCAACGAGGGTTTCGGTGATCAGGTTCGTGTTCCGGGCGAGAGCTTGAATTCCGAGGCCGGTTGCCCAGATCAACTCTCGGGTGGTGTCACAGTTGTAGAAGGGATGGTTGGGCCGCGTGTTGTAGACCTGAGCGACATAGGTCTGATTGATCAGGATCAGACCAGCGACGATCGCGACTGCAACGCCCTCGGCTCCGCCTACATAGCCCCCGTAGATTGGGTTGTAGTACGCCTCGAGGGCGCCGCCGATGCGAGCAATGTGAGTCGCGATCGAAAGCGTGTCATGGTTGACTTTGAACTCGCTCAACGTCGAAACGTGATGCCAATCGGATGGTCGATACCCGCCCCACGAGGCGCCGGCGAGCGCGCCGAGCTGAGTCGGCGACATCTCAACGCATCCGAGAGGGATGCCCGACCGACCGACCATGCCGGCGGCAAGCAGTGCCAGTTCCGCCTCGCGTCTGGCGCCCAACACCTCCCAGGCCGTTCCTGCCTTGATCGGATGTCCGTATACGGTTTCCAGCGACGGGTTGTCGACCGAGTCGAAGATGGGTTCCTTCAGATAGCTGAGAGCCAGTGGGACGTACATCTCTTCTGGAACCGGGACGCCGTATGCGCCGCCTACGATCCCGACGCGGTTCGTGTCTTCGGGAGTCCGAGTGCGCAGCGTCACGGTGTCTACACCCAAACCGAAGGTGACTTCCGATGGGCAGTACCTGAGCCCTGCCTCGAGTTCCTTCTGGGTCCACACTATGCGGCGGCTCGTATCCTGACAGAACAGGCCAACGTCACGGGCGACGTCAAAGCCCGCTTGGAAAACGCGATCGGCGAGGTCGTCATCCGAGTTGACCGCTGTCTCCTCGTCGAACTTGATGCCATAGTGCTCGACCGCCGCCCTGATGGTGGGGGTCACCAAGGTCCTCTCGAATGCTGCCTCTTCGATGATCGGGCCGGTCTCGGCGCGATATAGAACCTCCACCAGCCTCGGTCGATGGTTCATGGAGTCCTCCCTATCCAGCTCATCGTTCCTCCATGAGGGCAAAACACTTCTCGACTGCCTCTACGGCGCTCTTGCCGAAGGCATCTGCTCCGATCTGTGCCGTGTACTCGGCTGTGATCGGGGCACCACCGACGATTATCGCGAACTGATCCTTCATCCCGAAGCCGTCACGCAATTCAACACACTCCTTCATGTACGGCTGAGAAGTAGTCATCAAGGCCGAGAGACCAAGGATGTCGGCATCGACCTCCTTCGCCTTGTCGAGGGCGAGCCGCGGCGGCACGTTGATGCCCATGTCGATCACATCGAACCCGTTGACTTGCAGCATTAGCGACACCATGTTCTTACCAATGTCGTGCAGGTCGCCCTGAACGGTGCAAATGACGATCGTGCCTCGTGAGATCTGTGCACCGCTGTCCTCAGCCTCGAAGATGGGCTCAAGAACGTCCTTGCTTATGGCCTGGGCCCGCTCCGCGGAGTCAATCAGCTCCGGCAGGAAGATGTCGAGAGCCGCGAACTTATCTCCGATCTGCGCCATAGCGGGAGTAAAGACCTTGTTGAAGAAGTCGACAGCAGCGACGCCTCCTTCGAGCACACTCTCGGCCCACGTCACGACCTCATCCGGGTCGTCGCCCAGCAGGACGTCGACCATGTCTCCCACGAGCTCTTCGTAAGTACTCATCGGTCCTTCCTAGTTTTCATTCGTGTGCATGAGTATCGGCTAGACCAAAGCGTCGAGCGGGACACCCATATCGACCAGCTCGTCCCACACCTCGTCGTAGAGTCCTCGCCATTCGGAAGTCGGTTCAACATTGACAACGTCGTAGACCTCCTCGAAGGGCTTACCGATCGGCTTGGTTTCGAGATCGGGGCCGTAGATGGAATTGAGTCTCATCACCAACTCGTTGGCTTCGGCCCGGCTCATCCCGCTCGTAGCTCGCATGACCTCGCCGCACATCTTGGCTTCAAGCCCGCTCACGTGACGAGGAACCGCTCCCCCCGCCGTGTGACTCGCTTCGAGCACCGCTACTCCAGAGACAGTCATAGAAAGCGCATAGGCCGCGAGCTCGTACAAAACCGTTCTGGTTCCAGGGCCGCCAGCGGGACCGACCAAAGTGCCGACGAGCAGGTTCGTGTTACGGGACAGGGCCTGGACGCCTACGCTCATCGCCCACATCAGCTCCGGCGTGGTGTTACAGCCAAGGAACGGGTGATCCGGCCGCGTCGAAATGGTGTGTGCCATGGTCACCTGGTTCATCAGGATCGAACCGGCAACGACCGCCACCGCGACACCCTCTGCTCCGCCGACATATCCGCCGTAGATGGGGTTGTAGTAGGACTCCATGACTCCGCCGATGCGGTTGATGTGCGCCACCTTAGCGAGGAGGTCGTAGTTCGTCTTCAGCTCACTGACGGTTGAGACGTGGTGCCAATCCGTCGGCCGAAATCCTCCCCAGGAAGAGGCGGAGATTTCTGCCAGCGCCGTCGGTGATGTCTCAACACACCCGATGCACATGCCGGGACGGCCTGCCCGCCCGATGACCTCCATTGAAAGCTCGGCTTCACGCCAACCACCGATAACCTCCCAGGGAGAGGCAGCCTTGATCGGCTTGCCGTAGACGGTCTCGAGAGTGGCGTTCTCGATGACATCGACAACACTCTCCTTCGCGAAGCTGAGCATCACGGGCACGAACAGGTCCTCGGGAAACGGAACCCCGTAGGCGCCACCGACGAGGATGGGGCGCTCCGCAACCTCCGGCTCACGAGCCCTCGCAACAACCGCATCGGTGCCGGCGCCCATGGTGACCTCACCTGGGCAGAAACGCAGACCCTCCTCCAGTTCCCTGCGGGTGAAGGCGATCCGTCGACTCGTGTCCTGACAGAACATCCCTGTTTCAGCTGCCACCTCGAGTCCTGCCTGGAAAATCCGATCGGCGAGATCGTCGTCGTTCGGGACTAATGTTGAGTCGTCGAACTCGATGCCGTACGTTTCGACCGCCTTCTTGATGGCTGGAGTGACCAGGCGACGTTCGAAATCGGCCTCTTTCATGATCGGTCCGCTTTCTGCCCTTTCCAATACGTTGACGAGTCGGGATCGGTGCCTCATGTCAGACGACCTCCTGTGAGTTCCTGACGCCGAACTGAATCCTCCACGGAGCCGGATGGTGCGGTGGTGCCAAGCCGCCGCTTGCTGAGATGATGGGGCCGGGGCCGGCGGGCGTGCAGAGGTCGGGATGAACGGCCCTTCCGGTTCAGTAGGTCTGAGCCCGTGGTAGAGCGGTCCGAAGCACTCTCTGAGAGGTGCTGGTGCGGTTGCGATACTTCAGAGTTACTGCATTGAACCATCCGTGGCCTCCCGCTGCAATGAGCACCTATATGCTCGGTTTTCGATTCTGGGTCGATGCGCGAGCCGGGTTGGTCGGTTGACCAAATAATTGATGTAGATTATAGCGAGCCGATTCGCCGACATCAAATCGGAGCGTACCGATATACGATCTGGGCTCCGGCAGACCGCGGGCACTGCGCCAAAGTGGGCAAGTAGGGATCCAATGCGCGCCGCAACCTAACCGGGCCCGGGGAATCCTCACCCCATTCGTGTCCTCACCTCGGGGGACTTAGATGGGCCGCGACCATCTCCTTGGCCACACGGAAGTACGCTTCGACATCCATGCTCTCGGGCTCGTTGAAGTACTGAAGGACTGCACCCTCCATGATCGCGATGCAGAGATCCGGCGCGATTCGTAAAGTCTCGGCCGACAAGACACCCTTTTCGATCTGTTCGGCGATACGGGCACGCCACTCTGCATAGCCGCCTTGAATCTTCGCTTCGATGATCTTGTCAGATGTGCCTTGGACCGAGTAGTCCAGCCGAACCGCTAACAGGTCGGCACGGTCCTCGAGAATCCTGCGCTGTTGATCGAAGAATACGCCGTAGCGGCGTGATTCCTCCAGATCGGAATTCTCCAATCGTCCGTCGCGTTCCTCAGCGAATATGTCCCAGATGTGATCGAGAACCGCGAGTAGCAGATCCGATTGGGACGAGAAATAGTAGTGAACATGACCGAGGCCAAGACCGGCTCTCTTCGCAATCTCCCGCATTCGGGTCCCGCCGATCGTTCGGTCTGCGATCGTCTCGATGGCGGCCAGAATGATCCTGCTACGGGGCGATACGTCGTCGTCCATCTCCGTCCTTGGTCTCTGTGACTCGACGTATCTCCTTCGTCTACCGGCCCGAGCGTACCGCCACTAAGGAGTGGAGCTGCATCACCGGGTCGCAACCACTCCCGCTGTCCGTCACGTCGGAGCCAAGGTCGGTGTCGTCTGGTGGGCTGGTCAACCGCCGGTTCCACGCCGGCGGGCAAAACCAACTCTGGGCCTCAGATATCGCGGATCATGCGATCAGGGAGGTCAACAGGTATCTCGCCGTTGACGCGTTGGACA
>BTQL01000085.1:0-7755 GCA_036985855.1 Acidimicrobiia bacterium | reverse complement strand
GTCACGAACCGCCACCATGTCCTCATACAGTTTCGCCTGATAATGCGAGATCATGCGCTGATGGGCACGCAACACAACAACCCGGTCATACCCACGCAAACGGTTGACATCGACCCCGGCAAGGTAGGTGCCCAAGATCGGTCCCGGCGCCATACGATCCAGCCCTCCAGGAATGGAGCCAAAGGCACCAGAAACGCCGTACGTGGTGGACTCGTCGACACGCCGAGGGAAGTCAGACTCCCAACCATCGTCATACCGACCATCAAGAACCCGGCCCGTGTCTCCGACCGAACGAACAGCCCGAGCAGAAGACGCCTGGAGAGAATTCGCTTGAATGGAAGTGCTCATACCGTCAGTATGACGAGCAGCTACGACACAAACCGCACTGTGGGCGGGTAGTTCAGATCAGCCAGATTGAGACACGATCCATGCGACCGCATCAACGATTGCCTGAGGCTGTGACGTATAGATATTGTTGTGACTCGCATCGACTTCGACCTGAACCGAGTTCGTCGACAGCCCGACGAGCACCTGCTGGAGATCAAACCACCGATCGGCCGTCCCGATCGTTGCCGTGAGCACGTACACAGGGAGGTCACCGAGGTCCGTGATCAGACTCACCTGTGCAGCGCTCGTGACCATATCCAACCGTTCAGGCCGTATCGCAGGCGGCGGAGGAGAGAACTCGTCAAGCCCAGAGTCCGTAGCGTCAAGGAATACGAGACCTGCTAACTCATCGGGATACTGATCGGCAAAGACACGGAGGTTGTATCCCGCAATCGAGTGACCGACCAGCACGAACTTACGACTCAGGACACTAGATCGAGAGCGGTGATCAACCCCTGCAGATCGTCCACCTGGTCTTACGTCATGGGTGGAACGCTTGTGGTGGCGGCAACGGTGACTGTCGGTGAAGTAGATACTGTCGGGTCCGGTGATCCAGAACCAGCAGCGGAACAACCGGCGGCAAGGAGCAGCACAGGCAGTGCCATCGTCGGCAACCGTCTCTGACTCAGAGTCCCTCCCCGAATCCGATTCTGGAAGGTACGCATTCGTACCAAATGAGTCAAACTGCAATCAGCCGACCCATGGATCAGCGGCAATATGCGCGCAGGTGAAGACGATGATGCACAGCAATGCCGGGTCGCGAAAGGCGCGGTCAAACGCCCAGGAGTGCGAGAGCCTCTGTCGCGGTGAAGTCCCTGTCGTTCTCAATCGGTCCTGGGGCCCCAGGGTTCTGACACGCGAAGCCGCCCTCGACGAGGGGCTGAAGAGCCGCCATGAACCGCCTGAGGTTTGGAGGGAGCGGGAAGTATTCGTCTTCAGCCGTCACGCGCACCTTCTCGATCCCTTCGGTCGGTGCGATGGAGTCGATGACCTTCTGCACAGCCTGTTCGGACGCAGACGCCCCCGCCGTGACGCCGACGGTGTCGACGCCATCCAGCCAAGCACGATCGATATCGGAAGCGCTGTCGACGCGATACGTCGGCACTCCAGCGTTCGTCCCAACTCTCACAAGCGCCTTCGTGTTCGACGAGTTCTCCGAGCCAACCACAAGCAGCACATCTGATCTCTCCGCAAGTTCCTGTATTGCCGACTGCCGATTCGTCGTTGCATAACAGAGGTCACTCCTGCGAGCCGTCCACAGATCAGGGAACCGGATCTGAGCATCCGAGAGAACGCCCTCCCATTCGTAGAGACCAAGCGTGGTCTGAGCCAGTAACGCAACCTTGGCGTTTTCACCCGCCGAAAAGGTGTCCAATCCGATCCTCGGGTCGACCAGTTGGGCAGCCGCCGGAGCCTCGGCCATTGCCCCGATCGCCTCATCGTGTCCCTCATGTCCGACGTAGATGATGTCGTAACCCTTGCCCGCCATCCGTCGAACCTCGTGATGCACTTTCGTTACGAGAGGACAGACGGCATCAACCATCACCGCAGCCCCGTCGGCTGCCTCTTCAGCCACCTCGGGCGCAGAACCATGCGCTGAGAGCATGACCGGCTTGCCATTCGGAACCTCGTGGATGTCGTCGACAAAGACCACTCCAGCATCCTTGAACGCCGTGACAACAGCACCGTTGTGCACGATCTCGTGATAGCAGTACACGGGGGGCTCGTACACTTGCACCATCCAGGTGAGGGCCTTGATCGCCATCTCGACACCGGCGCAGAAACCACGGGGTTCGGCCAGCAGCACTTTGGTCGCCATGGTGTCAGGTTAGAAGGCGCACGCCCGCTGTTGAGAGGTCGGACGGTATCCTCGGTCGCCATGTCCCTGCCTACCGTTCTCGAGGTGATTCCCGGCACTCCTTCGGAAGTGTCGGGCCTTGTCGCGGGCGACGAGCTCATCTCGATAAACGGCGTGATACCGAACGATGTGATCGAGTATCAACAACTCATCGATGATCCAGACCCCGTGTTCGCGCTGAGACGCAACGGTGTCGACTTCGAGACTGTGGTTGTGAAACCCGATGGGGCCCCGATCGGGCTCCGACTTGGATCATCCATCTTCGATCGGGTGCAGACCTGTGACAACCACTGCGAGTTCTGTTTCATCTATCAGCTCCCACCAGGTATGCGCAAATCGCTGTATCTCAAGGATGATGACTACCGGCTGTCCTTCCTGTACGGCAATTTCACGACGCTGACCCGCTTCACTGAACTCGATCTCGCGAGGGTCATCGAGGATCGACTCGGCCCGCTCTATGTGTCCATCCACGCAACCGATCCCGATGTCAGGGCTGAGATGCTCCGAAACCGAAGGGGCGCAACCAGTCTCAGATGGCTCGAGGCACTTCTCGATGGAGGCATCACCGTGCACGGTCAGGTGGTGCTGTGCCCAGACATCAACAACGGTCACATTCTGGACAGAACTCTTGCAGAAACGATCACGCGATTTCCGAAGTTGGCAACGCTCGGGATCGTCCCACTTGGCCTATCAAGGTACAACACCGAAGCGAACCTCCGTGTCCACACTGCAGGGGAAGCCGCTCAGGACCTCGCAGTCGTCGAATTCTGGCAGGACAAGGCCATGGCGAAGCTCGGGAGACGGATCTTCCAGGCATCAGACGAGTTGTACATCACCGCCGGCCGCGATGTCCCCGCATCCTCGGCCTACGAGGGATATCAACAGCACGAGAACGGCATCGGCATGATCAGGGCGTTCTATGACGAACTCGAACGCCTCGAAAACGGTTCTTCCTCGACCGCGCCTATCGTCACGGGAGAGTGGCGATCGATGCCAGCGGCACCAGCCGAGGGCTACAGGGCGGTGCGACACCAGGCGCCGGACCCAGAAGTCGACTCTGGACCCCTGGTCGTCCTGACAGGAGCGTACGGCAGTGCCGTACTCGAGCCGCTGAGGAGCCGCTTGGAACAGCTGGCCGGTCGAAAGATTCGAATCCTTGCAGTTCCGAACGAGTTCTTCGGAGGAAACACGGCCGTAGCCGGCCTGATGGTTGGAGAGGACATCATCAAGACGATCACAACCGACCAAGGCCCAGTAGGCGCATACGTGGTCCCCGATGTTGCCCTATCGGGTGACACCTTCATCGACGACACGCCCCTGGCCGACGTTGCACAGTGTGCCTCCGCGCCGGTCATTGTTGCTCCTGCGACTGCTGCGGGACTGCTGGGAGCCGCACGATGAGCAGGGTGCCGATCGTCGTGGTCCTTGGACGTCCGAATGTTGGGAAGTCGACGCTGGTGAATCGAATCGTACGCCGAAAGGCTGCCGTGACGAATGAGGAGGCTGGCGTCACCCGTGACCGCAGACAGTTCGATGCGGAATGGGCAGGTCGCGAGTTCCATGTGGTCGACACGGGCGGATGGGAAGCGCGCCCTTCCGAGAAACTCGCTGTCGACATCCGTGAGCAGGCTGAGATCGCCGTCTCGGGGGCGGATCTGGTCGTTTTCGTGGCAGACGCCACGTCAGAGGTGACAGACGATGACACGGGAATCGCCCGAATACTGCAGCGCTCAGGCGTCCCGTATCTGCTCGCCGCGAACAAGGTCGACTCGCCGTCCGTCGAATCTGACCTCGCCCATCTCTGGGGACTTGGCCTGGGCAACCCGATTCCCATTTCTGCCCTTGCGGGCCGGAACACGGGGGAGTTCCTCGACCTGCTCGTGGGCTCGCTTCCGACTGAACTCGACGGTGATCCCGATCCCGACACGATCGCAAGCCTTGCGATCGTCGGAAGACCGAATGTTGGCAAATCGACGATGCTCAACAGACTTGCAGGCTCCGAACGTGTGCTCGTATCCGACGTCCCCGGGACCACCAGGGATCCGATCAACATGGTCGTTGATATCGATGGCGAGTACTTCGAGGTGATCGATACCGCCGGCATCAAGCGCCCCACCAAGATCAAAGATGACGCCGATTACTACTCCGTTCTACGAGCTCACGACGTCGTGCGAAAGGCCGACGTCGTCCTCTTTGTCATAGACGGGCAACGCGGGGCGACCCATCAGGAGCAGCGTTTGGCCGAGGAGATCGCAAGGGCCGGAGCCGGACTCATCCTCGTCCTGAACAAGTGGGATGACGTCTCGGAGGATGAACGACTCGAAACCGAGGACTCGGTTGCCGACCGGCTTGCCTTCGTTGATTGGGCACCGATACTTCGGATGTCGGCGATGACAGGGGCGAGGACGCATCGCCTCCCTAAGTACATACGAGTGGTCCTCGAGCATCGAAGACAACGGATCCCCGCTTCGGAGGTCAACCGTCTCGTCCGCGCACTCCAGGAGGCACACCCGCCTCCGATGAGGAAAGGGAGGCGTCCCAAGATCCTGTATGCCGTCCAAGCTGAAACGGAACCGCCAACCTTCGTCTTGTTCGTGCGCGGGGGAGAGCTCGGAACGGACTACATTCGGTTCATCGAGAATCGCATTCGAGAGACGTATGACTTCACCGGAACGCCGATCCGGATCCGAGCGAGGAGTCGCCATTGATGGATGACAGGCTGAAAGCCGCAACGGAGCGTGCACTCGGCGGGGGACCCGAGCGATATCACGACAAACTGAAGGCACAAGGGAAGCTCTTTGTACGCGACCGAATCGATCTGTTGATCGATCCGAACAGTTTCGTGGAGGATGGTCTGCTTGCTCGCAATGACGACGACGTTCTTGCGGCCGACGGGGTCGTGACCGGCAGGGCAAGGATCGAGGGCCGCGCGGTCATGGTGATAGCCAATGATCCGACGGTCAAGGCCGGATCATGGGGACGAATCACGGTCGAGAAGATGATCAGAGCACTCGAGGCTGCGTACGACGAGCTACTGCCCGTCTTCTACCTCGTCGACTCTGCCGGCGCGCGGATCACAGACCAGGTCGACCTGTTCCCAGGCAGAAGGGGAGCAGGCAAGATCTTTTACAACCAGATCAGACTCTCGGGCCGTGTTCCGCAAGTCTGTTGTCTCTTCGGACCGTCGGCCGCGGGCGGCGCCTATATACCTGCGTTCTGCGATGTCGTCGTGATGGTGGAGGGAAACGCGTCGATGTATCTCGGTTCGCCACGAATGGCCCAGATGGTTGTGGGGGAGCACACCACGCTCGAGGCGATGGGCGGTGCTCGTGTGCACTGTGAGACGTCCGGGTGCGGCGACGCTCTGGTGTCATCCGACAAAGAAGCGATTGAATGGGCAAAGGAGTACTTCTCGTACGTCGCCGACAACTACCGCGTGCACCCGATCGAATACGAGTCCGAGCTTCCGCCGGAGACCGCCGACATCTCTGCCGTGTTACCCGAGGATGACAAGAGTGCGTACGACATGCACGACTTCATTCGCGCACTCGTGGACGAAGGTTCGTTCTTCTCCGTAAAGGAGCTCTTCGCCAGGGAGGTGATCACTGGATTCGCGCGTCTGGACGGCAAGCCAATCGGTATCGTCGCGAGCCAGCCGGCCCATCTCGGTGGCGTGTTGTTCGTCGACTCGGCCGACAAAGCTGCGCGGTTCATGTGGTTGTGTGACGCGTTCAATGTCCCACTGCTCTTTCTCGCTGACGTTCCGGGTTTCATGATCGGCAGTCAGGTCGAGGCTGAGGGAATCATCCGTCACGGTGCCAAGATGATCACGGCCATGGCAGAAGCGACCGTGCCAAGGCTGTCGGTCATTGTCAGGAAGGCTTACGGCGCCGGTCTGTATGCGTTCTCCGGACCGGGTTTCCGGCCTGAAGCGACGATCGCCCTGCCCACGGCAGAGATCGCCGTGATGGGTCCCGAGGCCGCGGTCAACGCGGTGTATTTCAACAAGATCGAACGACTCGAGGAGCCGGAACGTTCGGCGTTCGTCGACGACAAACGCGCTGAATACGAAGAGGATGTCGACCTCATGCGCCTAGCGGCCGAAGATATCATCGATGCCGTGATCGAGCCGAAGGATCTCAGAGAGGAACTCATACGGAGATTCGCCATCGCCCAACGTAAGGACCGCTTCTTCTCCGACCGGCGTCACGGCGTGCCTCCCGTATGACCACGGAACCAGAAGAGCGGTCTGACTCGCCACCGAAAGACGATGTCGACCCCGGTTGGCCATGGAGCTTTCTGCTGCTCGTCGGTGCGGGGGCGCTCTATCTGATCCTCCGGTTCGTGCAGATGTTCAACGACTACGTTTTGAATTGAGCCTGGCCGATAGAAGGTAGGCCGCTCCTAATCTTTCGCCGAGCGGGACGTGGCGCAGCTTGGCAGCGCACCAGTCTGGGGGACTGGGGGTCGCCGGTTCAAATCCGGCCGTCCCGACCATCCGAAACCCTTGCTACGGCGAGGGTTTCGCCGTTCGAGGTCTTGCTCGCGCCGCCAGAGTTTCAGGTTCCGGTCCGCATCTGGTCGGCTTCGGGTTCGATTGCTGGCAATGAACAATACCCCTGCGGGTCAGGTCTCAAGCGCAGACAGTGCCATGGCCTTGCCGGCACTGCGACACACCCAGCCGGATATGCGCTCCCCGTCCGCGCCCGGTCGGGGGGCACCTCGCATGCCTATCGCCCGTCGATAGGCGGTGCCCTCGCTGGCCTGACGGCGATGGTTGGCGCTAGACGGCGAGTCCGAGGATCGTGACTCTCGCCATGGGGAGTGCAATGCCTGTGAAGCCGAGAACGGCTCCCCAATCCCGGGCTCGACAGGAAAGGATCCATTCGCGCTGGAGCGCAGCGCTCATGGATTCGCCGGCGATATCGCCACTCTCAACTCAATCCCACCCCGATGACCGCTAGCCGCACGATTGCAGGCGGCTGCGATCACCGAATCAGTTGATCTGCGACCCTGGGCCCGAACCCGCGGGACGTAGCGGGATGTAGATGGTGTGGCCACGCGGCCTGGTCTCGATCGTGAGCCAGACCTCGTGCCGCCCGAGCGCGGGGGTGCTGGTGTGCTGCACCCGGAGACGCCCGATCAGCGCGGCGGCAATGAGCAGGGCGATGCCGCCCACCAAGAAGGCGAACCCGGCCATGCTGACGCTTCTCATCTTCTCGTACGGGACACCCGTGACGGGCAGTGTGGGCGGCGGCGCTGTTGTCGGTGTCGGTTGGGTGATCGTGATCGCGAGAACCGGCGGAAAGACGACGGCGTCATCGGTGTCGGTGACCTCGGTGCCATCGGGGCCTGTTCCTATCGCCGTCGCTTCGTTCGTGAACGGCGACACGCCGTCGAGGTTCGCCACCGTGCAGTCGTACTCATGGTATTCACCCACGGAGAGATCCGGGATGTCGGGGTTTGGGCAGTCCGAAGCGGGGTCGACGGCGAGGGCGATGTCATCGATA
>BTQL01000084.1:0-7857 GCA_036985855.1 Acidimicrobiia bacterium | reverse complement strand
CGCCCGTTCGGCAAGGATGTCATCCACGATTCCCTGTTTCCGCTCTCCAGGAATTCGCGGGTCAGCGAGTGTATCGATCAGCTCTGCATGCCCGCTCAGCCCTTGAGCAGCACGATAGATCTCGTCTGCTGCAGTAGATGGATCAGCCTCGGCACCAGCGATCTGCAAGAGAGCTGAGGCATAGTGATCCACGTACGAACTCTGAAGAGTGGACTCGTCCATCAGCTACCGCACTCCGCCGAGCTCGTCTATGTATCGATCGACGAGATCGCGCTGCGCACCAACATCGAGGGAGGACCCGACGACCCTCTCTGCGACATCGATCGATAGTTCTGCGACCTGGCGACGAAGATCTTCCGCCACACGCTCGCGCTCTGAAACGATCTCCTCACCGGCTCGAGCCTTGATTTGGTCGGCTTCGGACTCGGCCCTCGCGATGATGTCTGCCTTCACCGCTTCACCAGCATCTCTGGCCTCCGCGACGATTTCTGCCGCTTCACCCTTTGCTCCTGCCACCTGGGCGCGGTAGTCAGCGAGCAGAGATTCGGCTTCGAGTTTGGCCTTTTCCGCTGCTTCGAGATGGGTCCTCACCGCAGCCTGACGCTTCTCGATCGTCGCCTGGAGCGCGGGAAGGGCGAACTTCCAGACCACTGCGAAGATGATGCCGAAAGCGAGCAGCCCGGCAATGAGTTCCTCAGGTGCGGGGAGCAGCAACCCGGCGCCGCCTGATCCCTCTTCTGAGATCGGTGTGACCTCCTGGGCCACTATCACTGTCAATGCCAGATACATGATCATTCCTCAGGCAATGAAGAAGAGAACGAAGCCGATGAGGGCCAACGCCTCGGTGAAGGCGATGCCGAGGAACATCGTCGTCCTCGCGATACCAGCGGCTTCAGGCTGACGGGCCATGGCCTCGATGGCACTACCGGCAACGATGCCGATACCGATACCGGGGCCAATGGCTGCAAGACCGTACCCGACGAGTGCGATCGCCCCTTTGATCGCTTCGGCTGCTTCTAGATCCATGAAGGTGTCCTTCCTAACTTTCTTAGTGGTCTGGGTAGAGAGATGTCTGTACGTAGACGGCTGACAAGAGTGTGAAGATGTACGCCTGAAGAATTATCACGACGATCTCGAACATGTAGATGCCGAGACCCATGGTGAACCACGCAAGTCCGATACCTGCCCGTGGCCCAATCTCGCCGATGTTCGATATGAACACCCAGCCCGACACAAGCAGCAGCGCCAACATGAGATGCCCTGCGACGAGGTTGGCGAAGAGCCGGATTGCAAGCGTGATCGGCCTCAGAAACAGTATCGAGAAGAACTCGATGAGTCCTACCAACGGCCTCAGCGCTATCGGTACGGACTTCGGCCACACGATGCCGAGGAAGTAGCCGAAACCTTGTCGCTTGATCCCTGCAACCACGAAAACGACCCAGGTGATGGCCGCGAGCATCACGGGTAGTGCCATGCGTGAGGTCACGGGGAAGCTGATGAATGGTGTGATCTCAAACATGTTCCCGACGAGTACGAACAGGAAGACGCTCAAGAGCCAGGGAGCGTACTTGGCTCCGTGTTCGCCGATGATCTCGATCGCGACGTCATCACGGACGAACCCGACGATGCCCTCGACGACAGTCTGGAACTTCCCAGGTACGAGTGCCTTCTTGCGTAGGCCGAAATACAACAGCGCCGACACGATGAGTGCGATACCGAGGATCAGGATGACCGTCCGCGTGAATGGGAATGGGCCGAGACTGAAGATCGCTTCCCTGTACTCGAACAGTTCGTTGACGTCTGCCGGTGCACAGATGATGTCGACCGCCGGGTTGCACTCGGCGCTGGCGAGAATCAGCTCCACTCCGATTCCTTTCCTGCTCCTCGGAGCGTTGCTAGAGACTCAAGTACGAGCAACACCATGAATGCGGCGATCGCAGCAATGCCGAGCGCTGGACGGTCGACCTCGAACAGGCTCGCGACAGCGAACATCGACACCGTGATGAAGCCGAGCCTCAGGAAGAATCCGAAAAGGGCTGCGGCATGGTACAGCTGCATCGAAATCGTCGCAGCTTTGGATAGCACCCATCCTGACAGCATGAAGTTCACGACGATGACGCCTAGTCCTATGGACGCAGAAACGGCTCCGAGAGGCCCTCTCCACATCCAGGCAATCGCGATGATCAAAGGGGCGACGAACAAGGCTCGAGTGACGATGCTTCTCGCCATGAGAAACTCGACATCGACGGCATTGGGGAACGGTTTCCTGTATGCCTCCGCTGAGGCAACGTCAAAGTCCATCGCGGATCCTCAAGGCTTCCCTGGCGAGCTCTTCGAGTCGTTCGGAATCCGCATACGACTTGTAGAAGGCCCCGATCGCTCCGACGACCGCGAAACCAACGGCGAACGCTGGTGAAGTTGCAAACCAAGCATCGAGACCGAGCCCTATGAGGAGACCTGCGAGTACGGATCCAAAGATGTCAGCCGAACCAGACCAACCGCGAATCATTTCAGATCGATGGGTGGTTGTTTTCAATATCGATGCTCTCTCACGACGTCTTGATTTTGGCGATAAAGATACATCATTGCGCGTTTCCAATTGCAATCGCGAGCCCGCGTGATCAGGCTTCGCTGTGGTAGTTGCGCCACCGGTGGCTCAAACGACGAGGGTGCGCTTAGCAATACATGCCGCCATCTCGGCGGCCATCCATTGCGGCTCGCTGTGGCTACACGTATCCGTTGAACTCCACCGGGTACGCAGGGAAAGCATCGATGAGCTCGTTGACTACTTCGCGCATCTGATCGAGGACCGATGGGTCCTTCCGTTTTCGCAGGATCTCGACGATGACGCGACCGAGAACGACCATCTGTTCCTGTTTCATGCCTGTAGTCGTGACCGACGGTGTCCCTATGCGGATACCCGATGTGATGAAGGGCGATCGGGGATCGAAAGGAATCGAGTTTCGGTTGAGCGTGATCCCCATCTCATCGAGGAGGATCCCCGCCTCCTTACCCGTCAGGTCATCGTCGATCGATCTCACATCGGCGAGGAACATGTGGTTCTCCGTGCCTCCGGACACAACCGTGGCGCCCGATTCGATCATGGTGTCCGCGAGTACGGATGCGTTCCGCACAATCTGGAGGGCGTAGTCCCTGAACGTAGGTTCGGCCGCCTGTTTGAAGCAGAGAGCCTTGCCTGCGATCTGGTGGTTGATGGCGCCGCCCTGGACGAGCGGAAACACAGCCTTGTCGATTGCTTCGGCGTACTCCTCAGTCGAGAGAATCAGACCACCCCTTGGCCCGCGGAGTGCTTTGTGCGTGGTTGCCGTCACGATGTGAGCGTGTGGCACGGGATTCGGATGAGAGCCGCCCGCTATGAGGCCGATGATGTGGGCAGCGTCAACGAGAAGAATCGCTCCGACCTCGTCGGCGATCTCGCGGAAGGCCGCCCAGTCGACGATCCGCGAATACGCAGAGTACCCCGCGATGATCATCTTGGGTTCGTGTTCAACGGCGAGTTCCCGAACCTCATCCAGGTTGATGCGTTCCGTCTCACGATCGAGCCCGTACGCGACGAAATTGAAGAGCCTGCCTGAGAAATTCACGGGCGACCCGTGGGTGAGATGCCCACCCTGGTCGAGGCTCATGCCAAGGATCGTGTCTCCCGGCTCGAGGACGGCGAGATACGCCGCCATGTTGGCCTGAGATCCCGAGTGAGGCTGAACGTTCGCGTGTTCGGCGCCGAAGAGGCTCTTGGCCCGATCTATAGCCAGAATCTCGATCTCATCGATGACCTCACAACCCTCGTAGTACCGACGACCCGGATACCCCTCGGAGTACTTGTTCGCCAACACCGAGCCACTGGTCTCCATCATGGCGTAACTCACAAAATTCTCCGAAGCGATGAGTTGGATATTCGAACGCTGACGATGAGCATCCTTCGCGATCAGCGCGGCAAGTGTGGGATCCGCCTCAGCGAGCGGTTGCATGTCAGTCATTGTGGTTTCCTTGGATGTTTCGTTCTGCCGAATCTAATCGTATGTCGCGGAATTGTTGCGAGGATCTCTCCGTTCATTGGACGCCATCTGCCGAGGACGCACAACGAAGTCGTATATGTAGATGCCTCGAGGCGGAGGACGCTGCCAGGGGTGTCCAGGACCCGAGGGAAACGGTACTCATTTCTCGCGACACACCACTGATCGGTTGAATAGGACGAGCAAACGACGCAAGGCCCCACGTCACCAACCAAGAGAACGCCCAAAGTACAGTTGACGTGTCCGCGATACGTTCTTCACCTCGAGAATCTCAAACCGCGCGTTCATCTCAGCCACAAAGACATCCTCATCGTAGGGCGTCGCGAACTGCGAAGCGCTGGCGCTGATGAGCTCAACCATCGGATCGTTCGGATGCACGAACTCGATAACCGCGTATCGGGTCAGGGTCGCAGCGAGTTCTAGAGACTGGGACAATGGAATGCCACCGGTGATAGTCAGATGGTGCATGATCGCAAGCCAGAGGCCCAGGTCGCCCCGCGTGCGGTCGAGAAACGCGGATCGTTCGCAGTTCATCCATCCGACAGGTGGTGTCGGGTTGAGAAGATTTACAACGAGTGGCGTAATCGTCGTCCGACCGTCGGCAACCAACCTCTGGTATAGACGATCTATTGCGCCGCTGTCGGAGTCAAGTGCCAGAACCTGACCGAAACTGTTGGCCAGTGCTCGCGAGAAGTCGCCTGTGTTCGCTCCGACATCGATGAGCACTTTTCCAGCTACGCGCAGACCGAAATCCACGACAAGATCGCGTTTCCTTTCGTACTCACCTTGGGCGTACGGGATAGCGTTTTCGTACTCAGTCCACGCGCAAGTGATGCCACTCTCCAGACTGGCAATCAGGTCGTGTAGTTTCCGCATCGTTCGCTTGATTGACGACCGCGGAATGACCAACCCGGCGACACCTGACCGGCTCTCTGCACCGTAACCCTGGGTCGCTCGCTCGAGCTTGTTGCGAATCACGACATGAGTTGAGACTCCCTTGCGGCGACGAGCGCGACCGCGCAACAACGCGTTCGCCTCCTGGACCGGTATCCCATCCACGCTGCCACGCAGCCTGGGTTGGAAAGCCACTCCGGCATAAGCCTCCAGGAACAGCGGAGCAAGGAAGTGATCGACGAACTGGCCATACGCTGCCCAGATGCCGGTATCACCGATCGCAGCAATCGAACCATGATCCAAGAAGACAGGAACGGATCCATCGAACGTGACATTGAAAGCCGATGCATCCTTCAGAATGAATCCATGGTCCAGCAACTCGATGTTGATGGATAGTGTGAGTAGAGCTGCATCCCGAAGCATGGAGAAGGACCATTCCGCCGGAACCGACACAAAACTGAGCCGATCGGACTCGATCACCGTGGAAGACGGTGAGATTCCCGGTATCGACTCGGGAGAGACAATCGTGTAGTCGACGATCATTTGCTCGTCGACAAGTCTCTGCAGCACGCCGGTCTCATGGGCAGCAAGGAAGGCCTGAGCGCCCGAAACTGTGAATCCCCGCAATACCCGATCATCAACGATGAACACTCGGCTCTCCGTATCGCGGAAGCTGGACGGCTCAGCCTGAATCAACTCGTACGTTCCTCATCCTCAGCTGCTAGCTCCGAGATCATCCTGTCTCGTGAATCATCCCGAACACCTCTCGATCGACCGAACAGCGACCGAATCGAGTGCCACTTGAGCTTGATGATCGCCCCGATCCCGACGGTGCCCGCAAGCACCAGCTGCATCAGCGTCGCACCTGCGCCAGGGTCCAGATACCCGAGAACAACGATCATCTTTATCACCTCTATGACGCTTACGTCGTAGAATTATCGGCACCTTTGTCGACCACCTTAGCTTCCAAGGATGAAATCACACCGGGTTAGCGTCGGGGTAGAGCAGACAACGTACCGACGTATATCAGCCATTGATACCGGCCATCACCGCCCGGCAGATTCCCGTAGCCCGCCTGGGCAACGCTACGGCCGACTCACCGGCTCGGTTTCCACGACCGGAACGTTTTCCTCTTGAGCCGGGACGAGAAAGGCACGGTCTTCCACCGGTTCAAGATCGACTCCCAGCGTGCATGCCGTAAAGGCGCGTGTCGCCGCGAGCAGCGTGTTGCCTCCATAGCTCTGGAAGCACATCCCAGACTCTCTCACCGCCAGCAGAATGCCGAGCCGCTCACGAATCTGGCTGACCGTCAGATCCTCGGGGGACTTGGTCAGTTGCTTCGAACCATCGGGGCCGTGGTCGCTGAACAAGAACACGGCAGTATCCGGAAGGGCATCGAGGACTGAGCCGAGCTGCTGGGTGATCGTTGTGTTGACACATACGGTCTGATCAACGTACGCGTCCCTTCTGAGCTCATCCTCGGGTGCTCCGAACGTCAGTGCCTGTCCGTTTCTCCACGAGTCACGCTGCGGAACGCATGATCGATCGAGTCGCACGGGTGGATGAGGCAACGTGATGTGCACCCAAACCATCTGAGGACGATCTCGGCTGCTTTGCTGGATGAACACATCTGCCAGATTCGACATTTGCACCCACGAGATCGCGTTCGTCGGGTGCGCAAAAAACCGCTCGACCAGTGGAGCGAAGGGTGTGAGCAGAGACAAAGCGTATGCGTTCATCAACGTGGTGCCGCTTCGCCAGCACCGATCGACGATTCGCCCGCATCGGCTCCCCGACCATCCGTTCTCTGAATAGGTAACTTCGTACCCCGCACGCTTGAACGCGTTTACGAGGGACCCATTCTGACCGAGAAGGCCCCTTACTATGCTGTGCTGCTCGGCAGTCGTCACGCCCGACTCGATGGGATACCCGAGATCCATCATCGAGGCGACAGAGGCGTATGTCCTGTCATAGTTCGCCGAGGCAGAATCGTTGACGCTGAATCCGAGACGCGCGAGTTCGCCAAGGAACGGCGCGTTGTCAAAGCCGTACATCTCGCTGAGCACATCCTCGCGTGCGTACCCGTCCAAGAGCACGAACAAGACATCTGGGCGATTCGACACAGCGTCGATTCCTGAATCCGAAAACGTCTCAATCGCCGGCAGGGCAACAGTCCGAGTCGAAACACCGAAGACATACGTCGCGAATATGAAGATCGCCAGGCCAAGCATCATCGCGCCAACTCGGAATCGGTCGCCGTGCAAGAACGAGGCTCGCACAATCAAGACGGGAACCGATACGACGAGAAGAGCCCCGAAAGGTCCGGGGAGAACGTCGAACCGTGCAAACAACGGCCAAAGAAACAGCACGAACGTAGTCGAAGCTGTCAGTCGCAATGCCTTTCCGAAGTCCCGGCCAAGAAGGCCATAAGCCATCAACAGAATGACTCCCGCGACGATCGCAACAAGGAGCGTGGCATTCAGATACTTGACCCACGCGATCGCGTTAACGCTCTTGGACAACTGATAGAAAAGCCCGGGACCTGACACTGCGAGGGCAAAGACGGAGACCCAAAGAATGTTCGCGCCGCGCTTTGACATTCGGTTCCCCATCGGATGACGAACATCGCCATCTGACTCGGACTTCCAAGCAATTCGTCGCATCCGCTGAACCTCAAGTGGAACCCGAGCAACTATAGGGAATGGGTAACCAGCTGGAACAACCCCGCCGAAGAAACCGAGACACTACTCCGCGAGAACCTGCTTACCGCGGTCGAATACCTTGTCAGCAAAACCTACGGCCGGCAGCGCGAGCACGGGTGCAACCAGTGCGTACACAGTGGAATCGACCCAGTACACGAAGACGACCACGGCAGTTACGAGTGCAACCGCCGCGAAACGGGCGAAAGTCCGGTACGGGTCCCCACGAG
>BTQL01000083.1:0-7866 GCA_036985855.1 Acidimicrobiia bacterium | reverse complement strand
CGACAAGCCGAACGAAACCAGACATATTGACCATTGCGTAATAGTCGATCTCGAGTCCGAGCATGATCTCGATCGTGTCTCGCAGTGCCGCAAGCCCTGGGTCAACTTCGTTCGGATAGGTATCAACCCACTTTCGGGTGAACGGATAGATCGCGTTGATCTGGTCGGGGAAACAATTGCATGGCTCGAACTGGTCGGGTTCGCCATCGCCGTTCTCGTCGGTCCACAGCTTTCGTTCCGCCCAGGGAGTGAGACGCTTCTCGAGATCGACGAACGCTGTCGACCACTCATCCGGCAACGGGGCATGGGTCATATTCCTGGGAATCCCGAATACGGCAGACTTACCCGTCTCCGTGTCGAACGTCGCCACCATGATGCTGTCGGTGCGGCTCCCCGACCGTCCAGGGCCACCATCACCCCCGACCAGCAGGATGGTTATCCGGTTGACGCCGTCATAGTCCGATCCGAGCAGAGCGCCGAGATGTCTGGGCTGGGGGGGTGGAGTCCATCGCGGGATACCGATCGCGTCTGGGTCTCCAACGCCCTCTGTGAAGAGCAGGCTCCTCGGCTTCTGACTCCGATATGTTGAGCGAACGTTTGCCGGATCTACGACCTCGAATGCGGCAACATCCGCGGCAAAGGGCACTTCTGCCGGCAGCGGATCGTCGAGAACGACAACCGGCGTGAAATCGCCGGACACGAAGACCTGGTCGAGCACGTAGGAAGCATCGAGCGTATACCGCGCGATGAGTACATGCGGAAGCGCAACGAGGAATGCGAACAAGAAAACGGTGATCACCGTCCAGGAATTATGTGTCCCTTTCCCGAGGCGGTAAGGATCCACAACAGCCGCCACTCGCCAAACAACCACCACGAGATTCGCGACGAGTATGCCGCGAAGAACGCCTGGGGACACCAGTACGCCAAGAAGCTCGAACCTCGGCATCCGCAGGACTACGACTACGAGAAGTAGAAGGGCGACGGTCGGAACGGCCATTGCCGCGGCCCTCCACCATCGTCCGAGGTACCCGTGGCCGAGGCCGGGCACCATCGCGCCAAGTAGCGCTGCAACAACGCCGCTGCGTTCCGAGACCGGGTGTCCCCTTGATTCGGTCATGAACGGAGGCTACGCAGTTCTCAGTTCTCCGTGCCCGCTTTTTCGCCGAATGGCCTGCGAACTACGTCAACCCATTCCGAGAGCCGCTTTGGTCCTCGGGCCGACCAGCCCGTCTACCCATAACTCCGAGTACTTCTGAAACGAAAGCACTGCTCGCAACGTCAATGGACCGAATATGCCATCGGCAGGACCGGCTTCGAACCCCCGCTCGTGGAGGTTCGCCTGGAGTGCGCGCACTGCATCCCCGCGCGATCCAACGGACAACACGGAACCCGTGTCGTCGTGATATTGCCGTCCGGAGATCGCAGTTTTGGTCTCTCGACCCACGAGCCCGTCGACATCGAGTCCGAACCCTGCCTGGAAGGCCTTGACGGCGGTCTCGGTGAGCGGACCGAAGTTGCCGTCGATTCCCCCGACGGAGTAACCAAGCTCTTCGAGGGCGTTCTGCAATACCCGAACATCGGCACCCTTTAGTCCCCTGCTGAGCACGCGGGCACCACCGACAAGTGGATCCCTCGGACCGGCCCCAACATCATTCCCGCCCGCAGCGACAAGAGAGCTATACGGGTTCACGACTGTCCCAGATGGATCACGAAGCTCGAAGTGCACATGGGGAGGGGTGTTTTCGGCGTTGCCGCTATCTCCCACCCAGGCAATGTGCTGACCTGCCTCGACGCGGACGCCTGGCTTGATCCCCTTCTTGATGCCCCATCCCTTTCCGTCATCGGTTCCGGTCGTGTCGTTGTCGAGATGGATGTACCAGCTCTCCCAGCCATCATCGTGACGTATGACGAGCGTGCAGCATCGCTCTGGATTGAGATCGTCAGGACGACTCGACCAGTTCACGAGCCGTACAACGCCGGCCGCAGCGGCTACAACCGGGGTCATCTTGTCGGCCATGATGTCCTGGCCTGTGTGAAATCCGTGCGATCGACCTGCCCAGAACGTATCCGAGAAGCGATGAGGACCTTCGACGGGGAACACGAGGTCGTAATCGACGTCCTCACCAAGCTCGAATGCCGATGCGACCCTCGGCGCCACTGCAATGAACACGATGAATGCGAAACCTACGACAAGAGTCCGTTTCCAACCCATGGAACGGTTATCGGCTGTGCTGATGCGCGTCTTAGGGATTCAGCTGCGACATATCGGCCCCCGTCCCCCGGGAATCAATTGACTGCGATCACCTGTGGCCTTGGTTCAGTCACCCAGACACCGATGTCATCATCGACCACGACTTCCGCAGACTCGATCACCCTGACGAACCAGTCGGTGACCGCGTTGGTGAGAGTGTCACGCTCCAGAGTCTGTCTCACTACATCAGTCGTAGCTTCTTCACGCTGCGAGACAACAATGATATGGAAACCGAATTCGGACTCCACCGGGGCGGTCGGGACATCGATCTCTGCTTCCATCGTCGCCAATGCGAAGGGCTCGACGAATCCGGCTGGTGAGTTGCATCCAAGGTCACCACCGTTCGCAGCCGATCCCGGGTCCAACGACACCTCTTCGGCAACCGTTGCGAAGTCCTCACCCGATTCGAGTCTTGCAGCAACCGCCGTGGCCTCATCTTCGGTTTCAACGAGAATGTGGGCTGCACAAACGATCGTCCAATCCATTGGAGAGTCGACCAGTTCTTGATTGACCAGATCATCGGCTATCGGTTCAGCCGACGCTGCGAACTGTTCCTGGACCCGGTCTTGGATGATCAGCTGTTTCGTGACCTCACGAATGGTTTCCTCTGAGGCTTGCACGCTGGCGAGGTAATCCTCAAGGGTGACTCCCTCGCCCTGGTCCGCAACGAGCTGGTCGAGACGTGTCGTGATCTCGTCTTCGGTCGGAGTGATTCCGAATTCTGAAAAAGCGGCCTGCCCGACGGCCTCCCACTGGATGGCCACAGATAGGTACTGCGCAAAGCCCCCGGATGTGGCATCGTCATCGTCCTGAGGCACGAGTCTGTCGACCTGCGAACGGAGGATGTCGGTATCGTTGACGGACGCAACGACGACGTCGGTTCCGCTGCAGGCCGCAGCAACAATCGAGAATACGGCGAGCAGAACCAGGAGTCGTTTCATGCGTGGCCTTTCATAGACCCGAGAGCCTACGCCCACACCCGCGATACAGACTGGTGCTTTGCGTGCCCAAGGTCATGAACCGCACTGCACGAATCGGTTCCACAGAACGCTAACGCCTAACCTGCTGCCTTCAAGAGGAGTATGCGTGACAATCCCCATCGAACGCGACGGGACAATCGACTTCGAAGCGCTCGGCGCCATCGAGCAACGTCTGCTCTGGTTGTCCGCACGGATGATCGATCACGCCAACAAACGTGAGATCACCGAGATCAAGGTCGGTGGCCATCAAGCTTCGTGTGCTTCGATGGCCACGATCATGACGGCGCTCTGGTTCGCGCACATCGGCGGAGAGGACAAGGTCGCGGTCAAACCGCACGCGGCACCGCTGTATCACGGCATCAAATACCTCACGGGTGAACTCGACCGCAGCTACCTCAAGATGTTGCGCCAGCGAGGAGGCCTCCAGGCCTACCCGTCGCGTACGAAAGATCCCGACGTAGCCGACTTCTCGACCGGATCGGTCGGTCTGGGCGCAGTTGCGCCGTTGTTCTCCGCTGCCACACGCCGATACGTCGAGGACCACTTCGAGACCCCACCGCCCGCAAGGTTCATCGCGATTGCGGGGGATGCAGAGCTCGATGAGGGCAACATCTGGGAAGCCATTTCAGACCCCTCGTTGCAGGGCCTTGGAAACGTCATGCTGATCATCGATCTGAACCGCCAAAGTCTCGATCGCGTCATCCCCGGCATCCAGGCAAAACGGTTGATGCGCTTCTTCAGAGATGCCGGATGGCATGTTGTCGAGGCAAAGTACGGCATGAAACTGCTCGAGGCGTTCGCACGACCCGGCGGGAAGCAGATCCGCGACCACATCGACGCCATGTCCAACGAGGAGTATCAGAGCCTTTTCGCCTTCGATGGTGCGGAACTCCGCTCGCGGTTTCTGGCAAATGCCGATCCTGGTGTTGATCAAGCGATCTCGGCCATTCCCGACTCCGACATCGCTTCGGTGATCCAGAATCTCGGTGGTCACGACCTCGAGGTGCTCATCAACGCCTACCGAGAGTGCGACACCGTGACCGATCGGCCAAGTGTGGTGTTCGCCTACACGATCAAAGGGTGGGGTCTACCGATCGTTGGCGATCCGATGAACCATTCGGCATTGATGAGCTCCATCCAGATCGACGATCTCCGGAGCGAGTCCGGTCTGATCGAGGAGACCGAATGGGATCGGTTCGACGAAACCACACCAGCCGGGGTGATATGTGCACGAGTTGGGAATGCCGTCAACAACGAACCCCCGCCGCCAAGACCACACATCGTCCTCCCGCCTGAGACCGATGCAAGACACAAACCCATTGTGTCAACCCAAGAAGCATTCGGGAGGATCCTTGTCGCACTTGGCAAGGACGAGGCCGTTGCGGGCCGGATCGTAACGGTGTCTCCGGACGTCTCTGTGTCCACGAATCTCGGCGGATGGATCAACGCCCATGGCGTGTACGCCGCAACGGAACGACACGACTATTTCGAACAAGACCGAATGCTCAGATGGAAGCCCAGCCCTGTAGGCCGACACATCGAATTGGGGATCTCGGAAATGAACCTGTTCCTGCTGCTCGGTCAGCTCGGGCTCGCCCATGAGCACCACGGTGAGATGCTGATCCCCATCGGTACGGTGTACGACCCTTTCGTGTTGCGAGGCCTCGACGCGTTGATCTACTCGCTGTACAACGGATCCAAGTTCATCCTGGCGGGCACGCCTGCCGGGATAACGCTCTCCCCCGAGGGCGGGGCCCATCAATCGACGATCACGCCGTCCGTCGGGCTCGAGCTACCCGGGATCACCCAAACCGAACCGACCTACGCACTGGCGGTTGACTGGCTGTTGAGCGATGCCATCGGCCGGTTGTCCGAACCGGATGCACCGTGCCTGTATCTGCGCATGTCAACACGACCGATAGACCAGGCCCCGTTCACTGATGCTTCGCAGCGAATAGGCACCGGCCGGCTGCGCCACAACGTGCTCGCAGGCGGTTACAGGCTCAGGGAGGGCGGCAGCGGCGAGCCGCTGATTCTCGCCGCATCAGGCCCTGTCATGCCCGAGGTTCTTGCCGCAGCCGATATCCTGGCCGAAGAAGGAGTCGCGGCAACCGTGCTGGACATCACAAGCCTCGACCGTCTCTATCGAGGTTGGCACGATGAACTGACTGAGGCAGCTCGCACGTCAACAGTGATCACAGGATCGGGGCATATCGAGTCGCTGATCCCCATATCCGAACGCGGCGCACCCATAGTGACGATCCATGACGCAGCTTCACATGCAATGGCATGGCTCGGGTCGGTCTTCGGACAGAGGGTGGTGCCCATCGGCGTCGATCGATTCGGAGAGTCGGGGACCATCGGTGAGCTGTACGAGGCCTTCGGGCTTCTCCCCCATCAGATCGCCACAGCAGGTCTCGTTGCCATCGACAATTCCTGAGCACGTTTCCTGAGTCGGTTGTCGACATCGGCACGGAAACTGATGTTCGGGAAACCGGACGGCTCATGTCATGCGAGCAACGACTCTCAGGTGCATCCGAGCAGAGCGTCAGGTAGGGTGGCGTCCAGGATGAAGATCGTACGGCTGGGACTTCTGCTGGGTATTCTCATGCTCGCCGCCGCAGCGTGCGGAGAGGACGCGGTCGAGACGACAACGACTTCCTCGACGGTTGCCACAGCGCCGACGTCGACAACCACAACATCGACAACCACGATTCCTCCGACCACATCCACCACCAAAGCGGGTTTGGGCGCAACTTCGACGATAGTCGTGGTCCAACAGGACCTGACAGCGCTCGGGTTCTTTTCCGGCAAGATCGATGGCATCGCGGGAGAAGAAACGAGTGCCGCTATCGCAAAGTTCCAAGCTGATGCGGGGATCGAAGCCGATGGAGTGTTCGGAGCGCAGACCGATGCAGCCCTCGCCCCACGACTCCAGGCAGACGAGCATTACGTCGAGGATGTCCAGGAGACCCTCGTCGAACTCAAGTTCTACGGAGGCCCCGTGGATGGGGACTACGGAAAAGGCACGACAAGGGGTGTGAAACTCCTCCAGAAATCCTGTGACCTCGAAGAAACCGGGGACCTCGACATCAACACCCGTCTCTGTCTCGGGGGGCACATCTGAGCGGTGGTGAGGTGTCTCACGACGCTCTGCTAGCTAGGGGGTCGCCGCGCCCTCTTGCAACGAGGAGAAGCTTCCCAGAAGATCCCGACTCAGCGTGCGCGCACCCGGTTCAACACCGAACACTGAGCCCTCAGGGATCGGGATCCAGTTCTCGTCTGTGATGGGTTCAGATGCCAGGACCACCGACCGGTACTCGTCGTCGGCAGAAGGGCAATGTGAGGTACCACAAACGGCGCAGTCCCGGATGCCGCGTCGGAAGATCCAGAACAGAGTGTTGCCCCACCGGCTTGCGACCAGATGCCGCCCATCGCTGATGATGAAGTTCAGTTTCGGCTGCTCAGATGCTCCCGACCGCATTGCCATATCGACAAGTTCGAGGACCCCATCAGCCAGAAGGGCGACGATCGGTTCGAGCTCATCCGCCGGCTCCTCGGGGTCGAGTCCGTAGTCCTTCATCCGATTGAGGAGCCACAAGAACGCCAGCTCGCTATCGGTCTGCCCGTCGGGGGGACCAAACCGACCGATGTCGAGCCTCGTGGACACATGGTCGAATGCGGGAATCGTCCCGTTGTGGGCAAAGGCCCATGTTCCGAACGTGAAGGGATGGGTGTTCTCGGCCGAAACGCCGCCAACAGTTGCGGCACGGACGTGGGCAATCGCAGCCTCTGACCAGATCTGTGAAGCGATCTCTGCGAACTGATCGTCTGCGAATGCGGGCATCGTGCTCTTGATGACCTCTCTGTCATCTCCAACCCAGTGGGCGATCCCCCAGCCGTCCGCATTCCGAACGCCTCGGCTGTCTCTATCGCTTTGGGTCTGGAGGGCATTCTGGGCAGCGACGAGACTGCACTCGAGTTTGGTCGGTTGAGTGGCGAGAAAACCGTAAAGACGACACATCGTGGCTCCTTTGCCAATCACAACGTAACCGTTCGTATTGCAACCTCGCAACTGTCGTAACCGGGACTGAATAGCTGCGGCGACCGCGGGCTCGTTTAGCCCACCCGTACAAGCGCCGATTCGAAGGCACCTGCGGATTCGTATGTGGTCGGGACGGTCTCGTCGAACCTGTGATCCGTCGTCTGTCAAATGGCGCCCGTCAACCATGACATACTGGTACATGGGTTATGCGTGCAGAACGGGAACGGTTCAAGGATCGGGTCGATGCTGGACAGCAGCTTGCTTCGCGACTCGACGGCTACACGAACGCACCAGACACGGTCGTGCTCGGTCTGGCACGGGGAGGCGTGCCGGTCGCTGCTGCCGTCGCTTCGTATCTTGGCCTCCCCCTCGATGTGCTGATCGTTCGCAAACTCGGCGTACCCGGATACCCCGAAGTCGCATTCGGCGCGATCGCGTCTGGAGGCATCGAGGTCCTCAATGCAGGCGTTATCCGGAGCGCACATATCGATGAGTCCGTGATCGATCGCGTTCGATCCGAGGAATCCAAGGAGCTGGCACGTCGGGAAGGGGCCTACCGCGGCGGCCGCCCAGCACTCGACCTGGCGAGC
>BTQL01000082.1:0-7919 GCA_036985855.1 Acidimicrobiia bacterium | reverse complement strand
CGTATACCCGGGTGCCGCCGTGGCAAGCTCAGTGATTCCACCCATACCAACCGAGTGGTGGTTCCTCCCTGTGAGCAGCGCGGCCCGCGTCGGTGAACAGAGCGCCGTCGTGTGGAACCGACTGTATTTCAGCCCTTCGCCGACGACGAATCTCGCTCTGTGGCTGTCGCTTCCGAAGCCATATCCGACGAGGAATCGATCGAGGTTCCCGAAGCCTCGGTGCTCGGCGTCGAAGCCGGAGCCCACACGCTCAAGAGATCTGCTGGGAGCATCCGCATAGATTCAAATAGCGCCCATCGGTCGGCGCTTTGGCTTGCTCGTCAGTCCTCAGTCGTCCGGGCGAAGCTGCCGGGATACTGGCCTCGGTACTTTCCTGTGCGGAGATGACAGGCAGCGATGTGGTTCTCGTCGGCTTCCGCCGGCCGCAACTCGGGTATCTCGACATCGCATATGCCTTCCTGCGCGATGGGGCAGCGAGGGTGGAAGTAGCAACCCGGGGGCGGATCGACCGGGGAGGGAACCTCGCCCTGGAGGATCGTCCGGTTCCGCGGCCGGTCCGGGTTCGGGATCGGTATCGCGGATAGCAGTGCCTCGGTATATGGGTGCAGCGGATCCGAGTACAGGCGTTCCCGCTCGGTTATCTCAACGATCCGACCGAGGTACATGACAGCAACCCTGTCGCTTACATGCTCGACGACGGCGAGGTTGTGAGCGACGAACAGGATCGTGAGGTCGAGGTCGGACTGCAACTCCTTGAGCAAGTTCAGCACCTGGGCCTGAACGGACACGTCCAGGGCAGACACGGGCTCGTCTGCAACCACGAAGTCGGGCTTGAGGATGAGAGCGCGTGCAAGTCCGATCCGTTGACGCTGGCCGCCGGAGAACTCATGGGGATACCTTCCTGCGTGGCTTCCCTGAAGACCAACCTGTTCAAGCATCTCAGTCACTCGTTCATGTCGTTCGTCCCTGCTCGATACGCCGTGGAGCTTCAACCCTTCCGCGATCGAATTCCCGACCTGTGAACGGGGATCGAGTGAGGAGTAGGGGTCCTGAAACACGATCTGGGCTCGACTGCGGAATGGCTTGAGATCACTCCCTTTGACGTGCGTGATGTCGGTGCCATCGAATGTGATCTTCCCCGATGTTGGCTCGAGGAGCCGGACAAGCATGCGCCCCAGCGTCGTTTTGCCACATCCCGATTCGCCGACCAATCCGATCGTTTCTCCACGGTTGATGGTCAAGTCGACGCCCGCGACGGCATTCACCGTCGCGATTTCGCGCTGGAGAACACCGCCGCGAACCGGGAACTGCTTGACAAGGCCCTCCACGACCACGAGGGGCTCAGTCATCACCGACCTCCGGGTTTCTGAGCCAGCACCGGACGACGTGGCCCGGCGCGACGGGAACGAGGTCCGGCTCCTTCTCGAGGCAGATTTGGAGATCGTTCTCGACTCTGGCCACGCATCTCGCCGCGAAACGGCAGCCTTGTGGCAGATCGATCAGAGATGGGACCACGCCGGGGATCGTCTCGAGTTCATCCTTGGGAGCGCCAAGAACGGGAATCGACGCCAGGAGGCCTTGGGTGTAGGGGTGCTGCGGTCGGTTGAACAACGTGCTGACATCCGTCTCCTCAACGATCTCGCCCGCATACATCACCGCCACACGGTCTGCCATCTCGGCGATGACTCCGAGATCGTGGGTGATCAGGATGACGGCCGTATTCGAGGACGCCTGAAGGCCTCTGATGAGATCGAGTATCTGCGCCTGAATCGTTACGTCGAGAGCTGTTGTCGGCTCATCGGCGATCAGGAGCTCTGGTTCGCACGAAAGCGCCATCGCGATCATGACGCGTTGGGCCATCCCGCCGGAGAGTTCGTGCGGGTAGGCCTTCGCCCTGGACTCGGGGTCCGGGATGCCCACTCGCGTGAGGCTCTCGACGACCTTCTCCTGCTCGACGTCCTTCGACCAATCCCTGTGGAGCTTGAACACCTCCTTGATCTGGAGGCCTGCCCTCTGAACCGGGTTGAGCGCAGACCCGGGCTGCTGGAAGATCATCGACATGTGCTCGCCCCTGAGTGCACGAACCTGCTTCTCACTCATGTCAGCGAGATCGCGCCCGTCAAATGCGATCGAACCCTCGACGATCTCGCCGGGTTTGGGTACCAGACCCATTATCGAAAACGACATGACCGACTTGCCGCATCCGGACTCGCCAACGACACCAAGCACCTCACCTCGATCAACGTGAAGGTCGACGCCGTCCACCGCTTTGACGACACCGTCCCGCGTGTCGAAATGTGTTCTGAGGCCTTTGATCTCCAGGAGTCGTTCCCGCTGCCGTGGTACGTTATCGGGTGGCAGAATCGTCACTCGGGGTTCTGTTGTATCCGTCATTTGTTCAGCGACGGGTCGAGCGCATCACGCAGTCCATCACCCATGAGATTGAACCCGAGGACCGTGATCATTATCAGGAGGCCTGGGAAGAAGACGAGGTGAGGGGACGTGAATACGTTGTTCCGCTCGGTGGCGAGCATCGTTCCCCATTCTGCGAGCGGCGGTTGTGCTCCGAGACCAAGGAAGGAGAGCCCTGCGGCCTCGAGGATCGCAGTCGCGACCCCGAGTGTCGCAAGGACAACGAGCGGTGTGAGTGCGTTCGGCAGAACCCTTCGTACGATGATCTGGCGGCCCGATGCACCCAATGCGACGGAGGCAGCCACGAAGTCGGTTTCCTTGATGGACAGCACCTGCGCCCGCGTGACCCTCGCGTAGGCAGGGATCGACACGACGGCGATCGCGATCAGCGCGTTCTGGAGCCCTGGACCGAGTACCGAAACGATCACGAGCGCGAGAAGAAGGGAGGGAAAACCGAGGATCACGTCCATGATCCTCATGGTGACATTGTCGAACCACCCGCCTACGTATCCCGCGATCGCCCCGAAGAATGTGCCAACGATCAGGGCAATGGTCACGGTGAAGAACCCGAGCGTGAGGCTGACGCGCGCGCCGAAGACAATTCGCGAGAACTCGTCACGCACGTTGGCATCAGTGCCGAGGATGTGCTGAGGCTTGTCGGGATCGCATCCGAGTGCGTGCACGCAGGGCTTCTCCCGCGGGCCGACGTCCTCCTTTCCGATGAGGACCGCGTTCGGCTCGTACGGTGCGATGAGGGGTGCGAAGACGGCTATGAGCACGAGCAACGTGACGATTCCAAGGCCGATCATCCCAGACCGACGCCCGCGAAAGCGTTTGATCGTCAGCGCCCACTGGCTCGTCGGCTTTTCCGTGAGAAGATTTGCGTCTTGTGCGGTAGCTTCGAGGAGTTCAACGGTTCTCTTCTTGTTCATGGCGCTACTTCACCCGGATCCTCGGGTCGAGGTAGCCATAGGACAGGTCGACGAACAGGTTGACGATGACGTACCCGGCAGCGATGACGACGGTGAACCCCTGTACGACGGCGTAGTCCCGACCGATGATCGCGTCGAACAGGGCCGTCCCGACACCGGCGAGTTTGAATACTGTCTCGGTGAGGACGGCACCGCCGAGGAGCAAGCCGAGTTGGAGGCCGATGATCGTGACCACAGGAAGAAGGGAGTTTCGTAGCGCGTGGCGTGCGACGACTCTGCGCTCCTTGGCGCCTTTTGCGCGTGCGGTGCGGATGTAGTCCTTGTTCATCGCTTCGAGGAGGGAGCTCCGCGTGATGCGGGCGATGATCGCGAGGGGGATCGTTGCAAGCGCGATCGCAGGCAGGATCATATGACGAATCAAGTCCCAGAAAATGGACCACTGCGCTGTGATGAACGTGTTGAAGATGTAGTGGTTGGCGATGTACTCATGGAACTTCGACCAGAAAGAGCCTTCGCTCAGGTTCCAGCCCCAAGCCTCGTAGTAAGGCACAGGGAATACGCCAGCAGATAATCGTCCACCCGGCGGGAGAGAAATCGGCGTGTCCCTGAGGACCACGGCAAAAAGGTAGGCGAGCATCAGGCCGAGCCAGAAGACAGGCATCGACACACCGATGTTCGCTAATGCCATCGTCCCGCTGTCCACGATCGTGTTGTGTTTGCGAGCAGCGAGGATTCCGAGCGGCACGCCACCCGCGATGGCAATCGTGAGGGCGGTGAGGGCAAGTTCCGTGGTAAGCGGAAGTCGCTCGATCAGGAGCTGCGTCACAGGTCGGGAGAAACGGACGGACTCGCCGAGGTTGAAGGTGAGCACGTTCTTCATGTAGATACCGAGTTGTACGAAAACCGGTTCGTTGAGACCATTCGCCTCGTTGAACTCTTCGCACGCCTCAACAGTTGCCCGTTCGCCGAGCATCGAGGTGCACGGATCTCCCGGAATCGCCCTCATCAACAGAAACACCACAATCATGATCCCGAGCAGAACCGGGATGGCGAGCAGTGTTCTACGTATGATGAAACTGAGCATGGGTCCCTAGACGGTGAGCGTAGACGAATGGGGGAGGCCGGAGCCTCCCCCACACTGTCTGGTAGGTCGCTGGATCAGCCTTCAGCGTTGATGAGGCCGTTCCAGAGATAGTCGTAGTACTCGAACACGCCGCTGTTGCCGGTATGCAACGGACTCGATGCGTCGAGGCCAGCTGCGAACGAGGCGACGACGTCGTTGGCGTCGAAGGTGGAGCCGTCGTGGAAGACGACACCCTGACGCAGCGAGCACGTCCACACGGTCAGCTCGTCGTTCGGCTCACACGCGGTGGCGAGCTGTGGCTGTGCGTCACCCGTCTGGGTGTAGGAGTACAGCGCTTCAACGACCTGAGCACAGGCGCGGAGCGATTCGCCGTCAGTCTCATCGGAGCAGTACAGCGAGATCGGTTCGTTGCCCTGGACGAACACGAGTGTGTCCGTGCCGTTGTCCCAGAAGTTGAACATGGAAGAACCCCACGGCGGGGCGTACGCACCCTTGGCGCTCGCGGTTGCTGCCCATGAGCTTGCCGCGTGGGCGATCGGGACCATCGGAACGAGTTCCTTGATCGCGTTGTTCGCCTCTTCATACAGCGGTGCTGCTTCTGCGGCGGATGCCATCTCGGACGCCGTCTTCAGCGGTTCATAGATCTCCGGGTTCGGATCACCGAACTGGAGGTTCGTCTCCGCGAAGTGGAAGTCCAGGAAGTTCGTCACGTGCGGGTAGTCGCCGGTCCAACCGAGCAGATGGATGCCGTCGAGTTCGCCTGCCGACGAGGCCTGGATGAACTCGCCGGATTCCATGACGACGACCTCTGCCGTGATGTTCAGGTTCTCCTTGAGCTGGGCCTGAATGTCGGCTGCGACGTTGCCGGGTGTCGGCAGGTAGCCGCGCGTGACATCACGGTAGAAGATCTTGGTGTCGAACCCATCGGGGAAGCCTGCGTCCGCGAGCATCTGCTTTGCGGCTGCCGGATCGAAGTCGTACCAGGAGTCACCTTCACAGCCATTTTCGACAGAGCATGGTGTGAAGTGCGACGCGGTTTCCGAACCCGGTGCGTAGAACGTGTCCACGATCCGCTGACGGTCGATGCCCAGCGCGACAGCCTTGCGAACATCGACGTTGTCCCACGGTGCGAACGTGTTGGTGAAGCCCATGTAGAAGATATTCGGTTCGGGCTTGTCCAGTACCACGAGATTCGGATCGCCCTCGATGGTCGGGATGTCCTCGATGCCTGGGAAGGTCATGCCGTCGGCGTTCCCGCTCTGCAGTTCGATCAGGCGTCCAGCGCTCTCTGTTGCCCACTTGAGGACGAAGGTTTGCGCTGCAGCTTTCTGGCCGTAGTAGTCGTCGTTACGGGTGTACACGACCGAGTCGCCCCTGACCCACTCCTTGAGAGCATATGGGCCGGTACCGATCGGGTTGTCGAGCGGTGCTCCACCGGTTGCTGCGAGGTGTTCCTTCGGCTGGATGCCGAAGACGCCAAAAGCGATCTGTGCGAGGAACGCCGGGTGAGGACCACAGAGGGTGAATTCGACTGTGAACTCATCTACTGCCTCGATCGTGTCGACGCGGCCACCGTAGTCACAGCCGCCTGCATCGAGGACGTCCCCAACGAAATCCGGGCTTGGAGCGACGGTTGTCGTAGTGGTGTCGCCCCCTCCTCCCGCTGTCGTGGTTGTGTCTCCGCCCGATGCCGCCTCTGTTGTATCGGTTGTGCTGCCCGCACAGGCTGAAGCAACGAGTACGAGTGCAAGGACAAGGACGAACCACGTCGTTTTGTGTCTCATGAATGCCTCCAAATTGATTCCCAACCCGAAACCTCCGTAACGGAGAGTCCGGTCTCTTTCACGCTAGCGCATGTGTGCGCGCCGTGGGCCAGAAGGTGCGGTGGACTGCGTTCATCGACCGCTCGGCCACGCCTCCGCTGATCCGGACAATTGGCCTGCCCGTCATCTCCTCGCGGACGCACTTGAACAGCTCGGCTACGAGAGGGAGGGGCCGCAGTGGCGCCACGCATACCTCACCGCGGCGAAGGAACTGGGAGTCGGAGAGATCCTGTCTTCACAGCAGATCACCAGCCCTGACCTGTTGATGGCTTCCCGGGTGAGCGACCTACTCGACCTGTTGGGGGTCCTCGTCATCTCCACCAGGGCTGAGGGGCTGGCGTTCACCATCAACCTGGTCATGACCGACACGGATGAGGTTCATTTCATCGAGTTGACGAACGCGAACCTGAACCACATCCAACTCGACGAGGAGATCGATGCTGACACGACCGTTCGCATCACCAAGGCCGGACTCCTCGCAGCGTTCTCACGTCAGACAACCGTTGAAGAACTCGCAAAGACCGGGAAAGCAACGATCGAGGGGAACATCGAGAATCTCAGAGTCCTCGCCGGGCTACTCGACACGTTCGACCAAGGCTTCCCGATCGTTCCCATGCCAACACGCTGACCCCTCACGACACAAACTAGCAGGCGACCGTCGGGTGACATCCCCACAGTCCCGGACGACACGGACATCATCTGTTGACACCGACACGGGCTTCCCACCCGATATCACGAAGATGACGCACGGCACGCGTTCTACCCGAAACTGAATACGAATGAGCCGCGTAGGGTCTTGACCAGGCCTGATGCCAAACGGTCAAATCGGACTTCGATTCCAGCTGCCCTACAGTGCCATTTCTTCAATGACCACAGGCGAATCAGCCGAGGCGAACACGCGTCGGTCGGATCCGGATCGGCACGCTGAAGTCACGCGCGGTCTGGGTGAAGTCCAAGCCCCAGTGCGCGTGCGGCTCGCGGTACTTCGCTCGGTAGAGTTCGTGAGCGTCCAACGACGGGAACGCCGCGTCAGCCACTGCCGCGCCTTCGACGATGAGCATGTGGTCGCCGTGCGGATCGGACTGGAGATGGAACGACACGAGCGGCGAGTGAGCAACATTGCGGAGTTTCGGCGTGTTGGGCTGGCTGTAGAAGAACAGGTCCGCGCCGTCATAAAGGAACGAGATCAGGGACGACTGGACGCGGCCATCCGGCGCGACGGTCGTCAGCCAGGCAACGACGTCACGCTCAAGATGCTCCCGTGCCCAGACCGCGTCATCGCGAGCGAGTGCTGCCCGCAGCGGATCGTCCCCCAGTGGTTCGTTCTCGGCCATGCCTACCTTCCGGTTCCGACGCCGCCACCGTAGCCCGTTCGAGTGGGCCGAGGTAGCCAATGGGACGTCCAGCGGGTCGAGCTGGATACTGGAACCACACGAGACGATGCTGTTCGTCGACGTAGCTGGTTGGCACAAGAAGTGTGGGCGGCGGCACGATGGCACCGGGCGACGGGATGGAGAGGCCGCGGTGACGCTTACGCGCCCCTTACGCGCCCCACAGCCGGTTTCGGCTCATCCCAGACGCGAGAAAACCCCCGGCACATGTAGGAGTACCGAGGGTATTCTTCGTAGCGGGGGCGGGATTTGAACCCGCGACCTTCGGGTTATGAGT
>BTQL01000081.1:0-8449 GCA_036985855.1 Acidimicrobiia bacterium | reverse complement strand
GTCACGTTGTCGCCTCGATTCTGTAGATCTCCATAACCGGGTTTGCAAGCAGCTTTTCGCACATCGTCTCCAACGCAGCTCGTGCTGCTTGGGCATCGTCTGCCTCGACATCGATCGAGATCATTCGGCCAAACGACACATCGGTCACGCCGTCGAAACCGAGGTCGATGAGTGCCTTCTTCGTTGTTGTGCCCTCCGGATCAGAAAGACCGGGCTTGCGTTGAATAGAGACTGCGAACGAGTACCTCACGATGCCCCCATCTCGGTGAGATAGTCGGCGAATCTGGCGCCCGTCAGCCGTTCGTACGCGTCGATGTAGCGATCCGAGGTCTCCTGGATGACGGCTGGTTGCATCATCGGTGCAGGAGGTGTCTTGTCCCAACCGTCCTGGTCCTCGAGCCAGTCCCTGACAGGTTGTTTGTCGAAGGAAGGCATCGTCGCTCCCGGTTCCCAAGCGTCCCGCGGCCAGTATCGGGACGAATCAGGGGTCAATACCTCGTCGATGAGGATGATCTCGTTGCCAACCGTGCCGAACTCGAACTTGGTGTCGGCAAGGATGATTCCTCGCTCGGCTGCGTATTCGGCGCCCTTGAGGTAGATGTCGATGGAACGTCTGTGGAGTTCCTCGAATAGGTCGTTACCGACCAAGGCGCGGGCTTCGGACTCTGTGAGATTCTCGTCGTGGCCGTTTTTGGCTTTGGTGGCCGGGGTGAAGATCGGCTCGCGGAGTTTGTCGGCCATGTCGAGGCCATCTGGCAGGTGTTCGGTGGTCGGTCCACCGCCCGTCGCGTATTCCTTCCACGACGAGCCGTAGAGATATCCGCGTACGACGCACTCCATGGGTACTACTACAGCCGCGCGGACGAGCATTGCCCTTCCAGCGAACTTCTTCTGCTGGTTCGGCGAGAGAAAATCCATGGTTGAGGTGTCGGCTGAGATGAGGTGGTGCGGTGTGTCGAGGATGTCGAACCAGTGGATCGAGACACCTGTGAGCACCTGACCCTTGTGGGGGATTTCCTCACGGAGCACAACATCGAATGCGGAGATGCGGTCTGATGCAACGATCAGGAGATGATCCTCGTCGACCCGGAAGATCTCCCGAACCTTGCCCGATCCAACGTGTTTCATGCCCGCCACCGGCGCAACAGTAATCCATGCTCCCGTTCTTGCGTAACTGACGTCCTGTGGGAGGACGTCAGTTACGCAAGAACGGGAGGCTAGAAGTCGGGCGGCGTGTTTGGCAGGCTGGGCAGTGTGGACAGATGCAGATATCGCGGCGGCCGGAATTGCCGAAAAGCAGACAGGAGCGATTCATCGCGCATCTCTTGTCGACGTGGGGCTTTCCGAGGCGATGATCGACCGACGTGTCGCCCGACAGCTTCTCATACGTCGGGCAGATTCGGTCTACTCGTTCGCCGGATCTCCCGGGTCTCCTCGGCAGGACCTCGTAGTGCAGGCTCTCTCGGTAGATGTCGACGCCGCGGTCTCACATGACTCTGCGGCCCATTCTTGGGGAATGATCCAACGCGCTCCGCTCAAACCGCACGTGCTGGTTCGGCGCTGGAATCGAGAGCATCGATCCGCATGCATCGTTCACGAGTCGCTTGATTTCGAACATGTTGATCGTGTGTGGACGGCAGGAGTTCCCTTGACTACGCCGGCACGTACAGTCGTTGATCTGGGCGCGTCGAGTCCGTGGCTGGTCGAGCGCGCCCTCAGCACGGGTCTTCGTCTCGAGCTGTTCGACATCGATGAAGTTGCGGCCTTCGTTCGACGCGTCGCTCGAAGAGGACGAAGTGGGGTGGGGGTAGTGCGGCCCTATTTGGATATGCATCGCGCTATCGATGGGCGAACGGAGAGCCTGCTCGAGGATCGGTTTGTGTGGATCCTCCACGCCAGACAGATACCTCTGCCGGTAGCCCAGTTCGAGGTTCGAGACGATCGAAGAAGATTCATCGGTCGCGTCGATTTCGCGTATCCAGAACACAGGGTGCTGATCGAACTGGATGGGCATTCGTATCACTCCGACGTCGAGACGTTTCAGCGGGATAGAGAAAAGCAGAATCGAACGCAGGAACTGGGGTGGCGAATGCTCCGATTCACCTGGTACGACGTCGTCCGGGAGCCGAATCGTACGGCGGCAACTGTGGCGCACTGGATCGGTATCCCCTGGTCCGTTCTTGCGTAACTGGCGTCCTGTGGGAGGACGTCAGTTACGCAAGAACGGTGGTGGAGAGGCGGGTGAAGACGATGTCGGTGTTGCGGAGGGCTCGCTCGGGGCTGAAGCAGGCGGTGAGCGTTCCTTCGTCCAGGAGGACTTCGCCGTCGGCGGCGAGATTCTCGCGGAGGGTTCCGGACCCGTCCCACGTCTTCATCGCGTTGCGTTGAACGATGCGGTAGGCCTCGTCGCGAGTCATTCCGGTGTTAATGAGTTCAAGCAATACCGTCTGGGAGTAGACGAGACCCTTCGTAGATTCCAGGTTTTCGGCCATGCGATCGGTATCGACGACGAGGTTCTCAACCAGGCGCTGCATCCGCCTGAGCGCATAGTGCAGGATGGTCGTTGCGTCGGGTAGCACGACCCGCTCAACAGATGAATGTGAGATGTCGCGTTCGTGCCACAGTGCCACGTTCTCCAAACCGGCAGAGGCATAGCCGCGCAGCAGACGTGACACGCCCGTGAGATTCTCAGATGCGATCGGATTCCGTTTGTGCGGCATCGAGGACGAACCCTTCTGTCCCCCACCGAAGGACTCCCTCGCTTCGCCGACCTCGGAGCGTTGCAGATGGCGGATCTCCGTGGCAAACCGTTCGATCGTTGCACCGATCAGGGCGATCACGGACAGGAAGTGGGCATGGCGGTCCCTCGGAATTACCTGCGTCGAGGCAGATTCAACGCTCAGGTCCATGGCATCACAGACATATTCCTCAACAGCGGGCGGTGTGTGTGCGTAGGTGCCAACAGCACCCGATATCTTGCCGAACGACACGCCACTGACGGCGTCGGCGAGGCGCTCGTGATCCCGTTCGACTTCGAACGCCCAGTTGGCGAGCTTCAAGCCGAACGACGTCGGCTCAGCCCAGATGCCGTGGGTTCGCCCGATCATCGGTGTAGCCCGAAACTCGAACGCCGTGGCCTTCACGGTGTCGAATAGCGCCTCGACCGCTTCGAGCAACAGCTGCCCCGACTCCTTCAGCAACGCACCCAATGCCGTATCGAGTACGTCTGAGGACGTCAATCCGTAGTGAATCCACTCGCCACCATCACCCGCCGACTCAGCGAGCAGATCGACGAACGCTGCGACGTCGTGGTTCGTGATGCCTTCGCGTTCCTTCCAGGCCGCGGCGTCAACCTCTGGAGATCTCCGCGCGGCACGAGCGGCGTCTTGGGGAGCAACTCCGAGCTCGACCCAGGCTTCAACCGCAAGAACCTCGACCTCTCTCCATAGTTCAAGCTTGTGCTCCTCGGACCAGACGGCTGCCATCTCTGGAGTCGAGTAACGCTCGATCATCCTTTGAGGCCCTCCCGGTACGCAGCGAGCTTCTCCGCAAGGGCTTCGTTGCTGACAGAGAGGATGGATGCCGCTAGATAGCCTGCGTTTACAGAGCTATCGATGGCGACCGTCGCGACGGGGATACCGGTCGGCATCTGCACAGTTGACCACATGGCATCGACTCCTCCGAGACCGCCGGCCGCGATCGGGACGCCGACCACCGGCAGAGTGGTATGTGCTGCGACTGCGCCGGCGAGGTGCGCTGCCTTGCCCGCGCCGCAGATGATTACGCCGAACCCGTTGGCCCGAGCGTTCGTTGCGAACTCTGCGACCTGCTCAGGAGTTCGGTGTGCAGACATCACGTGCACTTCGTGTTCGATTCCGAAGTCATCGAGCACGGCAGCGCACGCATCCATCTTCGGCATGTCCTTCTCAGATCCCATCAGGATCGCGACCTTCATGGTGATGTCCCTTTTCTCTCCGCGGCAATATCGGTGCGGTACTGCTTGCCCTCAAAATCGATCTGGTGGACACCAGCGTACGCATTCCTTCTTGCCTCCCCAACAGTGTCACCGATACCAACGACATTGAGCACCCTGCCACCAGAGGTCATCAGCCCTTTGTTCGTCATTCTCGTGCCGGCGTGAAAGACGATCACGTCTTGGAGGGATTCGAGGCCAGAGATCTCGAGTCCCTTCAGAGGTGACTCCGGATAGCCGGGTGCGGCAAGCACGACGTCGACTGCGACACGCTCGGTCCATGTGATGTGTTGGCCGGTCAGTGCTCCATTCGCGGCAGCGTTCAGTACGACGAGCAGGTCCGAGCAGATACGAGGCATGAGCACCTCCGTCTCTGGATCACCGAGCCGGCAATTGAACTCGAGGACTTTCGGCCCGCTCGAAGTGAGCATCAGACCAACATACAGGAACCCCGTATAGGCGATACCTCTCGATTCCAGCTCGCCGAGGGTCGGCAACGTGACTCGCGCCGTCGTCCAATCGACGAGATCTTCATCGACATCCTCCACAGGTGAGAAGCAGCCCATCCCACCGGTGTTCGGTCCTTGATCGTCCTCGAGCAGTCGTTTGTAGTCCCTGGCAGGTTGGAAGGGAATCGCTTCGCCGTTGGCACATACGTAGATGATCGACACTTCATCCCCAACGAGGTGATCCTCGATCACCACAGACGAGCCCGTAGCACCGATCCTACCTCCGAGGCACTCGTCCACCCAGTGGGTCGCTGCCTCGAGCGACTCGGTCACAAGGACACCCTTGCCCGCGGCGAGGCCATCCGCCTTGACGACGTAGGGTCCAGGCGACTTCTCGAGATGGATGACTGCAGCCTCGCGGTCCTGGAATGTTGCTGAACCGGCTGTTGGAACTCCGGCCGCAACCATGATCTCCTTTGCGAACGACTTAGAGGACTCGAGCCTCGTCCCAGCTCGGGTTGGCCCAAAAACAGAAATCCGTTCTGCGATCAATTCGTCTGCCACACCCGCAGCCAATGGGCCTTCTGGACCAACCACGACGAGGTCAATGGCTCTCTCCTTGCACAGAGCCACGATGGCAGCGGGATTCTCTGGGTCGACATCGTCGACAACATCGCCAAGGGTTTCCAAGCCGGGATTTCCAGGACAGGAAACAAGCCGATCAAGTATCGGGCTTTGGCTCAGCTTCCATCCAATGGCATGTTCCCTGCCGCCGCCGCCGATGAGAAGAACCCGCATTCGGCTAGTTCTTAGTCAGAGTTGATTTACGACCCGGACCAACAGACACTGTCTTGATCGGTACACCGCAGAGCTCTTCGATCCGCTCAACGTAGTCCCTCGCCAATTGCGGCAGGTCTTGGTAGTCGGCTACCGAAGTGATGTCGTCGCCCCAACCTTCGTGCTCTTCATAGACAGGTGTGCACCTATGCAGCACACGTTGTTGGCGAGGCATTTCAGTGAAGGTCTCACCCTCGGCTTCGTAAGCCGTGGCAATCTTGATGGTCTCGAAGTGCGAGAGGATATCGAGTTTGGTTAGGGCGATCTCGGTGAGGCCGTTGATCCTCGCCGCGTATTTGAGAGCGACCATGTCCAGCCACCCGCAGCGCCGCCTTCTTCCCGTCACGACACCGTATTCACCCCCGATGTCGATCAGTCGATCACCGATCTCGTTGATCTGCTCAGTGGGGAACGGACCGGTTCCGACCCGCGAAATGTATGCCTTGGCTACCCCGATGACGTTGTCGATCATTCGCGGGCCGATACCAATTCCGACGGGTGCACCTCCGGCTGTCGGGTTCGAAGAGGTGACGAACGGGTAGGTGCCGTGATCGATGTCGAGCAGTGTCCCCTGACCCCCTTCGAAGAGCACGTTCTTCCCGTCGTTGATTCCCTCCCACACGAGGAGGGATGTGTCTGTGACATATTTCTCGAGCTTGTCGGCATAACCGAGGTACTCATCGGCGATCTCGTCGAAGTCGAGCGGGAGCTGGTTATAGACCTTCACGAGCAACTTGTTCTTGTTCTTGAGGACTGCAGCCAGTTTCTCGAGGAAGATCTTCTCGTCGAACAGATCCTGCATTCTGATCCCGGAGCGAGAGAACTTGTCTGTGTATGCAGGCCCGATGCCGCGTTTGGTCGTTCCGATCATCGAGTTTCCGAGGTATCTCTCAATGACAGCATCGAGCTTGCGGTGATACGGCATGATCAGGTGGGCGTTGTTCGAGATCTTGACTCGAGAGGGGTCGATCCCTCTTTTGACGAGTGTCTCCATCTCGTGGAAGAACCACTTCGGATCCACGACTACACCGTTCCCTATCACGGGAGTGACCGTGGGGTACAGAACACCTGAGGGAATGAGGCTCAGTGCGAACTTCTGGTCACCGGTGACAATGGTGTGCCCTGCATTGTTTCCACCCTGGTAGCGAACCACAATGTCGGCCTTCTCGGACAGAAGATCTGTGATCTTTCCCTTGCCCTCATCGCCCCATTGGGCGCCGAGGATCACCGACGCGGGCATGTATTCCTCCACTTCGCTATCTCGGGGCCGAGTGTACTGCGAGGACTGCGGACGAGGATTCCGCCGAAACGGTTGTCACCAGTGCACAGATGCGGCTAGGTTGCAGTCATTCGATCCTAGGATCGAACGCGGTGAGACCCCTCACCGAGCAATTCGACTACCCAATTGAAGGAGAAGTATCAGCATGCTTAAGAGACTTGCTGTGCTCTTTGCCGTTCTCGCGATCGTAGCCGCTGCGTGCGGCTCGGCCGATGACGGTGACACAACAACCACCGCTGGACAAGCCGAGCCCCCGGGTCAGGAAGCCACCGGTGAAGGAACCTTGGAAACGGTGCAGGCCCGTGGCACGCTCAAGTGCGGCGTATCGACCAGTGCGCCTGGTTTCACCGACGTCAATCCAGACGGATCCCTTTCGGGCTTCGACACTGACTTCTGCCGGGCAGTCGCCGCGGCGGTTCTTGGTGACTCGACAGCTGTCGAGTTCCGACAGCTCACCGCGAAGGAGCGCTTCGCAGCGCTCGAGAGCGGCGAGATTGACGTTCTGATCCGCAACACGACCTGGACGCAGACTCGTGACACCGATCTGCCGCAGGACTTCGTCGCAACGACGTTCTACGACGGTCAGCAGATCATGGGCAACCCAGCCAAGCTGGCTGGTCTGACTACCGATGCTGGTTTCGCAGCCATCGATGGCGCGGTTGTCTGCACGAACGCAGGTACGACAACCGAGCAGAATATCAAGGAAGGCGCTGAGCTGGCCGGTGTGAGCATCACGCTCCAGACCGTGGAGAACTTCACCGAAGCCATGGACGGCTTCATTGCTGGTTCTTGTGACATCGTCACGACGGACGGTTCCGGCTTGTTCGGTCACCGTTCTTCGAACATCGCGGCCGGTACCCCGGGTGCCGAGAATTGGGTCATCTTCCCAGAGGCCCCGATCTCCAAGGAGCCGCTCGGTCCGGTTGTTCGCCAGGGAGACTCCACGTGGTTCGACGTCATCCAGTGGACCGTCTTTGCTACGTTCGCACTCGAAGAGTTCGGCGTGACTTCGGCGAATGCCGAGTCGATGATGGACACGCCCGGTGAAGTCGGTCGCCTCCTCGGTGGTGAAGGCGAGAAGCAGACGGCCATGGGCCTGTCGGCGGACGCCTTCCTCAACGTCGCGAAGCAGGTTGGCAACTACGGCGAGATCTATGATCGGAACCTCGGACCGCTCAACCTGTCCCGTGACGGGACGTTCAACGAGCAGTGGTACAACGGTGGTTTGCTCTACTCACCACCGTTCCGTTAAGCAGAGAGACACAACCAAGACGAAGGGGGCACCCGATGGGTGCCCCCTTCTCTGTGATGTGGGTCGGTGACGAGACCACGTCACATCGAGGAAACAAGAAATCTCCTGGCATGCGTGCATTGTGAGCAGCCATCTGTCTAGGGTGCCAGCACGCGAGACGGCTTCGAACTTGATAGCGAAGCGGTGGGGATGGCTTGGTCGTGACCGTTCAGGTTCGAGAGCATCAGAAGACTCCGCTGTGGCGTAACGCCGCGTTCCTCAAATGGTCGACACAGCTGTTCGTGCTTGGCTTGATCGTGGCGGTTTTCGTCGTTCTTGTACGACAAGCGCTGGACAACTTTGGTGCGTCCGGAACGGATCTCAACTGGAACTGGCTCACCGATCCTTCGGACTTCCTCGTCAGGGAGGGAATCGACCTCGATCCCGATAGCGGCATCCGAGCGCTCGCGGTCGGAGCCATCAACACCTTGCGTGTCACGTTCTTCGGGATCATCATCGCAACGGTGCTAGGGACGATCGTTGGTGTCGGTCGACTCTCGAACAACTGGATCGTCAAGAAGATCTCCACGGTCTACGTCGAGACGATTCGCAACATACCGTTGCTCGTACAAATGTTCTTCTGGCAGGCCGTTTCCATCTCGCTACCGGACCTTATCGTG
>BTQL01000080.1:0-8475 GCA_036985855.1 Acidimicrobiia bacterium | reverse complement strand
GAAGTCGCATTCGGCGCGATCGCGTCTGGAGGCATCGAGGTCCTCAATGCAGGCGTGATCCGGAGCGCACATATCGATGAGTCCGTGATCGATCGCGTTCGATCCGAGGAATCCAAGGAGCTGGCACGTCGGGAAGGGGCCTACCGCGGCGGCCGCCCAGCACTCGACCTGGCGAGCAAGACCGCAATCGTCGTCGATGACGGCACAGCAACGGGCGCCACCATGCACGCGGCAGTCGAAGCGCTGCGCGCGGCGCAACCGCACAAGATCGTGGTCGCTGTAGGTGTCGCACCGCCTGGCGTGCTGAAACGTCTGCGCGAGGTCGCAGACGAGGCAGTTGCCGTCTACACACCGCACAACTTCATGGCCGTCGGGGCGTGGTACAACGACTTCACCCAGACCACCGATGCAGAGGTGGTCGCCGCTCTGGCCGATCAATGAGCATCACAGCCTCTGCGCCACTCGGGGAATCGGCGGACAACCAACGTGTCTGCTCTTGACAAGAGAATGGATTTGTCCTACATTCGCTCCCCAATGACCGTTGTATTCACCCGCGAGATGATGTGCATGGCGATGACACAGCCGTGCAGACCCGTCGCGTAGCAGCGAAACACAAACACACCAAAGGATCTGCACCGGCAACCGGGGCGGGTCCTTATTTTGTGGAAGACATGTAGCAGCACCCCTCCCGAGCACCACCGCAGCCTTCGACCAGCCCGGGAGGGAACATGACAGACAACTATCGCTACGAGACCCTGCAGATCCATGCAGGCCAGGAACCGGCACCGGGCACGAACGCCAGAGCCGTCCCCATCTACCAGACAACGTCATACACGTTCGATGACTCCGCGCACGGCGCACGGCTCTTCGCCCTCGAGGAGTTCGGCAACATCTACACGCGGATCATGAATCCGACCACGGACGTCTTCGAACAGCGGATTGCCGCGCTCGAGGGAGGCGTCGCGGCGGTAGCTACCGCGAGCGGGCAGGCTGCACAGCTCACGACAATCACCACGCTGGCTTCCGCTGGGGACAACATCGTGTCCACTTCCTACCTGTATGGAGGCACATACAACCAGTTCAAAGTTGCACTTGACCGGCTGGGGATCGAGGTCCGGTTCGTGTCCGGCGACGATCCAGAGGAGTTCGCTGCGAGGATCGACGATCGGACGAAGGCCCTGTACCTGGAAACGATCGGGAACCCGAGGTTCAACGTGCCCGACCTTCCGGTTTTCGCGGAGGTCGCTCACGAAGCCCGAGTTCCCCTCGTGGTCGACAACACGTTCGGTGCTGCCGGCTACCTCGCCCGACCGATCGACCACGGAGCAGACATCGTCGTTGCCTCGGCAACGAAGTGGATAGGCGGACATGGCACGTCGATAGGTGGCATCATCGTCGACTCGGGCAATTTCGACTGGAGCAGCGGTCGATTCCCCGGATTCACCGAGCCCTCCCCCGGCTACCACGGTCTTGTCTTCGCTGATACATTCGGACCTGAAGGACCGTTCGGCAACATCGCCTTCGCCATCCGTGCACGGGTTGAAGGGCTCAGGGATCTTGGCGCCTGCCTCTCGCCCTTCAACGCGTTCCTGCTTCTGCAGGGCGTCGAGACGCTGTCACTGCGGATGCAGCGTCACGTGGACAACACGCTCGATCTCGCACTGTGGCTCAAGGACCAGCCTCAGGTCACCTGGGTCAACTACACGGGTCTCGAAGACCATCCGTACCACGAGGTGGCAAAGCGGATCCTCACGAACGGGTTCGGAGCCGTGTTGTCATTCGGGATCGAAGGTGGCGCAAAGTCGGCACTTCGCTTCATCGACTCGGTCCAGCTGGCTTCGCACCTTGCGAATGTCGGAGACGCCAAGACCTTGGTTATCCACCCGTCGTCCACAACGCACGCGCAGCTGGACCATGAGGAACAGCTGTCCTCCGGGGTGACCGACGATCTCATCAGGGTCTCGGTCGGTATCGAGCACATCGATGACATCGTTGCCGACTTCGACGGTGCGTTTACGGTGATCAGCAGTACCGCCGCTGTGGCATCGTGAAACACTCCGTTGTCGTACCGGGAGTGTTCCGCCTCGAAAGAGGGGGAACACTCAGGGACCCGGAGGTCCATGTGCGAACGTGGGGGAAACATCTGCGTTCGGCAACACTGATATGTCACGCTCTCACGGGTGATGCGAATGCCGACGAGTGGTGGCGCGACCTGTTCGGATCCGGGCGCCTGTTCGACCCCTCCGATTCATTCATCGTGTCGATGAATGTGCTCGGCGGGTGCTCAGGGACGACGGGTCCAACGACAGAACGCACTGATGCCGGCTTCCCGAGAGTGACGATACGAGACATGGTTCATCTCCAGAAAGCCGTTCTCGATCAACTCGGTGTCACCCGGTTGGAGGTCGTGATCGGTGGTTCGATGGGAGGGATGCAAGCGCTCGAGTGGGCAGCGCTGTATCCGTCGTTCGTCGACACGATCGTCCCAATCGGCGTCGGCGCGGCCCAATCAGCGTGGGCGATCGGGCTTTCAGAAGCTCAACGAAACGCGATCGTCACCGATCCTGACTTCAAGGACGGACACTACGAACCGGATGAGCAGCCGGCCAATGGACTGCAGACGGCGAGAATGATCGCGATGTGCACGTATCGCAGCCCGACGAGCTTTGCCTTACGATTCGGACGGGAAGCCGACGAAGGATCATTCGCGGTTCAGTCCTATCTCCAACATCAAGGGCGAAAGCTGACGGAACGTTTCGATGCGAACGCCTACCTGACACTTCTCGACGCAATGGACAGCCACGACCTCGGTCGCAGCCGCGGGCCAAGGGAAGCAGTGCTCAACCGTATCGCGAGCAGGGCACTCGTCATCGGCATCAGCACGGACGTTCTCTATCCCGTATCCGAGACGAGGGAGCTTGCGGCGGCAATGCCAAATGCCAGCTTCGCCATCCTCGACAGCCAGCACGGACATGATGCATTCCTCATAGACACCGACAAGCTCGAGGGGATAGTCACCCGCTTTCTCAACGAGTCACCGACCATCATCTCAATAACCGGTCACGGATCGGCCTGGGCCTGAGACTGCTCACATCGCCGCTACCTGCATCTCGAGATTCCACTACGGCGAGGTTGTGAGCCCACTGCCTTGAACTTCATGGTCTTGTAGATTCGAAGTCATGAGCGCATCGCCGCTGTGCGCTGACTCACGTTGTACCGACACCCCCGGGGTACGGAGGTAACGAGCTCCCTTCCCATGCGTTCCAAAGAGTGGGCGATAATCGCGGGCCGTGCGTTTTGGGCGAGGAACCAGGTCTAGTCTTGGTGGCGCCGGTCCACGGCGGCCGGTCACGCAGGTCCGAATCTGTGTCGGTATGACGTTTAGATTGACAAGGGAGAAACGATGACAAAAGGCAGGCGATCCATTCGTTTGCTCGTGCTTCTCGCGGTGCTGGCAATTGTTGCGGCAGCGTGTTCCAGTACGAGCGACGAAACAACGACAACGATCGCTGGTGGTAGTCAGACGACGACCACAGCAGCCCCAGCGGGTGAGGACTTCAAATTCGGGATGATTCTCGTGGGGCCTGAGAACGACAGAGGTTGGTCACAGGCGCATTTCGAGGCTGGTAAGTACGTCGAAGAGATGACCGGCGCCGAGATGATCTCTCTCGACACGGTCAACCCGGCAGATCGGCCAGAGACCTCCGTTGAGCAAGTCGTCGATGACATGATCGAGCAGGGTGCTCAAATGATCTTTGCGACATCTGACGACATGAAGGACGGTATCGAGGCGGCAGCCAAGGCACATCCGGATATTCCGATGATCTGGTCCTCGGGTGACAACGCCTGGGCAGCGGGCGAGGCCTACGCGGCTGACATTCCGAACCTCGGCAACATCATGGGGAAGATGATCTTCGGGAAGCAGATCGCCGGTTGTGCGGCGGCCCTCACGTCCCAGACCGGCAGCATCGCATACCTGGGGCCCCTCATCAACGACGAAACCCGCAGGCTCGCGAGCTCGGTGTACCTCGGCGCACAGCAGTGCTGGGCCGATGCAGGCAACAACCCGGCAGACCTCAGTTTTGAGGTGAACTGGATCGGTTTCTGGTTCAACATTCCCGGTGTGACCCTTGATCCGACTGAGGTCACGAACGCCTTCTTCGACGGTGGCGCCGACGTCGTTTTGTCCGGAATCGACACCACCGAAGCACTCGTCGTGGCCGGCCAGCGTTCAGCAGCCGGCGAGAACGTGTGGGGGATTCCATACGACTTCATAGGTTCCTGCTCAGAGGCGCCTGAAGTGTGCCTTGGTGTTCCGTACTTCAACTGGGGACCGTCATATCTGGATGTCGTCAAGTCCGCAATCAACGGCTCCTTCAAGGCGAACTTCCAGTGGATCCCACCTGACTGGAGCGACATCAACAACCGTGATACCTCGATGATCGGTTGGGTCACAGGCGATGCGTTCGCTGCGGATGATGCGGCAACACTCGACGCGTTCATCGGCGGACTCGGTGATGGTTCCATCAACCTGTTCACAGGACCGCTCAACTACCAGGACGGCTCACCGTACCTCGCGGACGGTGAGGCAGGTACCGATGTCCAGATCTGGTACCTGAAGCAACTCCTCGAAGGGATGGAGGGCGCGAGCTCCTGACCATCGAGCAGAACGAACGTTGAAGGTGGGGAGGCTCTCGGGCCTCCCCACCTTCTCATTCACAAGACGACAATCAGCAGGTCGTCATCCAGAGCGCCCAGGGCCACATGCGGGAGTAGCCTGTGTTTTCATGGCGCTCGAAATTCGGGACATCCACAAGCATTTCGGTCCCGTTCGGGCGAACGACGGGATCTCGTTCACGGTTGAAGAGGGATCCCTCCATGGCATCCTTGGAGAGAACGGTGCCGGAAAATCTACTCTGATGAAGATCCTCTCGGGTTTCTACGGGGCCGACTCAGGTGAGGTGTTCCTCGATGGCGAGTTGCTCCACCTGGGCTCGCCCTCGGATGCGATCGGGTCCGGCATCGGGATGCTGCACCAGGATCCGCTTGTTTTCCTGCCGTTTTCGGTGCTCGACAACTTCGCACTCGGCAGTCCAGGCCCGACGCACCTTGATCGGGGGGAGATCCGAGATGAACTCGACCGCGTGAGCTCCGACCTCGGCTTCAAGTTCGATGCTTCGAGGCTCGCCGGAAGCTTGACGATCGGGGAACGTCAGCAACTCGCCATCACTCGCCTCATGTGGCTCGGTGCCAAGGTTCTGATCTTCGACGAACCGACCACGGGAATCTCCGCAGCGCAGCGGCTGCAGCTCTTCGCAACCCTCCGGAAACTGGCCAAGACCGGCCTGATCGTTCTCTTCGTCTCACACAAGCTCGAAGAGGTCGAAGACCTCTGTGACTCGGTGACAGTGATCCGGCATGGCAAGGTCGTATACGAGGCCGAGATGCCTGTGCCACCTGAGACCCTTGTAGCGGAGATGTTTGGCAAGGTGTTCGTCGAGCAAGATCATCAGGCTGCCCCGCTCGGTGCCACCATGGTTCGGTTCACCGGTGCCACGCTTTTCGAGGGTACAACTCACATCGAGGACCTGAACCTTGAAGTGGCCGCCGCAGAGGTGATCGGACTTGGGGGACTCGAGGGCAGCGGACAACGGGCGCTGTTACGTGCGTGCGCGGGGCTGTTGGCGCCACGAACGGGAGAACTTGTCATAGACGGGGCCGACCTGACAGGAGCGTCCTATCGGGATCACCTCGCAGCGGGTGTCCACTATCTTCCTGCGGGTCGCCTCGAGGAGGGGCTCATCCACGGGATATCGATCACAGAACATCTCGTGATCGCCTCGGAAGACAAGAGCTTTCTCATCGACTGGAAAGCAGCGGAGCAGACTGCAGAAAGCGAGATCAGCGACTACTCCATCAAGGGAGTCCCATCCTCTCATGCTGAGGCACTTTCCGGGGGCAACCAGCAGCGCCTCCTTCTCGCAATGATCCCCGACGTGGTCAGGCTCCTCCTGCTTGAACATCCCACGAGGGGTCTCGATGTCGAGTCCGCAGCCTATGTGTGGACCAGATTGCTTGCGCGTCGGTCAGACGGAACATCGATCATCTTCGCCTCTGCGGACCTTGACGAGTTACTCAGGTACAGCGATCGGATAGTCGTGTTCTTCGGCGGTGAACTATTCGCGATCCGGAGCGCTTCTGAAACCGACGGGGAGGAACTCGGATACTTGATCGGAGGGAGGGAGCGGGTATGAAGCGATCTCGCACAGCGATCCCGACACTGATTGCCGTAGCTGCCGCTCTCGGCGTGGGTATTGCGTTGCTGCTCGCCATCGGCGCTCCACCGTTCGAGGCATTGAGATTGCTCGTGGATGGGTCGCTCGGCTCAGCTTCGAAGATTTCGATCACGTTGCTTGCGTGGTCGCCGCTGATACTCGCCTCAGCGGGCCTTGTCATCACATTCGCAGCCGGGTTGTGGAACATCGGAGTCGAGGGCCAGATCATCATCGGAGCGATCGCAGCCTCGTGGGTTGCGAGGACGCTCCCAGGGCCCGGCTGGGTTGTTGTTCCTGCAACGATCGTGGCGGGGGCAGTGGGAGGCTTGATCTGGGCACTTCTGGCCGGCGTGCTCAAGACGCACGGAAACGTTCACGAGATATTCGGTGGACTTGGCCTCGACTTCGTCGCTGCGGGATTGGCCACGTATCTCGTGATCGGACCATGGAAACGTGCCGGTGTTGCCTCGACGAGTGGCACAGACATATTCCGTGAAGAAGCCTGGATGCCTGAACTCCAAGCTTTCGGTGTCGGGTGGCCCGTCATCCCCATTGCTTTGGGCCTCGTCAGTGTGGTGCTCGTCTGGGTGCTGTTGCGTGGAACTTTGTTCGGCCTGAAGCTGAAGGCGGTGGGGAACAACGCGCACAGCTCGTTTCTCAGAGGCATCCCGACCAACCGATACATTCTCGGTGCCTTCGCGATCGGTGGCGGACTTGCCGGTATCGCGGGAACGGTGCAAGCAACGGCGTTCCACCACAAACTCGTTCCCGCGATATCGGGCGGTTACGGGTTCCTCGCGATACTCGTCGTTCTCCTCGCCGGTTACAGTGCAGTAGCCATTGGTCCCATCGCCCTCTTCTTCGTGGCGGTCTCGGTTGGAAGCACCCAACTCGACCTCAGATTGAGCCTCGACTCTGCATTCGGGGGTGTCTTGCTGGGCATCATCGTGCTGTTCGTCCTCTTCGGTGGTGCGTGGGCAGCGAAAAGACCCGGCGGAAGCCTGACTCCTCGAAAGGAGCCCTAGTGCTCCGTCCGACGACCTTTACGCTTTTCTGGTGCTCAGGGGCACCGTCCGCGACATCTCCGACTCGAGGGCGACGCCCCGAACGTTGCAGGACAGGGCACTAGCTGTGGAAGCAACATTCAATTCCATCGTTGCCGCCGCCGCACCTCTGATCATCGCCGCAATGGGTGAGACCATCACGGAGAAGGCCGGTGTCATCAACCTGTCCGTCGAAGGAAGCATCAGATTGTCGGCCATGACGGGTTTCGCTGTGGCCTTCTGGGCGGGTCACGCCTTGGTCGGCTTCGGGGCGGCCGCGATCGTTGGTGCTGCCATTGCGGCGATCATCGCCTATTCCAGCATCGGGCTGAAGCTGAACCAAATTGCCGTCGGCTTCGTGTTGGCGCTGTTGGCGATCGACCTTGCCTCGTTCCTCGGCGACTCATTCGTCGGCGAACGCGGACCGAGGGTCCCTCCCCTGCGCATCCCGATCCTGTCCGACATCCCCTTCTTTGGAAAGGTCTTGTTCGACCAGGACCTCGTTGTGTACGCCAGTTTCGTTGCGATCGGTGCGACGTGGTGGTTCTTCTACCGCACTCGTCCCGGCCTCAACATCCAGGGGATCGGCGAGCGACCTGAGGCAGCGTTCGCTCGGGGAATCGCCGTCAACAAACTGCGTTTCTGGTACACGGTGCTCGGAGGGGCGATGGTCGGAATCGCAGGAGCCGCCTACTCGCTCGATGTAAAGCTCGGATGGAGGGAGACACTTACCCTCAACCTTGGATGGATCGCTCTCGCAATGGTGATCTTCGGAGGCTGGCACCCATTGCGTGTTGCGCTCGGTGCCTATCTCTTCGGGGCGCTTCAGGTGGTTGCGTTCCAACTTCAGGACGTCTTCCCTGGCGTAGCGCAAGTACTCCCTGTCGCCCCGTTCCCTCTGATGATCCTCGCTCTGGTCTTCGTCTACGCGGACTGGTTCAAGAAACTCGGAGATAAGTTCCCAAGAATACGGAACCTGCTCGGGAGCGAAGCTCCTGCCGCGCTTGGCACGGTGTTCGAGCGCGAGTAGGCAGCGATCACTGCGCTGCTACGGTTCTCAGTTCATCGAGTAACAGGGTCTTGTCGGCATCCGGCATGAACGCCGCTTCGATCGAATTCCTGGCCAGTTGGACGATGTCTTCCCTCGAGAGGCCTAG
>BTQL01000079.1:0-8491 GCA_036985855.1 Acidimicrobiia bacterium | reverse complement strand
CCGGCTCTACAACCCTGGCCGCTCATTCGTGGCGTTCGTCGTCGCGATCCTGGCTCTCGTCGCTGCTGCGTTCCCAGAAGCCGGTTTGTGGCCGTGGTGGCTGCTTGCGAGCATCGCAGCCATCGCAGCGCTGCTACCGATGCTGTTCCTCGTGATCGACCGCGTGCCTGCACGCTACATCGCCCGATACCCGTATGTCGCTCTCATCGCCCTTCTATGGATCCCGATCCGAATTGGAAGCCGAATCGTCTCGTCGTGGAGACGAACGCCTCACCGCGGATAGGGTGACCTCACGAGGGCTCGATCTTCGCTCGCGACGGCTCGACGATCAGGTACCACAACGGTATCGAGGCAAGCGTGATGAGGTACAGACCGAAGGCGTAGCGGAACTCGTGGCTCGGCGAGGTGATGAACACGTTCCCAAGCTGCAACACGAACAAGAGCCCGATCCAGGCGAGTGGTCGAAGTCGGCGTCGTCGCCAGACGGCTGCGAACGTGACCAAGCCGGCAAGGACATAGATGGCGGGTCGCCACGTGAGCCACTCGATCTTGGGGTACTCGACGATCTTGTACGCCCACAGGGTGATGGCGTATGCGCGATCAGAAAGCGGCGATCGCTCGAGGCCGAGGTCGTTCTGCGGTATGGCGAACGGCGGTCGGTGAACGAAGGTACCGGTTCGGTTGTATGGGGACAAGAGGTATTCACCGGCGCACCAACGGTGCCCGGCGACGGTGCCCGGTGCTGCGAACGCGCTCCGGATGATCAGCGCACGGTACGCCGACGCGTTCTCCTGGATGACCGAGTTGTCGTATTCGGGATCAAACAGCAGAGGAGACGAATCGCCGCAAGCGTACTTCTCTTCCCATACTCGCAAAGGGGCGACAGCTTGGATGAGCTCCAGATCCTCTGCCGAGAGGGCCTGCAGATCGTTGACGACGACCGAGCCCACATCCGGCATGAACACCTGCGCAGGTTCAATCGGGCGGTTCGTCACGGGAAGCACCGCGATGAGGATCCCAGGAAGAGCTACGCCGATACCAAGCGTTGACGCTCCGAGAACCAGGATGTTCTTCCATTGCGTGCGGAATCCCACTGCGAGAGCCAGGATGAATACGACAACGGTGAGCTTCCCGTTGACTCTGAGCGCCCACATGAGACCCAGCCCGATTCCTAGTCTTGCCGGCCCATACCACGTCGCCCAGAATCGAGTTCTGCCGTTGGCGAGAAGGAGCAGTTCTGTGAAGACCCAACCCATCGCGATGGTGAATGGAATATCTTTCCAGATAGCGATGGTGGTTGCTCCCGTCATGGGAAGCAGGGCAATGACCCAGACGACACCGATGGAAAGCCACTGAGGGATTCCAATCTGGACAAGCCTCCGAGCGACGATCCCCAGCAACAGCGCGAACAGGAACACCTGTACGAGAGCAACGGCTCCAGGGGATTCCCAGACAAGAGACACAACCCAGAGAAACGCCGTATCCGTTATCGGATGAACGTTCTGAAAGTCGAACGCGAGAACCTGGCCCCATTGATCGATCGAATCGCTGCTCATGATCGCAGGGAACCAGCCCGCCCACCACACAAGGAGCGGGAGAATCGTGAGCCATCCAAACACGGTTACGCGGCGGTTTGGATCTATAGGTGATGCGGTCACGGCGTGCATGGTACGACGCCACGTCGTGAAGCGACCTGTCACAGCTCACATGCTGAGACCCACCACGGTGCCACTGCTGACAACACGGCGAAGCCCCGAACTCGGTCGACGCGTCACGTCACTCCCCCATTCGGCCGGCGATGGGCAACGCTGCTCGGGTGTGCGTGTGGAGGTGTATCACGTGGTCGGCGGAGCCGCCGGAATTCGAGAGCTTGATGAACCAGCTGTTCGCGGAAGGTCGGTAGACAGCCACCGTGTCCATCCCATCACCATTCCAATCACCAGCAACTGGTATGTCCCCTGGGAGCCCATATACGAAAGAAGCATCAGCGTCGCCGCCCGCCAGATCCCACTTCAGATACATGCGACCGCTCGATTGTCTGTACAGGGCGATCTCATCCGCTCCGTCTCCGTCAAAGTCGCCGACGAAGGGAAGGTCGCCGGACTCACCGAACGTGAAAGAAAAATCCGCCGAACCGAGACCGGCACCATCTTCACCCAATTCGTTGATGATGTACATCCGACGCTCGGATGGCCTGAACACACTCACCGTGTCACAACCGTCGCCGTCAAAGTCGCCGACGAGTGGAATATCGCCGGGATCACCGAAATAAAACTCGAGATCCGCGATGCCCTGCGTATTCGAGTTCCGAAGGTAGACGAATCCATCGGTCCGCCGGTAGAGACCCGGCGTGTCAGCGCCGTCGCAGTTCCAGTCGCCGGAGAAAGGAGAGTCGCCGGGATTTCCGAAGTAGAACTCGTTGAGGCTTGGTGCACTTCGAGGTAGGTCGGCAATCGACCAGATACCGCCGTAGTCGACGTATCCGATCGTATCGCATCCGCTACCGGTGCATTCAGGGCCGGCATCGTGGGGAACGGAGCCGGCGTTCTGGAACCACGCGTCGGGAGCACCGAGGGAGTTGCCACCAAGTGCGATCGTCAGGGACGAACCTGTGAGAACGAACATGTCCTCTCGCCCATCTCCGTCGTAGTCGCCGAAGTCGACCGCAGAACCCTCGGTAACCGGAACGGCCGGGGAAAAGGTGGCGAACGACCCTGCTGCGGTGCTGATCCTCAGCGAAGGCTCCTGACCGTTCGATACGGCATAGATGTCGCTCTTGCCATCCAGATCGTGGTCGCCGGTTGAGAAGTGCCACGATGAGTCGGCGCCGACCGGCATGTTGATCTGAGTCACGACCGACCCGTAGCCGTTCTTGGAACCGTATACGCTGAACGACGAGCCGTTGTATACGTAGAGGTCGGGCAGGAAATCGTCGTCGTAGAGTCCGAGCATCACATGTGTCGACGAACTCGGCGCCGCGGTACTGATAGATATCGATTGATCGAAACCGCTCCCCCAGGTCCATACGTCGAAGCGAATAGTCGAACCGCTGCGATCGGGTACCCAAACATCCGGTCGCCCGTCGAGGTCGTAGTCGCCGAGCACCGAGTTCGAAGAACCGGTGCCCGTCGCGTCCCTCATCGCTATCTGACCGTAATCACCGATGGCACCTGCGGCTTCGACCCGACCCGACGCGCTGAGTTGTACGAGATCCGGCGCACCCTCGCCGGTCACATCTCCAAGTGTGACCACGCTGCCGGCCTTCACTGAGATGCGCGAGTTCAGCGAAAGGGTCGAACCCCGATAGTTCGAGGTGGACGTCACCGGCGGATACGGGGCCGGCCGCCCCGGATAGTTCGGTGTGAGAACAGGCCCACTCCAGGAAAAATGCATCGGGTCCTTGACATCGACCCAGTTGCCGCCCCAGCAAAAGCCTGCGTCTACGAACGATGCAACGAACCAGTCAGGAATGTCGGTTTGGAGGTAGTTGCCTTCGCTGTAAGGGTTCGAAGACGGATTGATATCGAACGCGGAGCCGAGAGCATGCTCCGACACCTGGGTCCGTCCGCGGACGGTCCTCCATATCCAGGCGAACGCCGAGTAAACGTTGTATGACTTGCCGTTGACCAGATAGGAATTCAAGTTGACAGCTGCCCGTTCCAACGCGGGCAAGACACGCTCGTGCACTTGAAGCGACTTGTTCGATCCGGGGAGCTGCCACCACACGAGGGAGTTCCGAACTTGATCGTACGTCCTTCCGAACATGTCCCCCCAGGGACCGCGAATCTGGTCGCTGAGCGACATCGTGCCCATGGTCGAAACGTACGGCCGCACCGGACCGGCCAGGCCGGGCTCGCAACCGCGCGACTCCGTGTAGTTGGCCACGCTGACGCCGGGGTCGTTTCCCCTCGCAGGCGCCGGAAGAGAGATCCCAACCAGGACCACCAACGCCGCCCAGACAGCAATGGAACGTTCTCCGCGCATCAAATCGGAAGGCTAGGCCTCACAGTCATTCGAACTGTGCCTTTCACCGAGCTCCGAAACCCGTAAACACCGTCCATATGCTCTTGCCGACGATCTGAAGATCCAGCCAGAAGGATGAGTGCTTGATGTAGAACAGGTCATACGTGAGCTTCTCGATCGTTTCAGCTTGATCATCGGCATATCCGTAGTTCACTTGAGCCCACCCCGTCACTCCGGGGCGGATGAGATGACGGGCCTCGTAGAAGGGGATCTCACGTGAAAACTCCTCCACGAACATCGGGCGTTCCGGACGAGGGCCGATCAAGCTGAGTTCGCCCCTGAGAATGCTCCAAACCTGCGGCAACTCGTCGAGTCGGCTCTTACGAAGGAAACGCCCTATGCGCGTGATCCGGGGATCGTCCTCAGACGTGAACTGCGGACCGGACGCTTCTGCACCATCGACCATGGTGCGGAACTTCGTGAGCGTGAAGACCCGACCCTGTCTACCAACACGTGGTTGGCTGTAGAGAACCGGACCACGCGAGTCGAGCTCTACGGCAAGCACGATGAGGAACGCGAGCGGCAACCACAGCGGAAGCGTGAGACCCACGACGATCACATCCAGCACGCGTTTGACCGGCGCGTAGGTACCACGGCTCACAGGTTGAGAAAGCTCCCAGCCTTCAGCCAGGTGCATCATCGGGATCCGACCAGTGTGTTCCTCATAGACGTCCGTGAGTGTGCGGATTCTCGTCCCAGATATCGAAGCAGACGACACATACTGCGCCATCGATTGCGAGAGCACCGCACGAAGGTCAATAGCGAGCGTGACGCCGTCGTCAACGGGCTTCCCAGGTGACTCCTCACGTGGATCCAACACGGACACGACCGTTGCATGCGGTGCGTCCCGCAAGTCTTCAACCAGAGCCTTCTCGTGTGTCACGATCGTAAGGCCCTCCTGCCAGGGGCGAGCTCTTCGAACCGAACGGTGCAACAGTGCGAGCCCGAGCCAGATCACACCGAATATCAGCAAGAAGGGTCGCGAGAAGTAGGACCGGGTCAGCACGATGCCGGCCGTTGTGAACACGGCTGTGAAGCCGACAAAGGCCACAGCTCGGCTGTAGAGCGGTCGCGGCACCGTCCCACTCCATGAGGCAATCGACAGGCCGATCCCCATCGCCCCACCGAAGGCCAGCATCGCGATCATCGGCCAGATCGAAGCGTTGTTCTCGAGAGGTACCGCCCAGAACCACGGTGTATCGAAGACGACCGTCGATGCGCCCAACAGGGCAACAATGAACGCCAGGACATCTGAGATCAGTATCGATCGAAGGAATCTCCGGCCCATGAACGACAAGGCTACCCTTGAATCCGGCGTTCGCCCACTAGGCCCTCTCGCGCGGAGGTCTGTTTACTGATCATGCCGCTGCGAGGGGTTGCTCTCGTAGGTCCATCGGGACGGCCTGGCTTTGTGGTTGTACTCGGTGATGAAGGTCATCACTTTGGCGGCGAGTTCGTCGACTGATCGAAATCCGCCTCGACGCAAGAGCCGCCCTGGACTTGACCTGAAAGAGAACCTGCGCCAAGACCCCCCATCGAAACCGGCACCGTCGGTGATGACGTCGATGTGGTCGCCGGACTCGCTACCGCGTCTACAGGCGAGGTTCTGATCGTGATCGCAACTCGCCGGTCTACTTCCCAGCCTGTCGCAAGCACCGACAGGCTGGGACTCGATCTCACGTTCCTCGATGGTGAAGTTGCTGTGGGTGATCCGTCGTTCACCGACTTCGCCTCCATGCGGTCGTTCGCTTCTGCGGACGGCGTCGTGGAACCAACTAGAGGTGGCATCGCACTGTTCTCCGCGCGGGTGGCCGACGGTCGGTTTTCGATCCTGGCTGCGCTGGACGAGTCCCGTGAACTCGCGCCCGTCGTGGCTCGCGGCCAACTTGGTGAGTTCGAGGAAAGGTCGCTGTGGGGAATGATGCCGGAAAAGGCAAAGCGGGTGCCGGGATTGGACTGGGAATCGGCGTCACGATCTGTGTTGCTGCGAGGGGCGCCGGTTGTTTCCCGGCCATTCCCCATTTCTTCGGTGGTGGTCCTGCATTGGGAGCCCCCGCAACCCTCGATGACTACTTTGACCCGCCGCCACCTCCGGGTACGAGCGGGCAGGGAGGGAGCAGGGGCGAGCCCCATCTCGAGACCTGCGACGGTGTCCGGTACGACTCGCAGCTCGTCGGTGAGTTCGTCGTGGCTTGCACCGATGACTTCGAGATCCGAAAGCGCCAGTCCCGCTGCGGCAACGGTGGGGCGGTCGCATGCAACTTGGCTATCGCCGTGGGTGTTGCCATCATCGCACCACGTACACCGTCGAGGCCGATCAGCCACTGCGAATCGAAGGGGAGGTCTTCACGCTCGAACCCGGTGGTTCGGTAGACCACGACAGCACCGCGGTGAACGTTTTCGCCACCGGCATCACGGTCGTTGCCGTCGACGGCGACATCATCCACTGTTGGATCGGCCCAGGACTCGATATCGTTGTTACCCCAGCGGGCGGGAACCGCTTGTGGGAGGGTCTCCTCGGCAATCCCAACGCCGACCCATCCGATGATCTCATCACTCGCGATGGTACGATTCTCGACGAAAGCGACAACAGCGGGTACACGCTATCGGAGAGCTGGCAGATTTCAGACGAGGAGTCGCTCTTCGACTACGCCGATCTTGCCCATCCCTCGAAGCAGCTGCTGCTTGCCGACGTTGCTGTCAATGCGCCGACCGAGCGCGGGCAGCAGATTGACAGTCGCCAGAAATCGATCGTCGGTATTGGTAACAACGTCGTCCTTCTCCATGAGGCCAACTTCGCGGTGACCGTTGAGTCCTTCGGCATCGATCGAGCCGCCATCGCCTCGCGGTGGCGCCGGGCATTCCCGGACGCCACCCTCGCTGACCTCAGCGTCGGCCCTGATGGTCAGGCGTATGTCCTTTCCCGCAGCGGTGTTAAGGATGGTACGCAGATGATCTTGTCCAGACTTGATTCAGATACCGGTGCGATCATTGCCGAGGTCACCCTCGACGGTGAACGATTAGTTGAGGGCAGTGCTTCGGTTGTCGTGGACGACGATGGGAGAGTTTTCGTCGTCACCACCCGGGAGGTCGACACTCGCGCTGGATACCTCTTCGGCGTGAGTCCTCAGGGAGACACGCTGGTTATCGACTGACAGGTTGAAGTCGACGGCACCAGCACGCAGGGTATCCGTCAGATTCCCCGGAGTCTGAACATTGTTGGTGACAACGTTGTTGGCTGGTACTACGCGCTCTCCGGGATCGTCGCCATCGATCGGAGCAACGGCGAATTCGTCTGGGACTTCGAACCCAAAGGGTCCATTCGAGGAATCGATGAGATTCCAAGGGACTCAGCGGGCAACGCGCATCTCATTCGGCCCGATGGACGCCGACCGGCTCCACGCACTCTCCGTGTGCGACCGACAATGCACCAATTTGGGCTGCGACCGACCTTGCCCCCTGACGAGACAACTTTTCAGCCGCTGCAGCCTGTGAGAGTAAACTCGATCCCCCCGTCGATGTCGGCGTAGGTGACCGTGTACGTCGACTGGTCGAGTGTCGCCTGCCGGGCTGTAGACCCTATTCCGTCTGAGCCGACCTGGAACTCGATGGAGCCCCCTACTGAGGGGTCAACTGTTCCATCGTAGATCCCCTCGGGGAGCCCCACAGCGCCAGCGTGGAGGAGGTCACCGCCGGTTTGCGCATCACATTCGATCGCCACCATGACCTGAGCTCCGTCGGCGGTCGTAACCTCGTCGACCGACTTGGCCCGCTCGACGACTGCTGGATTCAATGCCGAGGCCGGTCCAACGGATGCGGCCGGTGTATTCGTCTGAGCGTCGTTGCTCGGTGCCACAGTTGATGTCTCAGGTGCCGAGGTGTCCGCTCCTCCGGCGCAGGCCGCAGCGATGAGTATCACCGTCACCACCAGGATCGGCAGCCCGGTTCGGTGACGGGAAAAAGTTCTCACGTTGAGTCCTCCCACAGGGTGAATGAGACCGACTATACCCACTCGGCAACGTTCGCACTCGTAGCGGCCGGATAGACCTTGCCGTACAACTCCAGCGTCATTTCGCTGGCGGTCGACCTTGTGCGGGTAGTGCGCCGAGAGGTAGCACTCCAGCGCCATCATCAAACAACACCGGCCACACGACTGTGCATCGAAGTGGCTATCCCGCTCATCGGTGCCGCTGCGTCGGCGGCGTACGTCGGCGGGTTTCTGTGGGCGAAGACACCCCACCGATTCGGACTGATGAGCGGTTCGATGAGGAACGTGTTGGCACCTACCTTCGCACTGTTCTCGGAGGCGAGGTGCCGGATACGCCCTTTGAGTTCGAACAGTTTCCGGGGGTCGCTGCGAACCTCACGTATGCCGGTCGGTGTGGCGACCTTGAACTGGTGATTCGACGTCCGCCTCTTGCTGAGGAGCTCGTCGACACCCTCGCGGATCTGCATCTCGTCATCCCTG
>BTQL01000078.1:0-9173 GCA_036985855.1 Acidimicrobiia bacterium | reverse complement strand
CTCCAACCGCAACGCAGTCATTGCCCTCACATCGGAGATGGAGGAGCGCCTTCGCTGGGCTGCGCCCGATTTCGAGGATTGGGTCGCTGCCCGGAATCTCGCTGCTGCGTCGGCTGTTGCACTCAGACCATCGGACGGATCCGATCCCGAAGTTGGTCATGGTGACAAGGAGGTGCTCGCGAGGCTCATCGATGAGGCGCAGGACAACTACAAGCAGGATGTTGTCGATGCGATGGATAGGTACCGATCCGAACTCGACGCGCTTGGTTACGACGATGAGATGTTCGTGTCAGGAGTCGGCAACAAACGAGCGTTTCTGTGGAACATCGTGAAGGACCTCGTGATCGGATTGCTGCTGTTGCCGTTTGCGATTGTTGGCCTCTTCTTCAACGCGATTCCGATGGCGATCGTATGGCTCATTGGAAGGGTGAAGGTTGCAGACGCCGTAATCGCAACAATCAAGCCGCTCGGCGCGATCTTCGCCTTCCTTCTGACGTGGGGTTTCTGGGCGTGGTGGGTCTTTTCGAACGCTAGCGCCGGCTTGGCTGCGGCCTCGATCGTCCTGTTTCCCTTCTACCTGTTCGCCCTCATTGCGTTGTTCGAGCGGGGGGTGCTTCTGATTCGAGCGATCAGATCTTTGCTGCGGTCGAGATCGATCAAAGATGTGTACGAGCAGGTCCGTCACGACAGGGAAGAAGTCGTCGAGGCCGTTGCTCAGGCGCTCTGAACCTTGCCCTCCGCTATGTGATCCGACCGTTCTATCTCAGACTCGCGGAGTTTCTCCTCGATCCTGTCCATCTGCTCAGCGGTTACGTCGTCGAATCCGAATGCGATTTTGGTGAACGTTGCGAGGTCGGCCCTGTAGTCGTGACCGGTTGACTTGAATTCGCCCGGTACCACCGTCGCAGCGTTCTTCGTATCGATGATGCCCTGCCAGAAGGCTATCCCTGGGAGCCAGCGTTGATGAGGATTCACACCCCGGCCACGGTCGGGACTCTTGAGCCATTCAGGCATGCGATAGAACATCGATGGAGTGAACTTCGTCACCGGATCGTTGTCATGGTTGAGAAATGTCGCCAGGGGAATCGGATTGCCGGCCTCAACGTACCCGATTATCTGTGAAGGTCTATCGAACACTGAAGTACCGTTCTGGGCTGTCATCTGCGTAAAGAGGGCTGTTCCGTATGGCGTGCCGACCCACAGAGCACCGTCCACGGGAAGCGCAGATCCATCCGAGATGCTTTCAATGCCGTTCTGGCCTGTCTGGGCACCGAGGCTCTCGCCATACGCAAATAGCGAGACATCCCGATCCAGATCATCGATCTCCGTCCTGAGCCGTTGCACGAGGGCTCCATAAAGGACAGAGGCTTCCGCGACCTTGTTCATCGACAGCATGGATGGAAGGCTTCCGTACTGGATGGCGACGGTGGCGACATCCCCGCGAGCCATGAGCTCCATCGCCTCGACCGTGATGTAGTTGACATAACCCGTGCCGGCTGGTGAGACTGCAACGATCGCAGACCGCTCGAATCCGCCCGCCCTCCGCAGTTCCTGAATTGCAAGCTCGACTCGTTCTTCGGTCGATGAAGCGGACTCCTCGCCGACGAAGACTCTGACCGGTTCCTTGCGCGCCGGTTCACCCATGACGGTCTCGATCGTCGATGTTGGCGTGACCACGGAAACCAGGCGTCTGCCCTGGAGTCCAAGCGAGTCGAAGGGAATGAGGCTGTAGGAGCCACCGGCAACGGTCGGTGTGCTTGGTGTATCTGCATACGCGATCTCAACTGCACGATTGCCGGCGGCGATAGAACGGATAACGCGTGACAGGGCCACCTTGGCGCCAGCTGCGATCGCGCCTGCGGCCGCGAGTGCAGCACTCGAATACACAACCGAGCCGCTGAAACCTGTTGTGCCTGTGGTCCTTCTAGCCACATGGCCCGACAATCGGATTGCTCCAACGAGCGCTGCCACGGCCGACACTGCGCCGATCGCCGTCCCCGTTGCCGTAACGAGGTAGTTTGCATGAACGTGATCTTCGCGGATTCGAACTGCTGTCTGGGCGTCCGATAGTGTCGTCGCCGCCACTGCGAGGGTGCTCGCGACTCCGAGGGCAGGTTGAGTCTCTCCTGAAGAAACTTTCGCCAAGGCAACTGAAGTGAGAATCTCTTTTCCGGTGTCTGTCCAGGCTGCCGTCTCGTCCGTTCGTCCAATCGAGCGTTCCCCGAACCGCCGAAGAAACTGAGCTGAGTGGACGCCCGTTGCGACGATCCGTGTCATCCGCAGGGCTGCCGTTCCGCTGAGAACAGGAACCAGTCCGACAGCGCGGGCACTGGTCGATCCAACGACATACCCAGTGGCAAAGCTCCCTGCCATGATGAGGCCCTGGTCGATCGCAGACCTCGGCATGAGGCTTGGTTCGAGAGACTTCGCTGCCATGTGCGCGCCTGCGATCGCACCGGCAAGAGGCGCAGAGAATCTTCGACGTGCCATTTTCAGTCCTTGAGGGTCGATCGGCGTGTGAATCGGACGAATATGGTCTCGATTCCGGCATCCGTGAGCGTTTTCATTGACGAGACAGTAGCGGAATGTGCGATCTGCACTTCCCTCACGGCGTTTAGTGGACTATCTTGGCATCAGGAAGGTATCAGGAGGGAATGGATGCCACGTCCGGACAAGGTGATCAACCCGGGGCAATTGGACGGGCCGACGGCTTCAACGCGTTCGTACTCATGGTCGAAATATGGGGGAGTGGAGACCGTCGATAGTCATCGGGGCATCCCAAGCACTATGGAGGTGACCGTTGACGACATCACGGTCATCGACCACGACGACGAATCTGGCCTGAAGTATTCGACGAGGGACACGGTGGCCCACGGTATCGGGAATCCGGATTTTGCGCGCCCGTCTCCACCTGTTGAGTCCGTCAAGAAATGGGTTGTTGACCGGTCCGTCGAGGGTCGGTCCTATCACAGGAGAGACATTCTCGTGATGGTCGGGCTCACGGACTGATCGCCGCCGAGCGTCAGGCGTTCGAGTCTCCGCACACGTCTTCAAGCTGCTCGAGTCCGAGCTCTCTGACCGCCCGTTCGGGGTCGTTGATCACAAGCTGCACGTGCTCGCGCACAAGGTCGACGTTGGCGACTCCGCCGGGTTTTCCATCGTCTCTGTACTTGAGGTGGTATTCAGGGGGGATGAAGCGCACGGACACGACATTGTCGATATCAGCCGCCGGGAGCAGCTTGATGAGTTCGGGCAACGCCTCGAGCGGAATGTCGGTAGTCATGGTTCGTTTGATGACGTCCGCGAGGCTTCCGAAGTTGAGGATCAGCGACACGGGATCCGCCTGTTCGATCATCGCTTGGATAACGCATCTCTGGCGACTCATGCGGAAGTAGTCCGAATCCTGATTTCGAGTGCGTGCGTAGGCGAGTGCTATGTGGCCGTCCATTTTCTGCCAACCCGCATCGATCTCGATGCGTTCGAAGCCGGTGCCGTCCTCGAGTGGGTACTTCTCGTCGATCACCTGGGAAGGGACATAGATGTCGACACCACCGAGTGCGTCGACGATGTCGACGAAACCATCGAGGTTGACCATCGCGTAGTAGTCGATTTCGATTCCGAGGAATTCACCAACTACGCCTTTCACCGCGTTCTCGGACGGCGTTCCTGGGCCCGGAAAGGCCTCTGGATAGCGCTCGCCCGCTATCCAGAGTTCGTTGATCAGCTCCGGATAACAATCGCAGTCCCATACACCCATGCCTTCGGGTAGCGGAGCCTGGGTCCAGTTTCTCGGAATCGAGAACATTGCGGCCTCTCCGGTGACCGGATCGATGGAGACAGTGATCATCGTGTCTGTACGGATTCCGGTACGTCCCGCACCGAAGTCACCGCCGATCAGGAGAATATTCAACCGTTCTTTGCCATCGAAAACGCCTTTCGGGGGTTGGGTGGTTGTTGTCTCAGACTGAATGGCGACGACCGTGTTGCCGGTAGCGTCCGTGACGGGCGGCGACGGCTCTGTTGTGGTGGTGTCTGACGTCGCTCCAGCAGTGCCGTTGCCGAATACTGAAGTGATGAGGTCGTACTGGACAACGTCGTAGTAACCGAATACGGCATGGGGGAGGATGAGTACCGCGCCGAGCGTTACGGCACCGACGAGGATTGCGCCCGCCGGTGCGGTCGGTGCCGTTTCACGGTTCGATTTGGCGATGCGATACGCGTCGTCTGCGGCCCAGACCCTGTAGCCGAGCAGCAGTATGTTTCCAACCATCATCAGGGCGAGGGAGGAAGGTTTTATCCACAGCGTCAGCAGCGACAGCTTGTCCCTGACGAAGAACAACAGCACTGCGAGGATGACACCATTGACGATCAGGAGCTTGGTTCCGCGGCGCGAATCACGGGCGATGAACTGTCCGACGCCCGGAATTATCGCCGATGCGAACGCGGCAACGAAGGGCATGAAACTGCCGTTCGAATTGCTGGGGGTTGCCATCGGACGGGATGGTAGAAGAAGGGTCTATGTACTGACCGTATTGCGCGGTTGTCAAGTTGACAAAGGAGCGGGGCACAAAACTCAGCATCTGATGTCTGAAACCTGATATCTGACACCCGTCTGAAGTATTCTCCTGTCCGTCTAACGGGGAATCGTGGAAGAACCACAGGACAAACCAGCCGAGGATCAGCCCGCAAGTCGTGCCGCTCGTTATGCGTACATGCGTAGCGACGGGACGCTCGACATCGTCCTCGGTAGCCTGATTGCTGGACTCGGGGGGTATGCGTATCAGTTCCTTGCAGGACGATCGCTGGGAACTGAGGGTTTCGCTGCAATAGGGATATTGCTCACCGCGCACTTTCTCGCGTTTGTCGTTGTGCTGATGCCGATTGAACAGTTCGTCATTCGCCGGCTGACCCTTGGGGCGAGGGGTTGGGTGGTGCCTGCCAGGGCAGTCGCGCTTGCAGCATCGACTATGGCTGCAGCAGGAATTGTCGTGTCCGTGTCCGGGGACGATTACTTCGCTGCGTTCTCGTCCCGCAGGGTATTCGTCCTGTTCGTCCTTGCAACGGTTGCCGTGCACTTCTTCTTTGCTGTCGGGCGCGGGTACCTCGCCGGCCGAAGACGTTTCCGTTCATACGGACATGCGTCGGCTGGAGCATCGATGTTTCGTCTAGCGATCGCAGTAGCGATTGCGATAGTTGCCCCAACCGTTACCGGTTTTGCCTGGGCACATGTTCTTGGGCCCCTCGTCATCATCCTGTGGCGTCCATGGAAGCCTTCGCGCACCCAGCCAAGGGTCTCGGATGAAGAGGTCGGCGAATCCGAAGAGAAGGGCCTGCTCACGGGACTCGTACTTGCCGCAGCGGCTTCCCAGGCGCTTCTTCTGGCCGGGCCGCTGGTGGCATCGCGCCTTGGAGCGACGAACGCGCAGTTCTCCGTGGTGTACGCCACGCTGCTCATCGCTCGCGCACCGCTGACGCTCGGATACAACTTGATAGCGAGGATCCTCCCCTCGTTCACTGAGATGGCCGTGCGTGGTGAGAGGCGGGAGCTGCGTTCCTGGGCTCGTGGTATCGCTGTCGCGTCTGGTCTCCTTGCTGTCTTGGGTGCCCTGCTCGGAGCCCTGCTCGGCCCGCTATTGATCCGTGTGGCCTTCGGTTCCGGATTTGCCCCGACTTCATCAGTCGCCGCCATCTCGGGAGCAGGAGTAGTGCTGGCAGCTGGTGGCCTCTTCATAGGTCAGATTCTCGTAGCGAAAGGGCAATCGTTGAGGCTGGGTGTTGCCTGGCTTGCAGCCCTCGTAGCGGCTGTTGTGATGATCGCCTTGCCGTTCAACGACCCGGTCGTTCACGTCGTTGTGGCTTTCATGGTCGGCGAGATCGTTGCACTCGGCGCACTCGTTGGTGCCGCGCTCATGAGAGACGCAGACGAGACCGAGATCTCACACGGATATCAAGTCGTCAAGCGATCCCTTGACATCGGCGGGGCGATGGTCGCGATGGTGTTGCTCTTCCCTGTGATACTGATCGCTGCCCTCGCGGTCAAGCTCGGTTCGGCCGGGCCAGCGTTCTTCAGGCAGCGCCGTGTCGGGCGGGACGGCAATCTCTTCTGGATGGTCAAGCTGCGCACGATGATCTTCGATCAGGACGAAGGGGTCTTCAGGTCTCATATCGATGAGCTCCGGAGGTCCGGGGCGCCCGACAGCGATTACACGATCAAGATCGACGATGATCCGCGCATCACGAAGGTCGGAGCGCGGCTCAGGAAGTGGTCGATCGATGAGCTTCCGAACCTCTGGAACGTCCTGAAAGGTTCGATGACCCTTGTGGGTCCGAGACCGCTCGTGCCTGCAGAAGCCGAACTCATCGGCCTCGATCATGCCAGATTCGACGTGAAACCAGGGATAACCGGCCTTGCTCAGGTTCATGGCAGAGACTCGATAGCGCTATCTGAGCGAACCGAGTGGGACGAGCGATACGTCGAGACCCGTTCCACGAGGCTCGATTTGGAGATCTTGTTCGCGACCCTTGGTGCGATCATCGCGACACCCGGCAATGAAGCGTCGAAGGAATAGCCGGGTTGGACAAGGGTTGTATGTGGCATGAGTGATCCAGTGTCCGTGCGTCTCGAGCTGCCTGATCCTCTGATCGCCGTGGTCGGAGCTACGGATACTCCAGGCAAATACGGTGGCAAGATCTACCGCGATCTCAAGTCCAAGGGCTATCGGGTCGTCGCGATCAATCCTGGTCGCGCAACCGTGGACGGCGACGTTGCCTTCAGATCTGTCGCCGACCTTGCAGAACCTCCCGACATAATCAACGTCGTCGTTCCGCCGTCTCGAACGTTGCGTCTGCTCGACCAGTTCGCGCAGTTCGAGGATGCTGCCGTGTGGATCCAGCCGGGGGCTGCGGACGATGCCGTGAGAGAACGCGTCGATGAGCTCGGTATCCCTGCACTCATCGATGCATGCATCATGATTCGCGCACGAGCGAAGCTGTAACCGGCACGAATCCAATTCACCAGTATCGTTACGTTGCGACGCCTCGGAGAAGATGTGACAACTGACAACCTTCGGGCCGACCTCGACGCCCTGCCCGGTGTGGCAACCGCTGAGATCGTCCTGCGCGATGACGAGACTTCTGTGGCTCGGATACGGCTTGACGGAACGAGAGATGGTGACGAGGTGAAGGAACGCGTTGAGGCGCTCCTTGGAAGGTCGGTTCCATCGGTCGTGCTCCCGAGACAGACGCCGCGGCGAAAGCGAATCGGACTCGGGCGAGGTCTTGGCGATCTGATTCCGAATGATGAACAGCACCCGGCACCGGCGGAACTTCGACCGAGCGCGGTACAGCCTCTAACGATCGTTCGTGTCGCCGTCATCGAGTCGGCAAACGGTGTCGCCGTCGAGATCGAGGATGCCACAGGAGGCATCTACAGCGAACCCGTCGACGACGAAGGAGACATCGATGGGGCCGTCATGAACGGTGTCTTGTCGATGGTCGACCGCTCAGATGAGATGCGAATCGACATCACCGATGTCGAGACCGGTGATGGATTCATTGTCCTCGTGTCCGCATTCCGTGATGATCGGCGATCCGTCGGAGCAGCGTTCGTCGAGTACGGGCGGCCCTATGCCGTTGCGCGTGCGGGGCTTGCGGCACTGTGCGACCTTTGATCGCGATTACCACGACCATCGTCCGAATCCGCTGATGCCGGCCGATCTGCCAACCATCGGAGAGGAACACCTGAACGGCTAGGAAACCGATGCACGCTGGTGGGCGGAATCGGAGCGCTTGGTGGGTCTCGTGATGACATAGGTTGCTATTGCGGCGGCAAGCAACCACATCGCGATACGTGCATACGACCCCGTGATGAACCACATTGTTGTTATGCCGAACGAAGCAGTGATAGCGATGACCGCGATCGTTTTCGCCCTGGGGGTGAATCCGTTTCCCTCCCTCCAATCGGTCACGATCACTCCGAAGAATCGGTTGTTCAGCAACCAGTGGTCGAACCTGTCCGACGACTTCGAGAATAAGAATGCCGCAAGCAAGATCGGACCTGTCGTTGGCAGGCCGGGAACGACCACTCCAATGAACGCGATCCCAACCCACAACCAACCGAGAGCCATGAGGACGGTACGAAGCACGCGGTTCTGGACGACAGCCACACATCGAGGCTAGAGAGCCCTTTGCCCGACAGCATGTCGGATGTAATATCGTTCCATGCGAAACTGGGTCAGGAACCTTCTATCACCTCGGGTCGGTGAACGAGTCGCCGGCGCGCCAACCAGCTCGAGCGGCTCGTCATCCTTCTTTCTATGGTGGGATCTGCCATACGGTGAGCGCCTCATGGAAGTCTCAGTCACATTGGAGGTGAAGAGACGACCCGAGATCGACAGGCTTGTCACATTTGCGATTCAGGGTGCGTTCGTCAAGCCTGGAGGAGGCAGTTGCAACTTCGGACTGCAGCACCACCCCCAGTTTCCCAAACGAGGCGCCGTGAATTGGAATGGATACGACGCAAAGGGAGACCCGCTCGATTCCACTGCACCGACCTTGCCATCGAGTACGGATGATGTCGCGACGAGGGATTATGCATGGGAGCAGGGCGTGCCGTATCAGTTCACGGTCGCTCGCGGGAACGAAGGTTCCGACGGAGATTTCCCCTGGACGGGATCCATCACGAATCAACGCACCGGAGAACGAGAAATGGTTCGTGAGCTCGTCAGCAAGAGCCCGCACATGCGGGCCCCGGTCATGTATATCGAGTCTTTTTCGCCATGTGATGGTCCCGGCTTCGAGGCACGCTGGTCGAATGCGATCGCAGTGTCACTCGATGGCGGCGTGCGAGCAGTCCAATCCATGCGAGTCGACTACCAACCCCACGCGGCAGGTGGTTGCACGAACACGAACGCGTCCGTCGAGGGGTCGGCCTTCGTACAGCGTGTCGGACAGATGAGAACCACGAAACCGGGAACAACGATCCGTCTCGATTGACAGACGGCACGCCCTACTATTGCCCGATCCGGGCGTTTAGCTCAGTTGGCTAGAGCACCGCCCTTACAAGGCGGGGGTCACTGGTTCGAGTCCAGTAACGCCCACGCGAGAATTGTTTCGGCGGTGCCCTACCTTTCGTGCATGGGGCACAAGGCAAACCTGAGAAATCTTCTCGCGGT
>BTQL01000077.1:0-9278 GCA_036985855.1 Acidimicrobiia bacterium | reverse complement strand
GTCTGCTGCCACGAAAGCTGCGGCGGGACGAACCGGTGCATGCCACCGGCCGCGAACACCTGCGGTAGACCCGACGGATAGCCGAACACGTCCGGGATCCAGACCTCGGTACAGCGTTGCCCGAACCGGGACTCGAAGTATCGCTGCCCGAACACGATCTGGCGAACAAGGCTCTCACCCGACGGCAGGTTCATGTCGGCCTCTACCCACATCCCACCCACCGGCAACCACTGACCATCCAGGGCCTTCGTCTGGATCCGTTCGAACAGTTCGGGATGGCGTTCTTCAATCCACGCGTACTGCTGTGCCTGCGAGCACACGAAGCGAAACTCAGGATATTCGTCCATCAGCCCGAGGGCGGACGCGAAGGTGCGTGTGCACTTGCGAACGGTTTCGCTCATGGGCCACAGCCATGCGGTATCGATATGAGCATGGCCCGTCGCGATGATCCGGTGCGCGGACATTCGGGCCGACATATCCAAAGCGGATCGGAGCAGGCGACGCGCTGAGGCGACGTCAGGGATGACGTTCAACGAACGCTCGATTGTGCGCAACAGCCTCGCACGGCGCGGGTCACCCAAGGGCAGCGTCAGCATCACCCCGTTCAGCACATCGAGGTCATGCGCCAAGGCCTCAGCCTCGGGCTCCACCACGACCAGCTCGGCTCGTTGGAGCCTGTAGAGCGGTTCATCTCCGGCAGAGTCGATCGAGCCGAGCAACGATGGAATGAACGACACAAACGACGGATTAGACGCCGCCTCCAACGTGATCGTCACCGGGCCGGGTAAAGCCTCAATTCGATAGTTCGCCCGCTTCGGATGAATACCCTGGATCGGATGTCCCAACCCGTCGACGATCAAACCCTCACACTGAAACCCGACGCGCCCGGGATCAAACCCGAGATCGACAACCGCTTCGACCCGACGGTTGAACCACGAGTCAGGAACCTCTCCATCGAACCGGAACCAGGTCGTTGCCCACGGGGCACCCCATAACGAACCAACCACGAACGGCTGGAGTTGATCGAGCGACGGGCCAGCCTGAATGGTGAACGGTCGACGATCACTGTGCACAAGCGGCAAGACACGTTCGCGTAGTTCACGCGTGATCCGTTCTTCGACAAGTCTGTGATCGTCGTGCATATGCGCGGACACTAGTCGACGCGTATATGGCGCTCGGCATCAAGCACAAGCGCGGGAAGGATTCGTTCACCCAGTTCGGTATCCTCCTGAGGTCGGGGCTAATTTGCCGAGCGCTCAGCGGCCGCACCGTCGGCCAAGGTGGCATGGGAGGCAACGGCGACGCCCCCCTTGAGCACCAAAGCCACGTCGCGGAGCGTTCCGATGTCCGACAGAGGGTTCCCGTCGATCACGATCAAGTCCGCTACGCGACCTGGCGAGATGACGCCGACATCTGCCTCGATGCCCATGATCTCGGCCGCGGTGCTCGTCGCAGACTTGAGCGCTCGATCTGTGGGAACACCGAGTCCGACCATCACCTCGAGCTCTCGCACGATGTCGGCGAATGGATCCTTTCCGTAGGGGCCGGTCCGATCCGTTCCCGCTCCGATGGTGACATCCGCATCTAACGCTCGCTCGATGATGGAGGCCTGCTCCTCAACCCTCGGACGACTGAACTCGAGTGTCGTTTCGACATCTCGGCGTAGGGCGGGTGACAAGAGGTCGTGCTGAAGAAAAGCTTCACCGAGCGCTACTTTATCCCGTATTCCGCTTACGGCAGGCACCAGTGCGATTCCCTTGTCCCTCATCGCCAGAGCATCCTCATCGTCGAGGAAACGGGCGTGTTCGAGCGTATCGACCCCAGCGGCGATGGCCATCTTGGTTGCGGATCGCAGGACGACATGGCAAGCAACCTTGCGACCCCGCCGGTGGGCTTCGTCCACTGCCGCCTCGAGCTCCTGGCGCGTCCACTCCGAAGCGTCGATAGCCAATTTGACGAAATCTGCGCCCCGTTTCAACTGGTTCCGGACCGCGGCCCGTATCGCAGGCTCACCATCTGCTTCGACGACGACGCGGGGCTCTTGAGAATGCGGACCTCCGGTGGGCTGGATGATCTGCCCGGCGACGTGCAATCTGGGGCCTTCGATGATCCCGCTTTCTATGGCATCGCGGAGGTCGTAGATGATCTGGCCAATGGAACCGCAGTCGCGCATGGTTGTCTGGCCGGCCAGCAGGGCTTCCGCCAATCGTGGAACTGCGGCCAGCGCAAGGAAGGCGTCACTGCGGGGCGATCCATACGAGCGCGTGACAGAATTCTCGAAGTGGAACTGAAAAGTGCAATGGCTGTGCAGGTCGATCAATCCGGGCAGAATCGTACGTCCGCCGACGTCTATGACCTCGGCGTCGGGAGGTACCGGAAGCGTTGCAGTGGGACCTATCTCTGCGATCCTGTCTCCATTGACCAACACTGTGGTGGCGGGTTGGAGACTCGCCGATACTCCGTCGTATAGTGCTCCGTTCGTCAAGGCGAGGTTCATCGTCGTCCACCTCCGCTGTGCGGTGATCGTATGCGGGCAGGCCCACCTTAAGTCTTTCCTCGCCCCCTATTCACAGCTCCTCCACCGACCGCTATCGACAAGGACGATGTGCAGTTCGCCGTCCTTGTGGGACCCCGTGGGAAGTTCGGGTACGTCCTGATCCGCCGGCCGGTGGCAGATGGAGCGAGACGTCGGACCCGAATCGTCGCGTCGGCCATCTTCGACTGGTTTACGAGCACCGACCCGCCCCACAGATGGCACATATGCCGGCGATGATGCCGCGCGGAGAAAACGAAATCTCGCACACATGATTTGCGTCTCACACAGACATCATACATCATACAGGTTGGACTCGACATTGCTTGTACAAGAAGGAGTGACAAATCTGTGACTGCATGCGCAATCATGGGTTCGGGGAACATCGGTACGGACCTCATGTACAAACTGCTGCGTTCCAACGAATTGGATCTTCGAGCACTCGTTGGTATCGATCCTCAGTCTGAGGGACTCAGCCGGGCCGCGGACATGGGAGTCGACATTTCGTCTGATGGACTGCAGTGGGTGACGCAGAATGCCGATCAGATCGATCTTGTTTTCGAAGCTACATCGGCCGGCATCCACCGCTCCCACGCACCCGAGTACGAACGTCTCGGTCTCACAGCGATCGATCTGACGCCTGCGAAGATTGGGCCAGCCGTCGTTCCCGGCGTCAATCTAGAACGACATCTCGACGCTCCCAACGTGAACCTGATCACCTGTGGGGGTCAGGCAACCATTCCGATTGTCGCGGCAGTTTGCCGGGAGGCGGAGGTGCCATATGCCGAAATAGTTTCCACGGTCGCCTCGGATTCCGCAGGGCCTGGAACGAGAGCGAACATCGATGAATTCACGAAAACCACATCATCCTGCCTCGAGGAGGTCGGTGGTGCCACAATCGGAAAGGCGATCATGGTTCTCAATCCCTCCCAACCGCCAATCATGATGCGCAACACGGTGTACTGCGGCCTTCAAGACGGATTCGACCCCGAACGCATCATCGAGTCGATCCTTCAGACGGTTGACGAGGTCCAGACGTACGTGCCGGGCTATCGATTGAAACGTCCTCCGGTCTTCGAAGAAGGACCATTTGCCACACCCGGAGGTGCAGTGGCAACACGTATCGTCGTCCTTCTCGAGGTCTCAGGAGAAGCTGACTTTCTCCCGGCATACGCCGGCAACCTGGACATCATGACCGCAGCTGCGGTACGGGTTGGTGAGGCACTCGGAGCCGCCCGCGCAGGGAGTGCGTCATGACGGCGGCATTCCGACTCACCGACTCGACACTTCGAGACGGCTCCCACGCCATCAAACATCAGTTCACGGTCGACCAGGTCCGAGCTGTCGTCCGAGGTCTGGATCGCGCCGGTGTCGAGGTGATCGAAGTAGCTCACGGCGATGGTCTCGGCGGTTCCAGCTTCAACTACGGTTTCTCCGGAATTGACGAAATGGAGCTTGTCAGAGCAGCGGTAGATGAAGCCGAGAACGCACGCATTGCAGTTCTTCTCCTCCCCGGCATCGGTGTCAAGGACGATCTGGCACAAGCCGCCGACATCGGAGCTTCAGTCGCGCGCATCGCAACACACAGCACCGAAGCAGACATCTCTCACCAGCACATTGCGCTCGCAAAGGACCTCGGGATGGAGACCGTCGGTTTTCTGATGCTGTCCCACATGGTTGCCCCCTCAGAGTTACTCGAACAAGCGCTGCTCATGGAGTCCTACGGAGCCGATGCCGTGTACGTTGTCGATTCCGCCGGCGCAATGACCGTGAGCGACACGATGGAACGCATAACGACACTCAAGAATGGCCTCAAATGTGGCGTCGGGCTCCATGCACACAACAACCTGTCCCTTGCAGTAGCGAACTCCCTCGCGGCGATCGGTGAGGGTATCGACCAGGTCGACGGATGCCTCACCGGGCTTGGAGCAGGCGCCGGAAACTGCCCGACCGAGATCCTGGTCGCAGCGTGTGACAAGGCCGGGTTTGAAACGGGAATCAACCTGACGGATCTGCTCGACGTCGCGACAGACGTCGTTAGACCACTGAGCCCGAACCAAGGAGTCATCGACCGAGACGGGCTCATGCTCGGATACGCCGGCGTCTATGGTTCATTCCTTCTTCATGCAAAACGCGCCGCAGAGGTGTATGACGTTGCGTGTGACGACATCCTCTTGGAACTCGGGCGTCGGGGCATCGTTGGCGGGCAGGAGGACATGATCATCGATGTCGCTCTCGAACTGCGACAAGCTACCGATGATGGTGACAGATCCAAATAGCCAAGGACCGTGGACGGACATTCAACGAATCGAAAGGGCATGATGACGCAAGCGACAGACCTGCCAAGCATTTCAGATATGATCGACCTCACCGGCAAAGTTGCGCTGGTAACAGGCGGCGGTCGTGGTTTCGGGTATGCGTGTACGAACAGGCTCGCTGAGGCGGGGGCCGCGGTCATGGTCGCCGACTTCAGGGAGGACGCAGACAAGGATCTCGAGCCTTTGCGCTCAAAAGGCCACGCAGTTAGTTTCGTCCAGACGGACGTCTCATCCGAGGCTGCCGTTCAAACCGCGGTCGATGCGACCGTGGCGGAGTTCGGTCGGCTCGACGTCCTGATCAACAACGCGGGAGTCTTTTCGAACTTCCTGATCGAGAACCTCGACGAGACCGAATTCAGGCGCCTTCTCGATATCAATGTTCTCGGGACGCACTTCATGACCAGGGCCGCTGCGAACGTAATGCGATCGCAGGGGCAAGGAGGGTCGATCATCACGATAACGTCGATAGACGCTCTCCGGCCGAGCGCTCCGGGTCTCCTCCACTACGACGCCACGAAACACGCGGTGTTCGGCATGTTGAAGTCGGCGGCGATCGAACTTGGCCCCGACGGGATACGAGTCAATGGTATCGGACCCGGATCATCGTTCACCGAAGGTGTTGCGATCCTTCTGAAAGAATCTGGCGGCGAGAGTCATGACGTGGGCGCGCAATTCGATGCTGTTGCTGCAAGAACACCACTGCGCAGAGCCTGCGAGCCTGATGACGTCGCCCGCGTTGCTTTGTTCCTCGCATCGGACCTGTCCTCGTTCATCAACGGTGAGCAGATCATCGTTGATGGCGGTTTCCTCCAAACATGACCGTCCGCCGAACAACCTCACCATGGAGCCGATAGTTGATGCAACTGCCCTACGACAAACCATCTGACCCTGCAAAACGCAAGAGCGCTGTGATGACCGACGGCATCGACCGGGCAGGCGCTCGTGCGATGCTCAAAGCGACCGGGCTCACAGACGACGACCTCGCAAGACCGATTATCGGAGTTGGCACGTCGTGGATCGAGACCATGCCGTGCAACGCGACTCAGCGCGAGCTCGCCGCGTCCGTAAAGGAAGGGATCAAGCAGGCAGGCGGCACACCGATGGAGTTCAACACGATCGCAATTTCGGATGCTGTTTCGATGGGCACTGAAGGCATGCGCGCATCGCTCATCTCGCGAGAGGTCATTGCTGACTCGATAGAGCTCGTTGCGCTTGGACATTCGTTCGACGGGCTCGTCTGCATCACGGGTTGCGATAAGACGAATCCTGCGGCGATGATGGCCCTGGGCAGACTCGACATTCCCGGCCTCATTCTCTACAGCGGAGCAATCGATCCTGGAATACGGCAAGAAACGAGGATCACGATTCTCGATGTGTTCGAAGGACTTGGGGCGTATTACTCGGGAGATGCAACAGCGCAAGATGTCTACGAGCTCGAGAGCGCCGCATGCCCGGGGGCTGGGGCGTGCGGAGGTCAGTGGACCGCCAACACGATGAGCACGGTGATGACGGCTATCGGCCTGTCGCCAGCCGGACTCAACGACATTCCGGCCCTGCATCCCGCCAAAGCTGAAGCGGGTCGAAAGAGCGGTGCGATCGTCATGGACCTCGTGCGAGCCGGCACGACGACACGATCGATCGTCACCCGCGAATCGATCGAGAACGCCATTGCTGCAGTCGCTGCGACCGGCGGGTCGACCAACGCCGTATTGCATCTCCTCGCAGTCGCCCGAGAGTTCGACATCCCGTTGACGATCGATGAGATCGGGGAGCACATTGCAAGAACTCCCGTCCTGACTGAACTTTCTCCATCCGGGCCGGATCTTGCGGTGGATCTCCACGCCGCTGGTGGCGTGCCGCTCGTCATCAAGAGGCTTGTGGAAGGTGGCTTCCTCAACACTACGCCCCGCGGTGTCGACGGACAGACGATCGCTGAGATTGCGGAGTCAGCGATCGAGACCGAAGGCCAACAGGTGGTTCGCACGACAGATGCACCCGTCAAGAAATCCGGCGGCCTACGGATACTGCGAGGCACGCTCGCCCCGGGCGGATGTGTTGTGAAACTCGCTCACCACGACCGCACCAGCCACAGCGGTCCCGCTCTCGTGTTCAACTCAGAGGAAGAGGCGTACGCGGCGATCAAGGCCGGAGGGGTGAAGCCGGGTGACGTCGTTGTCGTGAGGTACGAGGGACCCGCTGGAGGCCCTGGGATGCGCGAGATGCTGCAAGTCACCGCAGCGATTGTCGGGGAAGGACTCGGTGAGACCGTTGCATTGGTCACTGACGGTCGTTTCTCCGGGGCTACTCGAGGCATGATGGTTGGTCATGTTTGTCCTGAGGCCGTTTCAGGCGGACCAATCGCTCTGGTCGAAGACGGCGACATCATCACAATCGATGCCGAAATCGGGATCGTCGACGTCGCCATGAGCATTCCGGAGGCTGAGCGTCGTCGCACCACCTGGTCACCGCCGAAGCCTCGATATGTCGGTGGTGTGTTGGGTCGGTACAGCCGAACCGTCGGATCAGCAAGCGACGGCGCAGTCATCACGGCGTGAGCTCCATGACGTGGTTCCGCTCGGCTGACTCATACCCTTGACACACCACCAGTGGTGGTAGGTGTCCCGTCATACAACGGAGCGCCGTCGACACCAACGTCGAAGACTTCCAAAGTGCCCAGCTGATCCTCGGTTACATAGATCTTGTGAGACCCGGGTGGACCGAAGGCGAGGTTGGTAGGGAAGTTTCCCTCGGTCGGGATACGGCGCAGGACCTCGCCATCGATCCCCAGGACGGTGACATCCCCTTGTCCGATCACGGTCACGTACAGATCACCGTTTGCCGCAAACTTCATTCCATCCGGTCCGCGTACAGACTCGTCTTCGGTCGGAGCCAAGACGTTTCCAAACGGCTCTCGTGGCCCGACGTTCTCACCATCGAGCGAGTACCTGAAGACCATGCCCGTCAAGGTCTCGTTCGTGTACAGCATGCCATCGGTGCCGATGGCAACACCGTTCGTGAATCGGATCCCTGCATCGACTTGCGAGATGCTCTTGTCCTCGATATCGATGCGGTAGACCCTCCCGTCGACCGGCACGTCACGCCAATCCGGCCGAACGTTTCCGCCTGGCGCGAACTCATCGAAGAGAATGCCCGAGTCAGTCATGAACAGTGCACCGTCTGGTCCGAAGGCCACGTCGTTTGGGAAGAGGAAGGGGTCACCGTTGCAGTTGGTGAGAAAGGTCTCTACAACCCCTTCCGGAGACAGTCGAAGCAAGGCCGGCTCCAGTGACTCGGCGATCCAGATGTTTCCCGCGGCGTCCACAGCGAGTCCGTTGGGCCGTCCAGTACGTGCTAATACTTGCTGGATTCGCCCGTCGGACCCGAGGCGGGTTACGCATCCGCGGTCGGGGCCCATCTCAACTACGAGCCAGCCTCCATCCGGCATCAACACCGGTCCTTCCGGAACACCCAGCCCTGTCACAAAGATCATGTTCTACCTCGCCTTCGTCAGTTTGTGGATACGGTGGCGTAGTAGTTCTCTTTCGCCTTAGCAAGGTGGTCATCCATCGCCTGGCGGGCCGCTTCAGCGTCACCGGCTTCGACCGCTTCGAGGATGGCTGCGTGATACGGGATTACGTCTGTCGCGGGGTCGATGTGACCGACGACATCGCGGATATGCTCCTCGAGAAGAACCCTGAGTGTACCGACCAACAACCCCAACAACGGATTCAACGCCGTCTTGGCTAGCGTCTCGTGGAAGTTGGCATCGCTCGTAGCGAAGGCGTCGGCATCCTCGACGTTTTCCTCCATCTCCGCCATGAAACCCCTTAGGATGTCGATGTCCGCCCCGACTGCGCCGGCAGCTGCGAGGGCTGCAACTTCGGTCTCGAGAATCGTTCGTACGGAGTGGAATTCCTCGAAACTCACCGCACGGCCGCTGACGTCGAGATACAACGAGAGGGGCTGAACGAGCTGCTCATGCCCAACCTCTCGTACAACGGTACCGACGCCCGGCTGAATCTCGAGAAGTCCTTGCGCCTCGAGCGTTCTCATCCCCTCCCGCAAGGCCGTCCGAGAGACTCCCATCTGGTTTGCGAGATCGACCTCTGGTGGCAGCTGGTCGCCAGCTACAAGGTCGCCGCTCACGATCAATTCTGTGATCCGATCAGCTACCTGCTCGGCAAGGCTTCGCTTCGTCTCGAGCTTGAATGGACTCTTCTTTGTCACTGTGCTCTCCAGCGTCTTGCGACTGTACATACTCGCATGTCCGCGCTCTGAGGCGCTCGACCGACCCGGAAGCGCCCTCCGCCGCACCCGGCCGGGCAGGCCGCCGCGACAGCTCGCCCGCCAACGACCTCGCGTGGTGGCCACTCGCGTCGTGTCCCCAACTGCTCGCTCCGGGAACCCAACCATCGTGCCGAGTTCCT
>BTQL01000076.1:0-9316 GCA_036985855.1 Acidimicrobiia bacterium | reverse complement strand
GAATGTCGGCATTGCTCACAACCACCATGCCGTACATGAAGGTAGTCATCGACAACATGGTCGAGACGGGTAACAGGGACGACTACATCGTGCTTGTGGGCGGCGCACCGCTCAACGAGGAGTTCGGTGTCGCCATCGGTGCCGATGCGTACTGCAGAGATGCAGCCGTTGCGGTCGAGACGGCCAAGACGCTCGTCCAGAAACGCCGCATGCTGATCAGCGAGGAGACCTGACGGTGTCCACGTTGGTGATCGCATGTGGCGCCCTTGCCAGAGAGTTGCTCGATATCGTCGCGATCAACCAGATGGACGAGATAACCGTTGAATGTCTTCCAGCCAAGCTGCACAACACACCCAAGGACATCACTGCGGCCGTTGCAGGACGAATCGACCGGGCGCGGGGCAAGTACGACCGGATCTTCATCGGCTATGCGGACTGTGGCACAGGTGGTGAGCTTGACAGGCTCATCGCCGATGAGGCGGTCGACCGTCTGCCTGGTGCCCACTGTTACGAGTTTCTGGCGACAACGCCGATCTTCGAAGCCATTCAGGAGGTTGAACCTGGAACGTTCTACCTGACCGACTACCTCGTGAAACACTTCAACAGGATCGTGATCGACGGCTTGGGCCTCGGTCGCCACCCCGAGCTGCGCGACGCCTACTTTGCCAACTACACGCGCGTCATGCACCTTGCCCAGTTCGATGACCCACGGCTCGAGGATGCCGGTAGGGTCGCTGCCCGCCGCCTGCAACTCGCCTACGAGCGGAAGCTCGTTGGGTATGGGGATCTCGAGACGTCGATCGTCCTGCTACGGACGGCCTGACGCCCGTGGCGCAGCTCATAACCATCCTCTGGCGCGATATCCCTGCCCAGGTGACTGCCAGAGAAGGCAGGAGAAAGGTCAGCATCCAGCTCGATGACCGGTTCCAGATCGCGATAGACAAAGCTGCGGTTCTGGCGGGCAAACGAACCACAGACGAGTATCTCGGGGAGTGGCATCGCACGACAGTCGACTGCGGTGATGATCTTCAGGCCGAGGTGGATACTGCGGCCGTGAGCCTCGAGGCGGAGTTCACGGAACAGGTTCTCTCCGCTTTCGTGGGTAGAGGCGGATTTCGGCACGATGACACGGGCGAAAGTGGGACTCCATGACCCGAACGGTGCTCTCGAGCGCTACCCGCGAGGTGACGATCGGATTCGAATCGCCGTTCGTGGTGATAGGAGAGCGGATCAACCCGACGGGACGGAAACTCCTTGCCGAGGAGATGAAGAGGGGAGATTTCAGTCGTGTCGAGGCTGATGCCGTGGCCCAGGTCGAGGCTGGGGCGACCGTACTCGACGTGAACGCGGGTATTCCACTTGCCGACGAACCAGGGATCCTTGCGGAGTCCATCACACGCGTTCAAGCTCTTGTGGATGTCCCTCTGTCCATCGACTCGTCGATCGTCGAGGCGCTCGAAAGAGGTCTTGCCGTCTATCAGGGAAAGGCGCTCGTCAACTCCGTCACCGGTGAGTGGGAGGTCATGGAACGGGTGCTTCCTCTGGTTGCGAAGCACGGGGCGGCTGTCGTTGCGATTTCGAACGATGAGACTGGTATCTCGGAGGATCCTGACGTGCGATTCGAGATCGCAAAACGAATCGTCAATGCGGCGAGCGATTTTGGTATCCCCCCACAGGACGTTGTCGTCGACCCCCTGGTCATGCCCATAGGTGCGATGGGCACTGCAGGGCGACAGGTTCTTCACCTTGTCAGGCGCCTCCACGACGAGCTCGGCGTGAACACGACCTGTGGGGCTTCGAACATCAGCTTCGGTCTTCCCAACCGGCAGGCTGTCAACGCCGCGTTCCTGACGATGGCAATGGCCGCTGGACTGACCTCTGCGATCACCAACCCGCTTCATGGAGAGGTGCGTGCAGCGATCATGGCAGGGGATCTTCTGCTCGGCCACGACAAGGACGCTGCCCGTTGGATCGCGGCGAACCGCGATCCGAACCTTGCCGAACGGCGCGGCGGACGCCGCCGAAGGCGGGACGTCGATGCCGGACAGGCCTGACCAGGCCAGGATCGTCTTCACCCCCTCAGGGAGACAGGGGACGACTGCGACAGGTGCGTCCGTTCTCGACGCCGCACGTGTTCTCGGCGTCGATCTCGATTCCGTGTGTGGAGGCAAGGGAATCTGCGGGCGATGTCAGGTGACCCCTGTGGACGGGGATTTTCCCAAACATGGGATCGTCTCAGCAGGCGACCATCTGTCCGCGTTCTCGACCGACGAGAAGGCCTATCGGGTACGCAAGGGTCTGGAACCTGGACGAAGGCTGGGTTGCCTGGCGATCGTCGGCGGCGATGTTGTGATCGACGTACCACCAGAGAGCCAACTTCACCGTCAGGTCGTGCGCAAACGTCTCGAGGTACGCGACTTCACCGTCGACCCCGTGCTCCGGTTGTACTACGTGGTGGCGCCTGAGGCAGATACCGGTATGGCCTTCCATGGACTTGCCGACCTTCTCGATGCGCTACGGGAACAGTGGGGGCTTGTCGACCTCGAACCGACCGATGGCGCCATCCGCGACGCATCGGCTGCGCTGCTCAGCGGCGATGGTTCGGTGACGATCGCGGTCCGAGACGGTTCTGTGGTCGTCGCTGTATGGCCGGGTTTCCGCGATGTTGCCCTCGGTATCGCATTCGATGTGGGGTCGACGACCCTTGCGGGCCACCTGTGTGACCTCTTCAGCGGCGACACGTTGGCATCCGCAGGCAGCATGAACCCTCAGATCAGGTTCGGCGAGGATCTCATGAGCCGTGTGTCGCATGTGATGATGCATCCAGAGGGTGCCCAACAGATGACGTCGGTTGTTCGCGATGCGCTCGACGATCTCGTGGGCGAGCTCGTCTCAACGGCTGGGGTGGTGCGTGAGGATGTTCTCGAATTCACCCTGGTCGGGAACCCCATCATGCATCATCTGGTGTTCGGTTTCGATGTCCGGCCCCTCGGCGTCAGTCCGTTCACGCTCGAAACGTCACGCTCGATCGACATTGTGGCGTCAGAACTCGGCCTCTCAGCTCACGAGGCGGCACGTCTCCATGCCCTGCCCTGCATTGCCGGCCACGTCGGAGCAGACACGGCGGCCGCGATCCTGTCCGAGGCCCCGAACCGCTCGGACGCAATGCAACTGATCGTCGATGTCGGCACGAATGCCGAGATCGTGCTTGGGAACAAGGATCGGATCCTCGCCGCGTCGAGCCCTACGGGCCCTGCGTTTGAGGGCGCACAGATCTCATCAGGGCAACGAGCCACACCAGGGGCCATCGAGCGGGTTCGCATCGACACGGAGACGTTCGAACCCAGGTTCAGCGTGGTCGGGTCACCCGTCTGGTCCGATGAGGAGAACTTCACAGGGATCGACAGCTCAGGCATATGCGGTTCCGGGATCATCGAGGCAGTCGCCGAACTCTATCTGTCAGGACTCGTGATGCCAGACGGAAGGTTCGCTGATGATGCACCGCGGCGTTCAGCCAGGGTCGTACCCGACGGGAGGACGTTCTCGTACCGTCTGACGCGCAACGTTTCAGTCACACAGGCCGACGTCAGGGCGATCCAGCTGGCCAAAGCAGCGCTTTCGGCGGGAATCCGGCTCTTGATGACGCACATGGGGATCGAATCCGTGGGCCAGATCAGGCTGGCCGGTGCATTCGGCAGCCATATCGACCCTCTGTATGCGATGGTGATCGGTCTCATCCCCGACTGTGACCTCGATGACGTGAGCGCCGCCGGGAACGCCGCGGGGGCAGGCGCGGTCATGGCGCTGCTGGACAGATCGAGCCGGGCCTCGATCGATGAGGTCGTTGTCGGGGTCGAGAGGATCGAAACCGCCACCGAGTCGCGATTCCAGGACTACTTCGTCGAGTCGATGGCTTTCCCACACAGGACAGATCCGTATCCCGAGCTGTCACAACTCGTCCATCTTGCCCGATCCGTCGACGATGGGCGGTCGACTCGCAGACGTAGAGGTCGGTCGAGGAGACCGCTATGACCGATTCCGCTGCGATCCGCCGTGTTCTCCAGAACCCGATTTTCGAGTTGATCCCGCTCAAGAACGTTCTCGATCAAGCCAAGTTCCTGCCAGATGGCGCAACCGTGTCTGTGACAGCCTCACCGGCCAAGGGCATGGATGCGACCCTCGACCTGTCGGAGCAACTCCAGGACATGGGATTCGACGTTGTGCCCCACCTTTCGGCGCGGCTCATCTCCGACCGTGCGCATCTCGAGCGCATCCTCGATCGCCTGGACACACTCGGTGTCACGCAGGTGTTCGTTGTGGGAGGGGATGGGGACGCGCCAGGTGAGTTCTACGATGGGCTCTCGCTGTTGATGGCGATGAAACACATCGGCCATGACATGACCGTCGGCGTGCCTTCGTACCCCGAGGGCCACCCATTCATCCCGGACGCGGCACTCGATCGAGCACTCTCGGAAAAACAGCCCTATGCGGGTTCTATGACGACCCAGATGTGCTTTTCCGGCGAAACGATCGCTGGATGGATTCCGCAACAGCGGGCGAACGAGATCAGGCTGCCGGTGATCCTGGGAATTCCCGGTGTTGCGAACGGACTCAGGCTTCTCAAGATCTCTGCGCGTATCGGCGTTGGGGACTCGATCCGGTTCCTGCGCAAGAACGTCTCCACCGCTGCACGTTTCGTCAAGCCTGGCAGCAGCAACCCTGCAGAACTGCTCGAGTCGCTCGGTCATCGCCTGGACGATCCTCTCATGAACATCGAAGGCGTCCACATATACACCTTCAACTCATGCGATACAACGGAGGCGTGGAGGCAGCAGTATCTCGACGTGTTGTGACACGCCCGAGGCTCAGAGGGGACTCTGACGGCGTGAGACACTCGGTCAGCGGGTCCGACCGTCTGTTCAGCGCGATGATTCCCAACCCGACCGGGGTGTACCGTCACGGATCTCGGCGCGACGTTTGGCCACGAACGCATCGAGCTCCTCGGAGATCGCTGCGTCGAGATCGGGCTGTTCATAGTCCTTCAGCATCTGCTTCCAGATTCCGTTGGCTCGGGAGTACGCATCCCGTCTTCCCTCTTCTTGCCACTTCTCGAAGCTGTCCGTGTTGAAGACCTTGTGCTGGTAGAAGGCTGTGTCGTAGTGCCGCAGGGTGTGAGCGGTCCCAAGAAAGTGCCCGCCGTGTTCAGCCTCGGCATAGGCATCCCACGCGAAGTCCTCTTCCGTCAGGCCGATGCCCTCGACGTACTTGGCCATCGCCCCGAGCATCTCCGCGTCGAGGATGAGTTTCTCGTAGCCCGTGGTCAGTCCTCCTTCCAGCCAACCCGCAGCGTGGAGAACGACATTGGTGCCTGCCTGGACCGTCGGCCAGATCGAGCTGGCCGATTCGTATCCAGCTTGTGCATCAGGGATCGGTGACGCGGTGTAGTTGCCTCCCGAGCGAAACGGTAGACCGTATCGGCGAGCGAGCTGAGCGCAGGCGTAGAGGGCAAGAGCGCTCTCGGGCGTACCGAAACAAGGAGCGCCACTCTTCATGTCGACGGTTGGTAGGAACGGCCCCTGGACACACGGCACTCCAGGGTTGAGCATCTGTGCGTACGCAATGGCGAAGAGCGACTCGGCGTTCTGCTGAGCGATCGTTGCGGCCAGGGTTGGCGGGGACATAGCTCCAACGATGATGAATGAAGCCAGGATCATCGCCTGGTTCGCCCTTGCGTACACCTCCAAAGCTCCGAGCATCCGGTCATCCATGCGCATGGGGCTCGAGATGCTGATAAGTGAAAGGAGCGCCGGGTCGCTGCGAATCGCTTCTCTGCCGAACAGGATCTCGGCCATCGTGACGGAATCGTGTGCATTATCAGGGTGGGTCACGCTTCCCATGAAGGACTTGTCGCTGAGCGTGATGTGACCCATGAGCATGTCGAGGTGTCGCTCCGCCACGTCGACATCGTTCGGCTCGATGATGACTCCGCCAGCGTGGTGCAGGTCGGGGATCATGTAGGTGAGTCGTGCGATGTCGTGAAAGTCAGCGATCGTTCCTGGGCGGCGGCCGCGGTCGAGATCGGAGGCGAATGGGGGCCCGTACGCGGGTGAGAAGAACATGTTGCGACCTCCCACCGGGAGGTTGTTCTCCGCGTTCCTGGCGAGCAGTGTGAAGGTCGATGGTGCCATCGAGACGAAGTGCATCAGCGTGTCCTCGTCGATCCACACCATGTTGTCTTCGACCTTGGCACCATTGTCGCGGAACGTCTCAAGTGCCCGTGGGAAGTCGAGGACGAGCATTCCTGTCTCGGAGAGCAATCGCATCGAGGCCTTGTGGATCGTCTCGATGCCTTCCGCGCTCACGACTTCTGTGTGGGGCAGGTTGTTCACGAGAGGTTTGACCAGCCGCGGCTGCGTTGTACGTGCTGCGCGGCGACGACCGCCTCGACGGCTGCGTCGCTCCCCGCGATCGGCGCTTGAACCCACGGTGCCTCGCTTCCACAGTTGAGCCCGCGTCGACCCAGCGTAGCTGGTGTTGCACGGACCACTCCTGCTTGCGGGACTGCCGTATTTCACCAACTGCATGCGGCACTTCCTGGTCTCCCTTAATGGGTAACGATCGCGACGGAGGATGCCATGACACCGGACCCTGTCGCGCTGTCTGCCAGATCACCGATCGCTGAGGAATCCAGGAGATGGCTCAGCGCGGGTTCTCCCACGTGCCGCTGATAGGTGAGTCGAGTCGCCCTGTTGGAGTGGCTTCGTTCCGAGACGCCGCAGCACATCTGGGACTAAACTTGGAAACGTTGGGATAGGAGTTCATATGAGCGGTTTCTGGAAGTCATTCAGCTTCTGGGTGGGCGATACGTTCCGAAGTCGGGACCACGCTGTCAAAGCCCCCGATGATCTGGCGAGAACGATCAAAGATGCCTCGCAAACCGGGGGTGCCCAGGGCGGATCCAGCGTCGCAGCGACCACCAAGGGGCTGCAACAGATGGCCGAAGGTAGCGAGGAATACCAGAAGTCCTTCGAAAGTAGGGACTGAAGATACACGACGGACGATGAACGATTGTCGTCAGTCGTCTGTCGTTCAACGCTTGTCGTTCACAGAAGCTTGCGTACCGCTGATTCGAAGCCCCGGACGTGAGTTCGGGCCAGATTCCTGGCGGTCTCCGCGTCCCCGCTGACGATCGCTTGGAGGAGCGCCTTGTGTTCGTCTACGTGGGCTGCGATCTCGGGTAGGCGGTCCATGAAGAGCCGCCAAATGCGCATTGACAGGTTGTAGTACTGGGTCGCGGTCTCTGTCAGGAAGTGGTTGTGGGCGGCAGCGTAGATGGCTTTGTGGATCTCGGTGTCGAGAGCCATCTGGTCGCCGGCATTGCCGATCACAGCCGCAAGCTTCGATAGGGCGACCCGGTCTTCATCCGTTGCCCGTTCCGCAGCCCGTTGAGCCGCGTGACCCTCGACCTCCTCGCGCAGGTCTGTGATGAGAGCAAGGTCAGACAGGTTGATGTCTGTCGCGAACGTCCCTCTTCGTGGGTAGATGTTCACCAGACGCTCGGCTTCGAGCCGATTCAACGCCTCACGCAGGGGAGTTCGCCCGAACCCCGTGCGCTCCATGAGGTCGGCTTCGTTGATGGGTGTGCCAGGTGTTATCTCCAGGCGCACGAGAAGGTCACGCACCTCCTGATAGGCGAGGTCGGCCTGGCTTGGGCGAGGCGCCGAATGCCGTGTGGCTGTCATGGTGCTCCGGTTGACTGCTGGTCTGTTCACGTTAATATACTAATGATATATCACATGAACGGGGGAGGGCACCATGAGTGAGATTCCAGAGCGTGCGGACATCGTCGTCATCGGAGCGGGCATCGTTGGAAGTTCCCTGGTCGGGTACCTGGCGGACCTTGGGTGGAAGAACATCGTGCTCATCGACAAGGGCCCTCTCCCGAACCCGGGAGGGTCGACCGGCCACGCCTCCAACTTCATCTTTCCCACCGACCACAATAAGGAGATGGCGTTCCTGACGCTCGAGAGCCAGCGTGAGTACGAGGTCGCGGGCTTCAGCACGACGTGTGGTGGCATCGAGGTCGCCAGAACGCAGGAGCGGATGGAGGAACTCCGTCGTCGCATGACGTCAGCCAAGTCGTGGGGGATCGACTCCACCCTGGTGACCCCTGCTGAGATCAAGGAACTGGTTCCGTTCATCAACGAGGATGTGCTGGTCGGCGGTTTCTACACACCAAGCGTGTCCGTTGTCGACTCACTTGGGTTCGGAACGATGATGCGCGACCGGGCGAGGGATGTCGGCGCGGTCGAGGTATTCGCAAATGTGGAGGTGCTCGACCTCGAAACCGTGCCGGTCGATCACGGGCGCCCGCGGGTCAGCGCGGTTGTGACGGACAAGGGCCGGATCGAAGCGGACAGGGTCATCATCGCTACCGGAGTCTGGAGCCCACGCCTCGCTGCGATGGCCGGAGCGACGATCCCGCTCACCCCTGCAGTTCACCAGATGGCGGACGTCGGGCCGATAGACGTCCTCCAGCAAACGGGCAACGAGATCGGCTATCCGATCGTCCGTGACATGGACACGTTCATGTACGAGCGCCAGTCCGCAGGCTCGATGGAGGTCGGCAGCTACGCACACCGGCCGATCTTCCACCATCCAGACGAGATCCCCTCGAACGAGGAGGCCGCGCTCTCGCCGACCGAGATGCCGTTCACGCCAGACGACTTCGATGATCAACTCGTGGATGCGCTCGAGATCATGGACGAGATCCTCGAGACGGCCGAGATTCGATACGCCATCAACGGATTGCTCTCGTTGACGCCAGACGCGATGCCGGCGCTCGGGGAAACGGTCGAGGTGGAGAACCTCTGGTCCGCCGCAGCCGTGTGGATCAAGGAGGGTCCGGGCATTGCGAAGATGATCGCCGAATGGATCACCTACGGCTACCCGCACATGTGCGACCCGCACGGTTCCGACATTGCTCGGTTCTATCCCCACGAGCGTACGGAACACCACATCCATGCACGCTGTGCCGAGCACTTCAACAAAACGTACGGGATCGTTCACCCCAACGAGCAATGGGAGTCCCAGCGAGGCATGAACCGCTCGCCGTTCTTCAGCCGCGAGGAGGCGCTCGGCGCCGTGTTCTACGACGCCAGGGGATGGGAGCGGCCACAGTGGTACGAGTCGAATGCCGACCTGGTTGGTCGATACGGAGTCAAGGATCGTGAGCACGAGTGGGATCGCCGGTGGTGGTCACCCATCATCAACGCCGATCATCTCCACGTGCGCGAGAGGGTTGGCATGGTTGACC
>BTQL01000075.1:0-9884 GCA_036985855.1 Acidimicrobiia bacterium | reverse complement strand
AGGCCCGGCATGACCGTGGCCGTTGATGGCGCTCCGGCCGTTGATTGGGCAACCTTCGCCCACGAACTCGAGCACTCGGCCTCACTACTCGCGATGTCGATCGAACTCGTGGACATTCGCGACTCCTTCCCATCGTGGGAACAGATGCTGCAACTCACGCGCGACAGCACGATTGAGGGCGATCCGAATTTTGGGAAACTGTTTGGCGGGACGATCGGGGACCTCGTTACGCCGCCTCGCATTCCTTCGCCATCCAACGACGGGATCGTGGTGGTGTTTGGTCCCGGAGCTTCGTTGACACCGGGAGTCGACCGTATCTGGTATGCCGATCTCGCGAAACGACACGGTCTCGCTCGCCTTGGAAACGGGGCATCGGTTCTTGGTCGCGTTGACGACCAACAGCCAGACTTCCGGCGGATGGTGTTCGTCGACTGGCCTGCTGTGGACCGACACAGTGCACTCCTGGTCGCTGATCTCGACCGGTACATCGACCTTGTCGACCCGGACCTGCCCGTTCACATCGACGGCGATACCTTCCGCGCATCGGTCAGGGCGGTCGGTAAGCGACCGTTCCGAACCGTACCTCACTTCACGTCTCAGCCGTGGGGAGGACAGTGGATGAAGGAGACCCTTGGGGTCGATCCAGACGCCAGGAACGTCGGGTTGTCATACGAGTTGATCGCTCCCGAGGCCGGAGTGCTCATAGGCACCGATGATGCCGCTGTTGAAATATGTCTTGCCATGATCCTCGCGATTACGGCGGACGACGTGATGGGTCCTGGAGTCGTAGCGGAATTCGGGCATTCGTTCCCAATCAGATTCGACTACCTCGACACCATGGCTGGCGGCGACCTCTCGGTGCATTGTCACCCTTTGTCCGACTACATGAAGGATGTTTTCGGCTGGCCATATACCCAGCACGAGAGTTACTACCTCATGGAGACGTCACCCGACAGCTTTGTGTATCTCGGGCTGAGGGAAGACGCCGATATCGAGGCCTTTAGAAGGGCGACGCGACAGGCCGAGCTGAACATGGTGCCCTTCGATATCAAAGAGTTCGTCAGCACAGTTCCGGCGCAGAAACACGACCTCCTTCTCGTCCCTGCGGGGACTCCTCACGGGAGCAGCGCCGGCAATGTCGTACTCGAGGTCAGCGCAACGCCATACCACTACAGCCTGCGGTTCTACGACTACCTGAGAAACGATCTGGACGGACACCTGCGACCGATCCACATCGACCACGCCTTTGCAAATCTCGTCGCGGATCGCCGGGGCCGTGCGGTTGACGAACTCGTTGCTCGGCCCAGCGTCGTTCGTTCGGGAACGAACTGGCAAGAGGAGCTGCTCGCATCGCGATCAGATGTTTTCTTCGAGGTGTGGCGCGCACGCTTCGCAGATGGTTTTGTAGACGACACTGATGGCCGCTTCCACGTGTTGACGCTTGTCGAAGGCGAGTCAATCGACATTCAAGCTGGGACAACGACACACGCTCTGAACTACGCCGAAACGATCCTCATCCCCGCCGCCACCGGTCAGTATCGGCTCGTGAATCAGGGCGGGGACCAGGCCATGGTCGTCAAGGCGCGAGTAAGGCCGTAGGACCGTGTTGGCGTAACTCTCGAGTGATCAAGGTCACAATCCGTCGTTGAGACGGTGCCGGGTACTCGCCGGCGTCGACGGCTGGTCTCACCGGTCTGTCCGCAACTCAACTATGGTGGAGCGAAACCATCCAAGTCAGGCAAGGATGCAACCGCATGACAGACGACCTCGTCGGATCGATCAGCCAGGACACTACCGATGAGTCCCCAAGTCGGCCACGCATCGTGGTCGAGCATCGAGAACACGCGGTGTGGCTGCGTCTTGGTGAGCCGGCACAAGAAAACCGCCTTTCGCGGGGCATGCTCGAGGCTCTCAGGACCGAACTATCGACGTCGGCCTCGCGGGAAGACTGTCGAGTCATCGTTCTGACGGGTAGCGACGGTATCTTTTGCGCCGGTGGGAGAATCGATGGTCTGGCAGACGGAGTGACGTCTGCCCAAGAAGCGTTTGCTGCCTCATTCGTCCGATTGTTCGCTGTTCTTGATGCCATCGAGGTGCCTGTCATTGCGGCGGTCAACGGTCCGTGCCACGCTGGGGGGATGAGCCTGTTGCACGCATCTGACCTCGCTGTAGCTGCCGACATAGCGACCTTTGGTTACCCTGAGATCAAGTCAGGGCTGTTCCCGATGTTCGCTATGGCCGCTGCTGAACATGCGCTTCCCCGAAAGGTTCTCTTCGACCTGTGGTACTCCGGTCGCTTGTTCAGCGCTGACGAGGCGATGCAGCTTCACCTGGTGAATGAGGTGGTGTCTACCGCTGAGCTTCAGGCACGCGTCGAAGACGTCGTGGCTGGACTCGTGGGTCGATCGTCCGTAGCGCTTGGCCACGGTCGACGTGCTTACCACACCATCCGGCGGGTGTCGCCTGATGCCGGCATGCGGCACGCGCAAGCGGCGCTGATGGCCCTGCTGGCACACTCCGCGGGACAAGACTCACCGTGGGCGGCAACTGCACAAGACATTGGCCAGGACGATTTCGATGAGGAGCTCCTCTGATGAACTCATACAGCCTCGCCGTTGTGGTCGTGATCGTTTCCGCCGCTGTGGCGTCGTGGACCGCCAATCTTGTGAAGCCATTCGCCGAGGCGAAGAGCGTCCGCTGGCCGATTTCGTCACCCATCACGAGAGGCTCCCGATCCGGTTCGAGATCTCCCGCTCCATCCTCTCGACGTGGGCTGTGACATAGGCCACAGTCTCCAGAGAGGCGGCTGTGATCAGGGGGGTGAGGTCCATTGCATAGATGAATGCCTCTGCGGTATCGACAGCGTGCGTCTCTGAGAACGTTGCGTGGGCGAGCCGCCGACCGGCGGTAGCGAGGTCGTACCGTTTCCCGCCGCGGATCTGCGAATCGTAGACACCCATCAGCGCTGCCTCCAAGTTCCCGTGGTCGGTCACGTCAAAGGCGACCTTGTCTGAATCGACCATCCAGTCGAGGTCACGCCACACCTCACATCCGTACAGGGCGGCAGGGCGGGCTGCCTTGGGAAGGCGACGAATCGCGTCCAGGGTACGAAGGGCGACCGCGACGTGGGTGTCGTGTTTGTCAGCGAGATTGTGGGTATAGACAACAGTCGGTCGAGCAGCCTCGATCAGCGTTGCGAGTTCCGTCGCGATCTCATCGCTGGAACCGTCCTCGGCGGAGGAACTCGAGTAGTCGAGCAGCACGGCAGCGCTGTATTCGCCGATGAAGGCAGCCTTCTTCTCCTCGACGATGCGGACTTCACGCATTTGAGCGTCGCTGTAGTCGCCATAGACGCCCGAACGGGGGCTTTCCGCACCGTCGGTGACGGTGATCCCGAGGAACCACATGTTGTTGCGACCGAAGCATTGGAGGATGCCGTCGTGGGCCATGATCGGGATGTCGTCTTGGTGGGCGCCGACCGCCAGATGGGTCGTGCGGGTCAGAGCGTCGCCAGACGATACCTCATCCGGTATGTAGATCTGAGCTCCAGGCTTGTTGAAATGCATTACACCGCATCCCCATCGATCTCCGGCAGGCTCGCTGTGTTCACGGCTCGGTCGACTCGTTTCATTCGCCCGTATGGGACGCGGGACTCCTTTTCAGTCCTGGTACGCCGTGTGTTTCTTGTGCGGAGATTCATTCCATACCCTTCCCTTCTCCATGGTCGCACGTGCTGAGCAGGCCATCGAACCGCTTCACCGTCCCCAGCAGTCCACCCGGCCTGAAACGCCGCAACCACACCTCTGCAAACTCTTCGATCAACTCGTCGAGCTCGGCCCGTAGGTCCTCCAACGCCGGCGAGGACGGGTGGTCGTATGTGTGCAACAAACGTTGGCATGCGAAGTCGAGCAACCGAATCGTGAGCTGCAATTCCCTGCGGCCCTGTTCGCCGTCGGGACCAAGGTCTGTGGCCTCGATCCGGCGGGATAGGGTTGCTAGCTCCGACGTTGCCTCGAGCAACGTCTTTTCGGATACCTGACCAATCGTCCTCAGCGATCGCTCTGGCTCTCGAAGTGCCTCGAATAACAACGACGCGTTGAATAGACCGGACGGGAAACGCTGATAGAAGTTGCCCATCTCGTAGGCGAGCAGCCCGATCCCACCGGTCGAATCCCCGAGTACTTGGCGACCGACCCCCTTCAGAAGGGTCTCGTGGTCGATCCGCGAACCTGCCCATCCGTGGGCCGCACCCACCGCCAACCAGAACCGACTCACGGCAAGGGGCTGGATCGTTCCCCATTGAGTCCATCCCCAGTCGGTGACGAGATACCCTCTTGCCCCGTGGGCGGCACCATGCCGCGCGGCTCCGGCCATGTTCGCAAGGGCTCGGTCACTCGCTCCCGCCACCGTTGCGAACGACCACGTTCCCGGACAAACGTAGAAGGCCAGACCGGCGTCTGCGAATAGCGGGGCCTGCGTTGCAAAGGGCTCGTCTGATCCGATGTAGCCCCATATGAGAGGTGTGACATCATCGGGCAGTCTTTGTATGAGGTCCGGGTATTCGGCGAGCCGGTCAGCCCACATCAACATCTGCCCGCCTCGGGAGACAATCTCGTCGCGGACCGCTTCGACATATTCGAGGTAGACCTCTCCGGGACCTCGCTCCTCACAGGCGACCTTGCTGCGGCCCGATCCGACATCGTCGGCCTCATCGAGACATGCATTTACCAATGGACTCGTGAAGCATGGGAGGAGTTCCTCGTATATGGAGCGCACAAGATCTAGGGACCCAGGATCGACCGGGCAAAGGGAGAAGGGGTAGGAGCCCCATAGCCGTGGTGGGTCAAACCCCTCTACCTCTGCCAGGCCCGCGTATCGGGGATGTCGCAGCCAGCGATGCATGTGTCCGAGCGTGGCCTGGCACGGCACGAGTTCGATGTTCCGATCCCGACAGTACGAATCGAGAGCGACCATCTCCTCGGCCGTAATGGGTGACGCATGGGCCCAGACGTCGGGATGGCTCTTGTAGGCGAACGTGTGTTCCGTGTACAGCTGAAGATGATTGATCTTCAAGGCGGCGAGCTCGTCGACCATACGGTACAGGGTGTCCATCGTCGGCACCCGGTCACGGCTCACATCGAAGAGAACGCCTCGGACCTCGAAATCTGGCCAATCCAGAATGTCCAGACAGGGAAGGTCACGGCCGCTGGCGGCCACGACCTGGATCAGCGTTGACACTCCATGGTGAAGGCCTTGGACGGAGGTCGCATTCACTACAATGCGGTCTGGTTCGATCTTGAGCGTGTAGCCCTGCTCGTGCGACGCAACAGGAGCCGCTTGCTCAAGTCTCAGCATGACATCAGGGACCGACACACTCGATCCGGCGAGGATCTCGATGTGGTCACCAAGCGTGTGCGACAGAGTTTCGCGTAGACGAAGAGCGATCGGCCATACGTCGTTGATCGGATCCGCCATGACGGCGACAACTGTTTCGCCCTTGAACGAAAAGGAGCCTTGGCCCGGAACCAGGTCCTTCACGGGTGGCAGCAGGTGTAGCTCACTGATCTCCGTCACGGCTGATCGAGATCCTTGGCCATCATCACGAACTCGCGCTCGCGTCGGAATCCGGCGGTTTCGTAGAAACCCGGCAAAGGAGTCCAGCAGATTCGGCAGCCTCGAACACCCTTGCCTCGGAGAAACGACAGCCCCTCACGAAGAAGCGCTCCACCGAGGCCGCGCCCGCGAACAGCCTCAGAAAGACCGATCGGACCCAGCTCACCCCACGGTCGTGGCAGTGGAGAGCCCAGGAACCTCTCCAGCGGGTTACGGGAACCCTCGAATGTCAGCTTGCAGAATCCCTGCAAGGTACCCTCCAGACGAAGGATCAGATAGTCGGACAAACGGTCCTGAGCCCGGCGGTGATCGGCCAGCTCAATACCCCAACGCGGAAAAGTCGTGCGGAGGAATTCGAACAGCTCTTCTACGTCAGACTCCGAAGCCTCGACCATCGAAACGTCGTCCTGCCCAATCTCGTAATCGGCTTCGAACCCGTCGAGATCTCGCACCACGTCCCACACAGGCACACCATCCACGTAGCCGCGGCTATGGAAATACTCCACACTCCCCAATTCGAGTGGCACTGCGTTGAGGGGCCACCGGAATCCGCCTCCCAGCACCACTCGCTCACAGCCCTCGACCGCCAACGTGTCCTCTGCCCAGTCCAGGAGCTGATCAGCAGTCCCGTGGCCTTGATATTTGGGATCAACGCACAACATCTCGATGAAGCCCGAGAGGCCGCTTTCTCGGTTGAGTCCGAAGGCAGCCGTGACCCAAACCAGTCCGATCAGCCGTCCATCGCGCACCGCGAATCGCCCCGACTGCAAGACATCTGCTGCCGGCTGCGCACAGGAGGCCACCATCCGCTGGCTCATGGCAAACTCGGAGCCGGCAGCGGCACTCCACAGGCGAGCAATCTGTGCTTGGTCCGACGAGTTTTGAAAGTCGATTCCACGCGTCGGCTCGATGTCAAGTGTCACGCCCGAACCGTACCCTTCATCGGGTTCCCTCCGAAGAATCTACGCTTAATCGCGACCGCCGGGGCCCGTGGTATGCGGCAGGTAGAGGCACAACGCGCGTAACACTTCCGAGGACTGGTCTCACCGGTCTGTCCAATCGGACTATAGTGGTTCGTGACCATCCCGGCCAAGGAGGGGTCGAGCTTGGGAAACAATCCGGTTTGGGTGACAAACACGAACAGAAGCTCACAACGCGTCGGAACCTGTGATACCGAGTGACAACCGCCCGAAGATTCTGCTTGTTTGTGTCTACCAATGGCGTGGAGACTGTCTTCGACTCGCAGGCCAACCGACCCTCGAGGCACCTCACCTCGATCGACTGGCTGGTGAGGGCACAAGCTTCTCGCAAGCGTGTTCCGCGACACCTAGTTCAAGAGTTGGAGGGTCGCGAGGAGGACTTTGTCCAGAATCAGGAGCTGGTTGTCGGTCGTCCTCAGAGGCCGACGCTCGCGAATGCCGGCAGGTACGAGAAGAGGTAGAGATGACGGCGCACATGAGCCGCAAGCGCGTGATCGTCACAGGCGGTCCCGGATTCATGGGCAACTACGTATCCGTACCGCTCCGGCAGGAGGGGTACGACCTCTGCGGCAGGGGGAATACACCATGTTGAGGTTCGGCGCGGCTTGGTACGGCTTCAGGGAGCAGACACCGACGAATTACTTTGAGATGGTGGCGGGACTCGGTCTCCGCTATGTGGAAGTGCCGCTACTTTGGCAGATAGTCGATGGCCAGCTATTCAACTTCAGATTGAACGCGAGGATCGATGAGGTTTCTGATGCCGCGACCAGAGCCGGCGTGCAGATCGTATCGTCGGTATCTCACTTCGACCTAGCGGGCGACTACGCCATGCTGGGAGAAGAGGTTGACGAGAGCAGGCGAAGGTTCGGCCTCGCGGCCGCTCGCCGTGCCATCGACATCGGAGCTCGGCTCGGACTCGAAGTGATGCGGATCACCGAGCCCGGTATTCGACCCGATCGTCTCGAGGAGGCCGAATCGACGATGGAAGCCCTAGGCAAGGTCCTCTCCGAACTCGGCGACTATGCCGATCAATACGGAATCAAGATCGCTGTCGAGAATTACGAGTTGACGTCACAGCAGGTGCTGTGGGCCCTCGAGGCTGCCGACCATTCGGCCGTCGGAACGCTCTACGATCCGTGCAACTATTTCCGTATCGGGGAAGATCCACTCGATGCTCTTCGCAAGCTCAGGGGCTGGGTTGTATACGGGCATCTCAAGGACCAGATTCGCAACGATGAGCGCGACCCCAACCTGCTGTTCCCCGGTTCTCGGTGGGCACCGTCTGTCGCCGTCGGCGACGGCGACATCGTCTGGGAACCGATTCTTGCGGAGCTGGCGGATTCTTACGACGGCTACCTCTGCTACGAGTACGAGATGCCTGCCGATGTGATGGTCGGCACTCGAAGGAGTCACAATCACGTGCTGGCCATCGCGACTGACATTGGCATACAGACCGATCCGAAGCCGGTGCGCCCGTGATCCTTGTTATGGACAAGGCCAAGCCAGAAGGTCCTGTCCGCCTCCGCGAGAGCCTTCTCGCCGAAGGGCTCAGCGCATGAACCGACAACGCGTCATGGTTACAGGCGGTTCCGGATTCATCGGCAGCTACGTCACCAGGGCGCTCTGGCAGGAAGGGTACGAGGTCGGCGTCATCGACATTGCCGAACCCGGGCAAGAGGCCCGATTCATGCTCGGCGACGCTCTTGACGACACCCGATTCTTCACAACCGGGGTCGACGATGCAGCGGGAGTGCTTGGAGCTGCCAGGACTTTCGCACCCCGTTCCTTTGTACACCTCGCAGCCGTTGTTGACCCCGGAGCCCTCAAGACCGACCCACGCCTCGCAGCCAGAGTCAACCTCGGTGGGACGATCAACGTCCTCGAGGCGGCCAGGCAGATCGACGCAGAAAGAGTTGTGTTTCTCTCATCGATCGCTGTGCTCCCGACCATCCAATACGAGCCGATCGATGGGTCCCATCCCATGATCCTGGCAACGGAAGGACCGGGTGGTGGATTCTACGGATCGGCCAAGGTCGCGTCTGAGGCGTTCTGTTTCGCATACGAACAGGGTTTCGGACTTGATATCCGGATCATCCGCCCGTCGGCCGTGTATGGGTTCGGGATGCAGCTGCCGATATACGTGAAGCCGATGGTCGAGGGAGCCGTTCGTGGCGATGACGTAGCGTTCGAAACGGGCGGCTCGTTTCCGCGTGACTACACACACGCCGAGGATGTGGCGTCGCTCGCAGTGAGCGTGCTCGACGCACCCGTCGCAGCGGACCGCGTTTTCTACGGTGCTACAGGTCGACCACTTGTGACAGCTTCCGAAATCGCCGAGGTCGTGCGGACGCTCATACCGGAGGCGTCCATCACGATCGGATCAGGACTCACTCCGAACGACCTGGCGAATCTGAAATACAGAGGGGTGTTGTCCATCGAGAATGCCCGCACGCAACTCGGTTGGGAGCCACAATTCAGCAACATTCACGACGGCATCGAGGACTATGCGAAGCGGTATCGCCAGTTTCTCAACTCTCAGACACCGACCCACTGAACGGCAAGGAGTACGGCCAATGACACAAGACCGAGAAACGACGGAACAACCGGTGACCGATGCGGAACGACCACTGCGAGGCGTCCTCGTGGGTTGCGGTTACATTTCGACGGAGCAGCTCGATGCCTGGGCACAGATACCCGAGGCCGAGATCGTTGCTCTTGTCGATTTGGATGAAGACAAGGCTCGTCACCAGGCTGAGAAGTACGGGATCGCCGCGACCTACGACGATCTCCCTGTGGCACTGAGAGAACTCGACGTCGATTTTGTCGACATAGCGACACAACCGCCTACTCATCTCGACCTTGTCCGAATCGCTGCAGGTGCCGGCGCACACATCCTCTGCCAGAAACCGTTCGCGCCGACGCTCGAAGAGATCGACAAGATGGTCGATATCGCGGATCGAGCCGGAGTGCAGCTCGTCGCGAATGAGAACATGCGCTTCCAGCCGTGGTTTCTCAAGATGAAAGAGCTTCTCGACTCCGGGCCAATCGGCAGGCCCTTCTATGCCCACTGGAGCAATAAGTCGCGCGGTACCTTGCCGACGGTCACGTTTGTCGGTCAGCCCTACTTTGCCACCATGCCCCGACTTGTCATCTACGAGATGGGCATTCACTTCCTCGACACGATGCGCTACCTGTTTGGTGAACCACAATGGCTGTCGGCGACGATAGGAAACGCCAGCTCGGCGATAGCGGGAGAGGACAACGCTGTTGCTCTTGTGAGCTACGAGAACA
>BTQL01000074.1:0-10129 GCA_036985855.1 Acidimicrobiia bacterium | reverse complement strand
GTTCTGACAGATTCCACCCCACCGCCCTCAAAGTGTATCCCGAAGTATCGGTTCGTCGCAGCAATCGCGAGCGCACCAAGGACACCGAACACAGCGATCGCGATGTACTCGGTGTTGTACCGAGCGGACGCCTCGAGAATCACATACGCCAGGGCCGACAGTGAGAGTCCCGCGGCGACGATCGCGATTCCACGGAGTCGTTGGTCGGGTCCGCTGATCGCCACCCAGACCAGAACCGTTGCCAGGGCGTAGGCAGCGACCTTCGCCCACGCAACGCCCACGAGACCCCCGGCGGATACGAGAACGATCACGAGTACGACATTCGTGAGAGCCGCCACAAGCGACGACGCACCGAGTACCGGCGTCCTATCGCGCTGTATCAGCGGGGCGGAACCGACGATGTGAGGAACGCGGACCACGGCTAGAGGCGCGAGGATCCCGAGGATGGGCAGTACATCAGGGTCGAGCTTGTCGTACAACATCGGCAATACGACAACCGCCCCTGCCAACCCGACGAGAACCAGCGCCGACATCCCGAGTGAGACCAGCACGGCTAGTCGCCCGCGCAACATCGCGCTCGCTTCTGATGTGAGGAAACGTGGTACCCAGGCCGTTCCGAAGGCCTCGGCAATCAACAGTGGGACTGAGCCATAGACGAACGCCACGTAGTACACGCCGGTCGCTTCAAGACCCAGGGAACTCTCGATGAGGAACCGATCGAATCCGACGAGAACCCACGTCGCAAACCAATGGACGAGAAACGGTGCGGCAAGAACGAGTGCGGCCCGAAGAAACATGCGATCGAACACGGGTTTGGAGAGGGTCAAGATGATCGCGACGCTCGCAGGCACCATCGCCCCCAGCGTGAGACCTCCGAGGTACCCGGTTGCGCCGAACGACGGAACCAGGATCAATACGGCAGGTACCGACACGGCAAATACTGCAGCGGCAACCGAGAGGTACTTCACGGGTTGTTGGTAGGCCCTGAATGTGCTCATGGCCATCTGCAACCAACTTTGCGATACACCGAGTAACACGGCTGCGACCGCAACTGATCGTCCGTCACCCGTCATCGGCCAGGGCCACCAGATCCAGGTTGCTCCGATAACGGCGATACCGACTGCAATCGACCAACCGAACTGGACCGCGAAGAGTCCGGATCGCGCCTGCGGTGACGCCTGCCGGTCAGTCGCAGCGCCAAACCGCACCGACGAAATATTCAATCCGAATGTCGACACGAGCGTCACCGCTCCCGCGACCAGCGCACCAAGAGCGACCAGGCCGATTGCTTCTGGCCCAAGGTCGGTGGCAACGAGGGGAAGAAGCACGAGAGGCAAGCCGCGCTGCAAGGTCACGGCAAACACGTACCACGCACTCTGCTTGAGAAGTTGCGTGATCACGACGTTCGCCCGTCATGCCGGTGTGACCTGTCGTATCGAGATCTCCTGACACCTGCCCGCAGCACTCCCACCCACATTCCGGATCCGTACGAAAAATGCATGGTCATCGAGACGCCTGCTGCGCCGAGGCGCCGCACAAACGACCCGGTCACCGAGCGCAGAGCAAGCGCCACCACAGAGGCGGCGTACGCACCGGACAGCATGAGAGCCAATCGGCGGGTTCGTCTGTCGATCAGACCCACAGTCGTCGCCGCCACCAGGCCAGCCGGTGCGAGTGGACGAGCCGAGGGCAACCGACGGTGCTTCTCGAACATGTTCGCCTTCGCTATGCCGTACCCGAAATACTGACGGGCCACTGCGCCCAGGGACGCTCTTGTGACGTACTCCACGCGGATCGACGGGTCAAGGACAATCCGACCGCCGCCGCGCAGTATTCGATACGACAGATCGACATCCTCGCCCGCCGGACGCATCGTCGTATCGAAACCTCCGACCGATTCGAAGGTCGTTCGTCGCATCGCGCCACAATGCACGGTATCTACATCGCGGCGACCTTTGCTCGCGCTGTATCGGTCGGTTCCGACTCCCAAACGTGAACGCATCGCGCCAGCCGCCCAATCACCGATCAAGGAATCGCCGACCGGCATCCACAACCCGCCGACAACTTCGACCCCTGATTCGGACAGAACCGAGACGGCGGCGGTGACGTAGTTGTCGGGGTACCGGCAATGAGCGTCCCACCGCACCAGGATCTCGGAGTTCGAGAGAGCGGCCGCTGTGTTGAGTCCTGCGGATTGGTGCCGATCGGGGTTGTGCAAACACGTAAGATCGTTGATCGCTGCGAACGATTCAACGATCCCAACAGTCGCGTCCGCCGAACCTCCGTCCACCACGATCACATCGATCAGATGCGGCGGATAGTCCTGGTCCACGCATGCGTGCAAGACGGACTCGATATGCAGCTCTTCGTTGAGTGTAGGAATGACGATGGTGACCGTCGGAAGCTCAGTCATCAGGCGACTCCCCGTGTGGCGTGTGATACCAGCCTTCCTGTCTGCGGCTGATGAGGCGCTCCGGCAGCCAGATCAGCGCAAACACAACGAGCAGTGGGACCTTTGCAATGCGGGCGAAACCCACGTTCTCAACCACCAACGCCGCAAGTATCAAGATTGCAAGAACGAGAAACAGGGCCGGGATAACCCAGAGCGAAAAAGCGAGAATGTCGGGCCAAACAAAACCGAGTACACCGACCAACCAAAGAACAGTTGCCGAGATCGTCCGCGATGGCAAAACTCGCCGAAGCACACGATCCATCCGACTCATAGACCATGGCGCCCGTCCGCTCAGGAGCCGACGAAGCGATTCGGCACGACCCTCCCTTTCGCCTTTAGCCCATCGCGCTCGCTGTCGGACGAGAACCGGAACGGACGACGGTTTTTCATCGAACACCACGATTCGGTGCATCCACACGATTCGTTCCCCCGACATGACAAGGTCGTCACTCAACACCTGGTCTTCGACAAGCTCTCGCTCACTGTTCTTCATCTCACCAACAAGATGGCCGGCCATGGCAAAACCGGTTCCGGCGATCTGCGCCGAAACACCCAGGTTGCCACGCGGGAGGTTGATGAGGCGGTTCGACAACCAGGTCGAGATGGCTCCCGCAAGCGCGACGTACGTGACATCCGGGTTCTCGGGTTCGAGATACACCTGCATGACGCTGTGTCCCGAGTCGAGTCCGTCGACAAGGGATGCTACGAAGTCCGGGCCAACGCGGTTGTCAGCATCCAGGAATACGACGAGGTCCTCTTCGGCTATGGCGATCCTGTCGAGTACCCACCGTACCGCAGCTCCCTTGGTTCCCGGGCCGTCGGCGCGCTCATGTACCGTTGCAAGCTGCCTCGCAATTTCTGCTGTTCCATCGGAGCACCGATCGGCGATCACATGCGTTTCGAGGAGTTCTGCGTCGTACGTCTGACCAACAAGACTCTGGAGGAGACGCTCGATGACAGCCGACTCGTTGTGCGCAGGGATGACAACCACGACTCTTCTGCCGCGCGATCCGACAGGCGGTGCGGGAGGCACTCGCCACGAGAACATCGCAATGGCTATGAAGAGAAGCAACGGGATTGCGGCGATGACCGCTATTGCGGTAGTGAGGTACAACACGACACAGCGAGCATACCGACGGATATGCTGGTTACCGATGGAGCCGCCGACCAACACCGCCACGTAGCGGGTCGCACACAGATGAAGGATCGACCTCAGGCATGAATATTCTCGCCGTCGGATACTTCGGTGAGGGAAACGCCGGAGACGACATGCTGCTGGCCCGTCTCAACGAGCTTGTTGCGATCAACCTCCCGGAGGCGACCCTCACAGCGAGCTGGGGAAGCAAGTCGCCGTGGCCCTGCCCTGTCGAAGACCGCACATCGCGCTCCCTGGACGATGTGGTCGGTCGAATCGATCGAGTCAATGCCGTCATCCTGGGACCCGGAGGCCTCCTGCACAACGCATCCCTGGCAAACAATCGACACCGCGACAGGGGACTCGCGTATCTCGACGCGGTCGTATCTGCGGCGTTGGCAACACACACACCGGTCGCAGCGGTGGCCGTGGGACTCGGCCCGATACAGGGGTCCACGGCGAGGTCGATGACAAAGAGGATCCTCGACTCGTGTGTGTCCGTGTCGACCCGAGATGAGAGATCCACCCGTCTCGCGCGGTCGATGCGGTCTGGCGAGACGGTCCAGGTCCAGGACCTCGTGCTCGGGTGGCAGCCCGACACCGATGTATCTTCGAGTTCACGTTCGCGGACACTCGGGGTGTCTCTGCGTCCGTGGGGAGACCGATCATCCACCGCTAAGAGAACAACGGCCATCGCCGATGCGATTCGTCGTCTCACCTGCGAAGGGGCGGTAGATGGCGTAGTGGGCATCCCGCTGTCGGTCCATCGCGATGAGGCGTTGGACGATCGGGGCGCCCTCGCGATGCTGAAACGAGAACTGGCTCCCTCAACAATGGAAATCCTGCAGCCGACATCGCTCGAGGACATACAACGGGCGATCCGCGGCGTGGACCTCATGCTTGGCATGCGACTGCACGCGATCATCGTCGCGGCGAATGCCGGGGTGCGCACGGTCGGTATCGCCTACGACCAGAAGGTCGATTCAGTCGCGGCATCCATTGATATTCGAACCATTGCGACAGACGCAGACGCATCCCGAATCTACTCAGCGTGCCTCCAGGCGCTTGCGGCGGACCCCGCAAGCCCAACCTCGTTCGAGCATCTCGAAATCGGTGCGCAACTGACCTCGCTCGCATCCGCCAGGCCAACAACCCAGCAGGGTGTGTCGTCTGCACGGCGATTTGTCGAGTCGCTCTTTCTCGCCAAGGGTATGTGACCTGCGACGACCGTCCGCTGCGACCATGACCCACATAAGCGATCGTTGCGGGGCGCGCCGATTACAATTGCCCCGCCATGATTGACGCCCCAACGCTGCCAGGAATATCTCCCGCGCGTCAACTCGCGATCGCCGTCTTCGGGTCCATCGGAGCCGTCACGGTCGGTACCGTTGTCGCCCTTGTCACATCGACAGAGGCTGGAGGGGTCGTTGGAGTCGCTGGAGTCGCTGCAGCACTGATCCTGGCCCTTCGAGGTCTGCCTGTACTCGACTACGTAACAAGTCTCGATGCGCTGCCTGCGGCAGCCATCCTTCTCTTCTTGCTGGGAGGCATGATCCCGGCCTCGCTCGGCATCAACGTAGCGCCAGGAATCTCGATCGATGATGTACCGACCATTGTCGCTGTCGTGATGACACTCTGGTGGTTTGTGACCGCGCGCGGACGGTTCTTTCTGCCTCGAGTGGCGATCCCCCTCATCCTGTTGATCGTGTGGCTCGTAGTGTCATGGTTGATAGTCAATCCATCACTGCGTGTTCTGCTGATAGGACCCGGGCGGTGGACCATGTACGCGGTGATGGTCGTCGCTGCTGCCTCATGGTTCAAGAATGACAAGCTGCGGTGGTGGTTTCTCGGTGTGCTGATCGGCGTCGCAGCCGGCCAGGCACTCATCTCGATCTGGGCTTACCATTCGAACTGGTTGCTCGATGGGTATTTTGTTGGCATCGAGAGGTTCCGCTGGTATCAGCCTCTCAGTGGTGTTGTGAACGGTCGCACGACGGGGCTTCTCGGTATCTCCTCGAACTTCTTTGGTGCGTACACACTCATTCCGGCGTTTGCGAGCCTCGGTGTTGCGGTGTACTCGCGGCAGCTCTGGGTCAAGACGTCGATGATCGCCCTCTTCGGTGTGCTCGCATACAGCGGGATCCTTTCGTACACGCGGGCCACGCTGTTGGGTTTGGTTCTCGGTGTTGTGGGATATCTCGTGTTCACCCGCCCCTACCGACTAGCGCCAGCGATCGTTGCGATCACTGTGCTTGCCGTTCTCGCAACGCCGATCGTGAGTCGATTCGCCGAAGGCGACGACAGAGGAGCATTGGCATCACAGGCGGGGTCAACGATCTTCAACAATCCGTTTGCAGGTGTCGGTAGCGGAGAGTATCTGGACGGTATCGACGGACAAGAAGGATTCGACCCGGACAATCCCACGGTCACGCCTCACAATAGTTTCCTGCTTCAGGCCTCCGAGACGGGAATCCCCGGAGGTGCTCTTCTCCTCATCGCGGTCCTCGCTGTCATGGCAGCGACCTGGGGAGGCTCCGTCAGGCGCCGGGCAGGGCCGGGTGCAATCTCAACCGCGATTTTCGCTGGTCTCGGGGCCGTCTTGATACAGACGATGTCGAACAACCTTCTTCACATACCTCCCGTCGCCACCCAGTTCTGGCTCGCCGCGATGGTTGGCGGTGCGTTCGCTGCCGCTGCGGGTGGTCGTTGGGCTACGTACTTGATGGGGTCGGCGCTACCGGTGAGATCGACATGATTCACGAGACAGCGATCGTTGAGAAGGGTGCGGTGCTCGGTCACGACGTAAACGTGTGGGCGTTCTGTCAGGTTCGAGCTGGAGCGTCAATAGGCGACGGATCGAACCTCGGCAGCCATGGGTACATCGATTCCGATGTCGTCATCGGCAAGGACTGCAAGATACAGACCGGAGTCAGGATCTTCAGGGGCGTCACTATTGGCGACGGCGTCTTCGTTGGTCCAGGCTGCATCGTCACCAACGACCTGAGACCCAGAGCGATCAACGCAGACGGTACGATCAAGAGAGCATCCGACTGGACTGTCACCAAGACGAACATCGGAACCGGCGCTTCGCTTGGTGCTGGCAGCATCATCGTCGCTGGAGCCAACGTCGGTGAATTCGCGCTTGTGGGTGCGGGATCGACCGTGACCAGAGAAGTATTGCCACACGCGATCGTGGTGGGCAGCCCCGCCCGCCGCATCGGTTGGGCGTGCCACTGTGGCGAACGACTTGTGCAGGTAGACAATCAATGGAGATGTCCGACATGTCAGATGAACGTACCCGTACCATCGGAATAGCCTCGCCGGAGATCACAACCGCTGAGGAGGAAGCTGTCCTTCGCGTTCTTCGCAGCGGGCGACTCGCCCAGGGTCCCGAGGTCGCTGCCTTCGAGACAGCGTTCAAGGATCTCCAGCACGCGAGCCACGTTGTGGCAACATCCAATGGAACGACTGCTCTCCAGACGGCTCTCCACATTCAAGGGATCAAGGCAGGAGACGAGGTTCTCGTGCCTGCCTTTACCTTCGCAGCATCTGCAAACGCCGTGGTCGCTACCGGTGCCACACCGGTGTTCGTCGATATCGCAGACAATTGGCTCATCGATCTTGGTGATGCAGAGGCCAAGATCACGCCTCGGACGAGGGCCGTCATGCCGGTACACCTCTACGGGCTGATGGCAGACATGGTCTCTGTTCGGGACTTCAGCGAGCGACACGGCCTCGTGATCGTCGAGGACGCAGCACAGGCACATCTCGCTCGGCGGGGTGGCATCTGGGCCGGAACTGCAGGTGTTGGTGCTTTCTCGTTCTATGCCACCAAGAACGCAATGACCGGCGAAGGTGGGACAGTCACGACCCAGACCGAGGATCTTGCGGAGGCTGCGAGACGGTTCCGCAACCACGGCATGACGACCAGATACACCCACGTCGAGTGGGGCCTCAACCTCCGAATGACCGAGTTGCAAGCCGCCATCGGCACCGAACAATTGAAACGTCTCGAATCCTGGACCGCAAAGCGACGAGCAAGCGCTGCGTACTTCGATGAGAACTTACCAGGACTGTTCGTCACACCAACCGTCCCAGCCGACGCCTTCCACGTGTACCACCAGTACACAACGTCCCTGCCGTCGCAGATACGAGACCACGTCCTCGAAGAATTCACAGTACGCGGCATCGGAGCCGACGTCTACTACACCACCCCGGTTCCCGTGCAGCAGGCCTTTGAGGGCTCAGAGGCAGCAGAGAGATACCCAAGAGCTACAGCCGCGTCTCGTTCGATTCTCAACCTTCCGATCCATCATCAGTTGTCCGACACCGACCTCGAGCGCATCGTCACCGCCGCTCATGAGATTTCAGAAACAATCTGAGTACAGGCTCAACGACTCGCCACTGCTGACACAGCCTCGAGCAGGCTCGCTCTTTGAACGTCCCAGGCGATCTTGGCCAACGAGACTCGCGAAGCCTCGATGTGCCCCCTGAACTCCGACTTGGTGAGTCGATCGGCTTCTCTCAACGATTCGGATATCGCGTCGATATCGCCACCGGTTGTGTACAAGAGCGTCCCTTCGGGAAAATAGCGCTCCATCGTGGTGGTTCGTGACGCGAGGACCGGGAGACCGATGTTGACCCATTCGACGACCTTGTTCGAGAACGAAAGCTCGCCGAGGTCGTCCGGCTTTGGAACGTTCACACCGAGCCACGTGCCCTCAAGTTGAGATCGGATCTCGCTGTATGGCACGCGACCGACAAAATCTACACGGTCGCTCAGATCGAGCTCAGAAACGAGGGACCGGAGGCTCTCGAGGTCTTCGCCGTCACCTACCACCCGCAACCTGAGGAGTGGGATGTCCGTGCCAACGGCGTGCATCGATCGAACCAGGTCGTCGAGGCCGTACCTGTTCGCGACCGTCCCGGCATACACGAGTGTCCTGCTCTCATCGTTCCACTCGAGCTCAGGCCAACCTGCCGGGTCGGGAACGTTCATGACGATGGCGAATTCAGCGTCGACCAGTCTCGTTCGGATCACATCGGCGAGGGGCTCGTGAACTGTGATCAACGAGTCTGCGGCCCCTGCACCGACCCGCTCCTGCCACGTGAGCATTCGATATGCAAGCTGTGAGGATCGGCCCTTTGCGTTGAGCAGTTCCGGCATGGGATCGTGGATGTCCAAGACGACCCCGGCCCCGAGGATTTTCGCAGGAATCGCCGCAACGGCAAAGAAGTCTGGAGGGGAGTTGACGTACACGACATCTGGTCTGTGCCTGAGGGATCGCCATGCGACCCACACGAACATCGCGACGAAGAAAACGATGTACTCGAATGCATACCGAGCGATTCCACCCTGTTTCCTGGCTATCGGTACTCGCCACGTGCGAAGATTTCCCTCCGTGAGAGCTTCGTCCAGGAACAGCCCTTCGACAGCCCAGCCGTCGTCGAGAAAGGCCTGCACGCCGCGTCGCACGCGAGGATCATTCGCAAGAAATGAATGACTGACGACGAGGATCCGCTTCAACGACCGAACCCCACGTAGGTATTGCCCGTGGCCTGTACCTCGACTCGCTGCCATGCATTGCGCCCGTCGAGGAACACGACACCGCTCATTGGTTCGAGAATCGACACGTCGAACTCCTCGTGGGGCGTGATGAGCACCACAGCATCTGGAACCGCCTCGCCATCCCAGGCAGCGAAGCCAAGTGCGGTCGTTTCGTCTTCCGAGTACAGCGGATCCGAGAGTTCGAAAATCGCACCGCGCCTCTCGAGGCTGTCCCTGACACCGAAGGCAGGAGAGGATACGGACTCCTTCACACCCGGACGGTACGCAAGACCGAGTCCGAGGATGCGTTTTCCCCTCAAGTCCCCCATGGCCGATTCGAGTTGCGACACGGCCCATTCGGGCATGCCCTCGTTGACGGAGCGTCCGAGAGAGATGAGCTCTGAGGAGACTCCTGCGTTGAGCAAAAGATGGGGGTAGTGGGGGATGCAGTGGCCGCCGACGCCGATTCCCGGCATGTGGATGTTCGAGAAAGGTTGACTGTTAGCTCCGCGTATCACGTCGAGAACGTCCAGTCCCAGTTCTGCGCAGATTCGTGCGAGTTCGTTCGCGTAGGCGATATTCAGATCTCGATACGTGGTTTCGGCGAGCTTCACCATCTCGGCTTCCTCACTCGATGCAACGGACCACACCTCTGCCGACAGAACCGACTCATAGAAAGTGACAGCTCGCTCGGTCGAGGCCCGATCGATCCCACCTACGATCTTCGGATACGTTTCGAGGTCTGCGAAGACGCGACCGGAAAAGACACGCTCCGGCGAGAAAGCTACCTGTACGTCCTTCACGGCGTTCTGGAGCACCGGCGCAAATCGACCTTTCGTGGTGCCGACGGGCAGGGTGGTCTCGAATATGACAAGGGTGTCCGGGGTCAGGTACTCCGCAATCGCTGCGACACCCTTGTCCAATACCCCGAAGTCAGGGAAACCATCGAGGGCGAGCAACGGGATCAGCACGATGATCACATCGCTGTCGGCAA
>BTQL01000073.1:0-10155 GCA_036985855.1 Acidimicrobiia bacterium | reverse complement strand
GCTTCGGCCTCGGTCTCTGCTTCGGCATCCGGGGCAACAACTACCTCGGCTACGGGGGCAGCCTTCGTCGCGGTCTTTCCGTACCGCTTGCGGAATCGCTCGACGCGACCAGTAGTGTCGACGAGAATCTGCTTACCGGTGTAGAACGGGTGGCTTGCAGAGGAGATCTCGACCTTGGCCAGTGGATACGCGTTTCCGTCCTCCCATTCGATGGTCTCGGACGTTTCGATCGTCGACTTCGTGAGGAACGCTAGGTCAGATGATGTGTCCTGAAACACAACCGGACGGTAGCTCGGGTGGATGTCGGTCTTCACAGGGTCTCCTGGTTGTTATCTAGGAACAATAGTGCGATGGATGACCGGGTTCCTACTGACCGCTCTTTGCGATCGTGAGCAGGAACTCCGCATTCGACTTCGTTGTCTTGAGCCGGTCGATCAACAGCTCGAGCGCCGCACCGGCCTCGAGGGCGAGCAGCACTCGCCTCAGTTTCCAGACTTCCTGGAGCTCTGCGGGATCGAACAGCAACTCTTCGCGACGGGTGCCGGACATCTCGATGTTGATGGCAGGGTAAATCCGCTTGTCCGCGAGCTTGCGATCGAGGTGGACCTCCATGTTGCCTGTGCCCTTGAACTCCTCGAAGATGACCTCGTCCATACGACTGCCGGTGTCTACGAGCGCGGTTCCCATGATCGTGAGACTTCCACCTTCCTCGATGTTTCGGGCAGCACCGAAGAAGCGCTTCGGTGGATACAGGGCGGTCGAATCGACACCACCGGAGAGGATCCTGCCCGATGCCGGTGTCGCGAGGTTGTGTGCACGTGCGAGACGGGTGATCGAGTCGAGCAGGATCACCACGTCGGTGCCCATCTCGACAAGCCGCTTCGCCCGTTCGATGGCGAGTTCGGATACCTGCGTGTGCTCTTCTGCGGGCTGATCGAATGTGGAGTAGATGACTTCACCCTTGACGGACCGCTGCATGTCTGTGACCTCTTCAGGGCGTTCACCGACGAGAACAACCATCAAGTAGCACTCGGGGTTGTTCGCGGAGATCGAGCTTGCGAGGTCCTTGAGGACGGTGGTCTTACCTGCTTTCGGCGGAGAAACGATGAGACCTCGCTGCCCCTTACCGATTGGGGCGATGAGATCGATGATTCTCGCCATCATGAGGTCGGGGAAGCCGTCGACCTCGAGACGAAGCCGACTGTCCGGGAACAGCGGCGTCAACTGCGCGAACTTGCGACGATCCTGAGCTTCCTCCGGGTCGACTCCGTTCACTTTGAGTGGACGCACGAGGGCAGGGAACTTCTCCTGAGCCCTGGCAGGCCGAATAGGGCCGGATATGATGTCACCCTTGCGTAGGCGAGTCTTGCGAACCACGTTCGCTGCGACATACACATCCTTTTCGCCCGGCAGGTATCCCGAGCACCTCAGGAAACCGTATCCCTCCGGGAGGATGTCGAGGATGCCTTCTCGAACTTCAAGCGTCGATTCGTCGATTGGCTCACGGCTGCGGTTCCGGCTGCGGTTCCGGCTGCGGTTCCGGTTGCGTCCCCCTTGGCGGTCATCGCGGGAACCATCACGATTCTGGGATGCATCCCCGCGATCTTCGCCTGAATCTGACAACGGCGCCGCCGAAACCTCTGCCGGTGCGTCTTCGGGCAACGTCGAAGCATCGAACTTCTCCGATTCGAGGATCGCCTCGATCAGTTTCGATTTTTGGAGTCCATCGTGCTCAACTTCAACCGACGTCGCGAGATCTCGCAATGCCGGAAGTTTGAACTCCTGGAGCTTGGCCCTAGGTGTACTCATCTTGTGAGTGCCCCTTTCGAGATGGAGGGTCATATGGCGCAATGGCCTGAAACACAGCGCTACGAGCCTGGAGGCTTCGAAGCCGCTGGGGACCCCACTACGCGAACCTCAAACGGGTTGCCTTGCGGGGAATGCCGAGAGTATAGGGGACGACAACCGATAAGTGCAACGTTTCGACAGGGAGCGAGTCGCAGCCGCGTCCCCATAAGCTCGCAGGCTCGCACGCCCCCCTAACTCGCTTCACTCGTTTGTCCCCCCATGCTCGCCCTATAAGCTCGCAGGCTCGCACTCCCCCCTAACTCGCTTCACTCGTTTGTCCCCCCTGAAGGGGGGACATGTCGCTGTCTCCTTCGAGAGAGGGAGCGGGGGGTTCGGTTTCGCCGAGATCGAGAGCCTCGATCCTGTCTCCCCTGCTGCCGATCTTCGTCGAGCTCTTCTTGATGTCCTCGATGTCGCGTGCAGCCAGGTCGAAATGTTTGTCGAGGCTCGAGACACGCGTGTTCAGGCGCCCGAGGTCTGTGAGCAGGACACCAACCTCTCGTTGAATGACCGATGCCTGTTTCCGCATCTCCACATCTCGCAGGATCGCACGGACGGTGGTGAGAGTGGCCATGAGTGTCGTTGGCGAGACGAGATAGACCTTCTGCTTGTGGCTCTCGGCGATCACCGTTGGGTGATGGGCATGCAGTTCCCCGTAGACGGCCTCAGAGGGAATGAACATCAACGCGTTCTCGGCGGTCGAGATCTCGCCATCGATGTCCTGGGCCACGTACCTGTCTGCGATGTCCCTGATGTGTTTCTTGGTGTCGTTTGACAGCTGCTTGGCTGCCTTGTCGCGGTCGGTCTGGTTGTCCGCCTCAAGCATCTCCTGGTACGCCTTGAGCGGGAACTTCGCATCCACCGAGATGGGCCCGGGTGGATCAGGGAGCTTGATGAGACAGTCGACCTGTCTGCCGTTGGCGAGCGGTGCCTGCATCTGATAGGCGAACGAAGGGAGCATGCTCTCGACGATGTCCGCGAGTTGTACTTCGCCGAACGCTCCCCTGGCAGGGTTGTCGTCGAGGACATGCTGCAGACTGACGACCTGTTCGGAAAGCGCCTTGATGTTGTCCTGCGCCTTGTCGATCGTCTCGAGACGCTCCTTCAGCCCGGCAAGCGACTCGGCTGTTTCTTTCGATGAAGACGCCAGGTTCTTGTTCATCTCCGCTTCGACCTTGCCGAGCCGGTCGGCGAGGGACTGGCTCAGCTCCTTTTGCGACTTCCCGAACGACTCTGTCATCCGTCTCGAAGACTCAACCTGCTGTGTCGACACCATGTCGACCTTGCCGGCAAGGGACTGTTGAGCCTGCATGATGTTCGTGATGTGCAGCTCGAGGTCGGCCGGATCGGAATCGCCGCTCGTGCGCAGTCCGCGGAAAACGACCACGGCCAGAACAATGACAGCGACGGCGAGCACGGCCAGCAGCGCTTCGATCAACGTGAGTTCCTCTCGTCTTGGCTACTGCGAGACAGGGTAGATGGTGCGTGGGACAGAACAGAGGAATGGGCAAACCACGACCGGCTCCGATGCGGTCTGCACAAAGGTGCGTTCGGCTACGCCAGGCCAACCGCCTTCACAACGGCACCAAGGGTCGCCGGAACAGCCTTCGACAATTCGATGCCGCGGGTGGCTGTATCCGGGTCCTTCAGGCCGTGTCCTGTGACCGTGCACACGATCGGGCCTTCTGGTAAGTCTGCTTTGTACTTGAGGATGCCGGCGATACCCGCAGCGGACGCCGGTTCACAGAACACACCGACCTTCTCGGAGAGCAGCCGGTAAGCAGCGAGAATCTCGTCATCGGTGACAGCCTCGATCCTTCCGCCCGATTCGTCCCTGGCGGTCAGGGCACCATCCCACGAGGCAGGGTTGCCTATGCGGATCGCCGTTGCGACTGTCTCAGGTTCGTCGAATACTTCGCCGAAAACGATAGGAGCCGCACCCGCTGCCTGGAAACCCCACATGGCCGGCCGGGTCCCCGCCTCTCTGTAACCCTTCCAGTACGCGGTGATGTTCCCAGCGTTCCCCACGGGAAGGGCATGTACTGCTGGTACGCCTTCGAGATCGCTGAGCACCTCGAACGCCGCCGTCTTCTGTGCCTCGATGCGGTAGGGATTCACCGAGTTGACGAGCACGGCATCGTGCTGCTCGGCGAGCAAGCGGACGATCCTGAGTGCATCGTCGAAGTTCCCCTCAATGGGCACGATCCTCGCCCCATGGGCAACGGCCTGTGCCAACTTGCCCGCAGCGATCTTCCCCGCAGGAAGTATGACGATGCAGTCGATCCCCGCCCGAGCCGCGTAAGCAGCAGCCGACGCGGACGTGTTTCCCGTCGACGCGCAGGTGACGGCCTTTGCTCCGCTCTCGAGTGCCTTGGAGACGGCGAGGGTCATCCCGCGATCCTTGAATGAGCCGGTCGGGTTCATCCCCTCGAACTTCAGATACACGTCACGTTCGACGAGAACTGATATATACGGCGCTGGGATGAGAGGCGTGCCTCCCTCGAGAAGTGTGACGACAGGCGTCTCCGACGTGACGGGAAGGCGGTCGCGGTGCTCCTCGATCACACCTCGCCAGGTCACGGGTCCTCCCCGAGAACACGGATCACCGAACCGACGTCGACAACCTCCTCGATGGCAACCAGAGACTCGAGGGCTTCGCGTTGGGCACGTTCGCTCGCCGGGTGAGTGACGACGATCAATGCTGCTTCGGTCTCCCCACCCTCTTGCCACACCGACCTGATCGAAACGCCGGCATCACCGAAACCGGTCGCGATCTTTGCCAGCACACCAGGTTTGTCATCAACGAGCAGCCGCACGTACCACTCAGTCGAAATGTCTTCGAAGTCGACGAGCTCACCCGGTGAGAACCGGATGCGCGGCGCGACCTGGGCACCGGCAAGGGTCTCCCTCGCGGCATCGATCATGTCCCCAAGGACCGCCGTAGCGGTCGGTTCGCCTCCTGCACCCGGGCCTGCGAACAGGAGCGATTTGATCGCGGGACCCTCGATGTAGATCGCATTCGTTGCACCGCGGATCGAAGCCAATGGATGCTCGAGAGGGATCATGGCCGGGTGAACCCTTGCATTGACACCTGCTTCAGTGCGCACGCAGACCACCAGGAGCTTCACGGCATATCCGAACTGGGCAGCGAAGCTGACGTCGACCGCGGTGACCTCTTCGATACCTTCGTGGTAGATGTCATCGATCCCGACCCAGGTCCCGAAGGCAAGCGAGGCGAGGATCGCAGCCTTGGCTGCAGCATCGGCGCCCGAGACGTCCGCGGTTGGGTCTGGTTCCGCGTACCCGAGCGCCTGTGCCTCAGAGAGGGCGTCCAGATAGGTCGTGCCGTGCTCACTCATCTGGGTGAGCATGAAGTTCGTCGTTCCATTGACGATCCCGATCACGCGGTCGATCTTCTCGCCGGCGAGCGTCTCGGAGAGCGGTCGTATGATCGGGATTCCGCCCCCGACAGCAGCTTCGAACAGGAAAGGCACCCCGGATCGCTCAGCTGCAGCGATGAGCTCGGGACCGCGAGTCGCGATCAGTTCCTTGTTCGCTGATACGACTGGTTTCCCCGCATCGAGCGCAGCAAGGATGAGATCACCTGCCGGATGAAGTCCGCCCATGACCTCAACGACAAGTTCAACACCCGGGTCTTCTATGACCTCGCTGAGCCGATCAGTGAGCAGACCTTCAGTCACAGGGAACGGCCGCCGTGCGGTGACATCACGTACGCCAACCTTGCGCACATCGAAGGTGAGGCCCGTCTTGGCAGCGATCGCGTCCGCATCACCGATGAGTCTGGCCACAAGCGTTCCGCCGACCGTGCCAGCCCCGAGAAGACCGATTCCGATTGAACGTTCCATAGAGGGCGACGATAGCTGAAGAACGACCACCTTCCGCTATGGGTCGCCAGTTCCCCTTCAGCCTCTGCCCGAAGCTGCCGAAACCCTCCTCATGGGCCGAACGACCTATATGCACCGCGCTCTCCTCGTCACAATGGCCGCGATCCTCGGGATCGTGGTATTGCCGGCGCCTGCCAGTTCTGCAGAACCGACCTTCACTCCTGTGAAGCGATACGACATCGTCCGCACCCTGGTTTTCCCGGTTGTGGGGATCACGAAGTACTCATCCAGTTTCGGTGACTGCAGGGACAACTGCACTCGCGAACACTTCGGCATCGACATCTCCACGTACGGCTGGAAGGGCCTGCCCGTTGTCGCGGCACAATCGGGAACGGTGACGAAAGTGACGTACAACGAGGGCAATGCCGGCTGTTCGATTCGGATTCGCTCGAGGGACCGCTGGGAGACCCGCTACCTCCATCTCAACAGCGACTTCCCCGGAACAGACGAGATCGGGTACCCGTGTGTCGCGCCGGGAATCGAGGTTGGCACGAAGGTCGAAGCCGGGCAGCTGATTTCGTGGATCGGCGATAGCGGGAATTCGGAGGACACCGTCCCGCATATCCACTTCGAGCTCCGCAGCCGATCCGGTTATCCGATCGACCCTTACAAGTCACTGAAACGTTCGAGGAAGGTCGTGTACGAATGGCTGCCGTCGGATGCCAGCACCGCATCGATCATCCTCTCGAGGGCCAACCACGCAGATGGCGCACCTGTCACCTTCGTGGTGTCAAGTGACGATGTGGGCACCCTGGAACAGAGTGAAAAATCGGCGTCGATTCTCCAGGCTCCGGTCGTTGTGTTCGACCCGGAGAGCCCGCAGCCTGCCCTTGATGAGATCGCCCGTCTCGACTCTGGCCGAATCGTCATCTTCTCTGACGAGGACGTGACCTGGCTGACGAATCGTCTCATGCGCGGCACACGGATCGTCGAAACCGCCGCACTGCCGGTGAAGCCGAACACCCCGATTATGCAGTCACCGGATGGTCTCGAGATGCCAGTGGTTGAGCCGAACACGCCTGACAAGTTCCCGACGATCATCTCGGGAGCAATCGACCGTATCTGGCGATCACGCAAGGACGAGTATGCAACCTTCACGAAGGAGCACCGATCACTCGTCCTTGCCAGCGCACGGTGGGCGAATCGCGGTCTCGGTCAGAAGTCGTGGAGCTCACCGGGAAAGTACGCCGACCGGAAGCTGCTGTGGTGGACCACGGGAGATGGCTGGATCGGGACAGAGTCCCTTGAAGATATCCCGTCGCCGGGATTCGCCTATGTGACAGAACGGCGCGCTACGCCATGGACGCTCGCATTCCTCGGATCACTCGCCGAGGCCCCACCCATGCCGGTCTGGAAAGACAAGTAGCGAGCCGGCCACCAACGGCGCGTAAGGTTCGGAACCGCAGGTGATCGATCGGTCACCTACAGTCTGACCATGACTCGTTTCGCTGACGGTCCCACTGTGGATGTTTCCGTATCGATCGATGCACCCGTCGCTGTCGTGTGGGACCTTGTCACGGATATCAATCTTCCGGCACGATTCCAGGATGAGTTCTTCGAAGCGGAGTGGATCGACCGAGGCCCTGGAATCGAAGCAAGGTTTCTGGGTCGGAACCGGCGAGGCGAACGAACGTGGGAGACGACGTCTTGGGTTGTTGTGTACGAGCCGATGAAAGCTTTCGGCTGGGCTGTCAGTGATCGCGAAAACCCCGGCGCAACTTGGACCTACATCCTCGACGAAACGGATGACACCACCGTGCTGCGCTTCAACCGCGTCGTCGGACCAGGCCCGAGTGGCGTGACCTCGGCGATCGAGAGGCAACCCGACAGGGAAGAAGAGATCATCGCTGACCGCGACGATCAGCACCGACGGAACATGCAGGCCGTGCTCGATGGGATCAAGCAGCTGGCCGAAGACCGATAGCTGATCCTCATCTCACTCTCGTCCTAGTGTCACGTGTGCCATGCAACATTGCGCAGGTACGGCTCCGGGTCCCGCCCAGCAGCTTCGTCGATCAGCCGACATCCCTCACAAGCATGTCGTCGAAGGTTTCACGCTCGATGACGAGTCTCGCCTCTCCGTTCGCCACGAATACAACAGCAGGTCTCGCAACCTTGTTGTAGTTCGAGCCCATCGAGTGGCCGTATGCACCGGTCACCGGCGTGCACAGGATGTCACCAACAACGGTGTCCTCTGGCAAATGAGCCTCACGCACGATGATGTCGCCAGCCTCACAGTGCATGCCGACGATGCGGGCCTGCATAGGACGAGCTGCCTCGGCACTCCGGGGCAACATGGCCTCGTACCCGCTGCCGTAGAGAACAGGCCTCGGGTTCTCCGATATACCACCGTCAACCGATACATACGTGCGAACGCCTGGTAGATCCTTGATCGTTCCGACCGTGTACGCAGTTACAGCGGCTCGTGCAACTATCGAGCGACCCGGCTCGGCGAGGATCTTTGCCGTGATGCCATTGGCTTTTGCCGCGGCGAGGATGGTCTGCGCCCAGACGGTGATCGTGTCGGCTTCCTCACCCTCGACATACGCGACACCGAGTCCGCCACCGATCGAGAACTCCTCCACACGTGATTCGTTGACGAACGGTGCAAGTGCCTCGATCGCTTTCCCATAGTTCTCGACATCGAATACCTGGCTCCCGATGTGTGCGTGGAGACCACGAAATCGCATCGCCTCCGACGCCTGCGCCGTATGGATCGCTTTCGCGGCGATGCCATCGGTGAGAGGGAACCCGAACTTCGAATCCGGAATGCCTGTTTGAAGGTACTCATGTGTGTGAGCATCGATTCCGGGGTTGATCCGCACCAGCACACCTGGAGCCGGTCTTCCTCCAGCTACGAGGGCCTCGATCCTATCCATTTCATCAAACGAGTCGACGACGATCCGACCGATCCCCGAATCGATCGCCAGCATGAGTTCGTCTGACGACTTGTTGTTTCCGTGAAACACGAGACTGCTGCCAGGCACACCGGCCGCCAGTGCGATGTGCATCTCTCCTCCGGTTGCCACATCGATTTCCATGCCTGCTTCGTACGCGATCTTGGCCATTGCCTTGCAGAGGAACGCCTTCGATGCGTAGGCAACTCCATCACCGAACGCATCCACTGCCTCACGGCATCTGCTTCGGAGATGCGCTTCGTCGTATATGAACAACGAGGTACCGAACCGCTCAGCTACTTCGATCACGTCGCACCCGCCGATGAGCAAGCGATCTTCGACGATCTGTGCCGTGTCGGGAAGCAGCTCGAGTGGGATCGGGTTGGCCGTCACATGCGCTCCGGGATCTCGATGCCGAGCAGGTCGAGAAGCGTGGCCAGGGTCGCAAGTGTCACTTCGACGAGCGCAAGCCACGATGCCTGACGAGCCGCGTCTTCTTCTCGAAGGATGTGGCAGTGCTCATAGAAACGGCTGAAGTCTGTCGCAACCTCGTATGCGTACTCCGCTATCACGTTGGGAGCGCGCAGGTCTGCAGCTCGATAGACGACTTCCTGGAGGCGGACCAGGCGCAGCATCAACGCACGCTCCTGGGGAACCGTAGGTTCGATGAGATCACCTGGGGCGAGCCCTGCATCCGCAGCCTTACGCAGGATCGACTTGATGCGAACCGCCGAGTACTGGAGGTACGGCCCCGTCTTGCCCTCGAACGCCGAGAACCTCTCGAGGTCGAAGACGTAGTTGGAAGTTCGATGATTCGACAGGTCGCCGAACTTGAGGGCTGCAAGCCCCACTTTCCTTGCGATCTCGTCCCGCTCCTCTTCCGGATAGGTCTCGGCGATATTCGCCTCGTCGAGTCGTGCTCGTGCGCCGTCTGTGACGAGCGAGATGAGGTCACCGAGGCGCAGAACACCGCCCTCGCGAGTCTTGAACGGCTTGCCGTCCTTCCCGTTGACGGTCCCGAAACCGATGTGCTCGAGGATTGTGTCCCCCGACGCGTATCCTGCCTTGCGGGCGGCCCTGAAAACCTGCTCGAAGTGCAATGCCTGGCGGGCATCTACGACATAGAGACCTGCCGACATGTCCATGTCTGCGATGCGCATGTCGATCGTGGCGAGATCGGTTGTCGAGTACAGGTAGGAACCGTCCGAGCGCGTGAGCAGCAGTGGAGGCATCTCCGTCTTGTCATCTGGCTGTGACACGTCGATGACGATGGCATCCTCGGATTCGCGCGCGGTCCCCGTGGAGAGCAGGTCGCGCACCATCGGCTCGAGACGGTCGTGAACAGTGGACTCGCCGTACCAGACATCGAACTCGACATCGAGCGAACCGAAGTCCTTCCTCTGCTCTGCAACGGAGACATCGTGGAAGTGCTTCCACAATGCCAGGTATCCCTCGCGACCATTCTGCAGATCGAATGTCGCCCTGCGGGCGCGCTCGGCAACCTC
>BTQL01000072.1:0-10380 GCA_036985855.1 Acidimicrobiia bacterium | reverse complement strand
GCGTCATGATGCTCGTGGTAGTGACCAACGAACGCATGGTGGAGGCCGGAGGCTGGGATCTGCTCCGCAGAGAAGCGGGCGTTCGAGTCGCCGCGCCTTTCATGGGTCATGCCTTCGATCTCTGATCCGTGGAAAAGAGCGATGTGGACTCCGTATCCCTCAGTGGAGAACGTGTCGAGAAACCCGTCCGTCCGCGAGGGTGCCCGATGTGCCCCACCCCACAAGGTCAGACCATCATCCAGCCGGACCGGCTGAAGCGTGCTGTCGCTGAAGATATGAACGTTCGGACTCCATTTGACGTTCTGGTACAAACTCTGTGGACCGAACCAGTCGTGGTTTCCGGGCGAGATATAGACAGGAATCGGAGCAATCGCCTCAAAGGCCAACCGGAGGAACTCCCCGGTCTCGGATCCCGCCAGCGTGCTCTCGTACAGATCACCACCACACAGCACGGCATCCGCACCGACATCGTCCGCCAAACTCAGGATATTGGATAATACGGCACGCAGCGCGCGCCGCCTTGGCAGTTCGAGAGACGGCCCTTCCCATCCAAAAGGCGCCTCGAGGTGAACGTCGGAAAACAGCACGAATCTCATCCGCGTGACTCTCCCTTCAACGAAGAGCGGAGATCGAGGGTGGATTGTACCTTTCGGTCAGAGGCAGACCGATACAAAGACCGATCGCACCGACATCACCTGCCCGTGGGCCGATTCGGGTCTACCACTCTCAGGCTGTGGCTTCCTTCCAGATGCTCCAACCTCCATCAACGACGACGGACGCCCCCGTCACATATGATGCATCAGCGCTGCCGAGGAACGACACGACGGATGCAACCTCCTCAGGCATTCCGAGCCGCTGGAGGCACACTCTGGAAGCCGCCGTCTCGAAGCCGCTCGGGCTGACTCCGTCCCAGGCCGGTGTATGGATGGCGCCAGGTACGACCGCGTTCACACGAACAGCGGGTCCGAATTCCACCGCGAGCTGTCTCACCAGCGCTTCTATGCCACCCTTCGAGGCAGCATATGCCGGACTTCCTTTGAGTCCGAAACGGGCATGTACAGACGAGACGCAGATCATCGAGCCACCGTTCCGACGCAGCAAGGGCATCAGAAGGCGGGCTGCGAGGAACGGCTGAGCAAGATTGACGCCTATCTGCCTGTCCCAGTCTTCCAGCGAGAGATCTTCAACCGAATCGCGGAGCAGAACCCCCGCATTGATACACAACAGGTCCAGCCGGCCTATCTCCTCACAAGCGCTATGAATCCGCTGCCAGGTATCCGCCTGGGATACGTCACCTTCAACGAACCAGGTGGTGTTGGCCTGCCCTTCGATCTCGTCCGCCAGAGCAGCTCCGGCTTCCCTGTTCATATCGACGAGCATCACGCCGAATCCGTCCGCCGAGAGTCGCCGGGAGGTAGCTTCACCGATCCCACTTGCGGCGCCCGTAACGACGGCTACCCGTCTCGTATCCTCATCCGGCATATCCATCTCCTGCTCGTTCTCTCCGACAGTCCGCCAAGAGACACGTCATTCAACGCTTCTCGAGCCTGATCGTAGTTTGCAGGAACGGCGGAGTCGTGCCCGAATCTGCCCGTCTGGCAACTAGGCAACAACCTCGCCACCCTTGACGACATGCACGACGTTGCGGAGCGTCCCGATGTCGACCAAGGGATTCCCATCGACCACGATCAGATCCGCGATGCGGTCGGGTGCAATAGTTCCGACCTCATGCTCGATACCCATGATCTCGGCGGCCGTGCTCGTGGCAGACTTGATCGCCTGCACTGCGGGCACGCCGAGGTCGACCATCACTTCCAGCTCTCGCACGATGTCGGCGAACGGATCCTTCCCATAGGGACCAGTGCGATCCGTTCCCGCACCGATGGTGACGCTTGCATCCAGTACTCGTTCGATCATGGCTTCCTGTTCTGCAATCTTCGGACGGCTGGACTCGAGAGTCGCCTCGACCTTCGAGCGGAGGGCGGGTGACAGGAGGTCGTGCTCCAGGAAGGCTTCACCAAGCACCAGTTTGTCCCGTATCCCGCTCACTGCTGCCACCAGAGCGATTCCCTTGTCCGCCATCACCAGAGCATCCTCTTTGTCGATGTAGCGGGCGTGTTCGAGGGTGTCGACCCCAGCAGTGATAGCCATCTTGGTCGCGGACTGCATCACGACATGGCACGCGACCTTACGACCTCGCCTGTGCGCTTCGTCCACGGCTGCGTCGAGCTCGCCCTGAGTCCACTCCGAAGCGTCGATAGCAACTTTGATGAAGTCTGCACCCCGCTTCAGCTCGCTGCGAACCGCCGCCCTCACAGCAACCTCGCCATCGGCTTCGACGACGACGCGTGGCTCCTTGGTGTGAGGACCTCCGGTCGGCTGGATGATCTGGCCGGAGACGTGCAGTCTCGGGCCGTCAATGACGCCCTGTTCTATGGCGTCACGAAGGTCGTAGATGATTCGGCCGATGGAACCGCAGTCACGCATGGTTGTCTGGCCGGCCAACAGCGCTTCCAACAGTCGGGGCACCGCGGCCAGCCCAAGGAAGGAGTCACTACGGGGTGACCCATACGAGCGCGTGACGGCGTTCTCGAAGTGGTACTGGAAAGTGCAGTGGCTGTGCAGGTCGATCAACCCCGGCAGAATCGTCCTCCCGCCGACATCTACAGCCTCAACGTCTGTCGGCACGGGAACCGTGGCAGTGGGCCCCACCTCCGCTATCCGGCCATCATCGATCAACACCGTAACGTCTGATTGGAGATCTGCCGACACTCCGTCGTAGAGCGCCCCGTTTGTCAAGGCAAGCTTCATGGACCTCCTACCCCCATGCGCAGCCGGTCACACGCGGCGCGAATCGCTTCGAATACCGTGTCGGCTTCCCCGTCGGACAACGTGTCGGGCGTAATGTAGAACGTGTCGGGCGAGTCGGCTCGAACGGCAACCCGGGGGGTGTGATCCCACAGCTCGCGTTGCAACTCGATCGCATCGCCACCGACCTCCGCTGAGGCAACCGTGACCAACACCCGAGGAGACGGTTGGCCCGATTCGTTGATCTGGCACTGCAACGCCGTGACACCCGGGAGCTCGTTCAACCCGGCAACCCAGTTTGCACATACGAGTTCGTAGGAATGTTGGTCTGCCTGGTGATCCTTCCCAACGTAGACCTCCACCGCTCGAAGGAGGCCAATGATCTCCTCCTTGCCGACCTTGAGCGCCCGCGCCAAACCAGGTGCGGGCGAAGCATTCGCTGCACAGGCAGCGACGTATCGGCGGTCGCCGACGATCAGTCCGCTGCTCTGGGGACCACGAAGTCCCTTGCCACCACTGAACAACGCTAGGTCTGCACCCATCACCTTGGTGTACCGCCACAGGTTCTCCACCGGTGGAAGTTGAGCCGCAGCGTCGACAATGACAGGTACCCCACGGGAATGGGCGATATCGATCGTCTCATCGAGAGCCAGAGCGGTACCCTCATAGAACCCTCCCGCCACATAGAACACAGCCGCGGTCTCCTCGGTGATCGCGGCTTGAAGGTCCTCGGCGGTCGTCTGCTCGTCGGATCCGATCCAAACAACGCGGCCTCCAGCAAGTCTGATAGCGGGGAGAAACGCAATGTCGTGCGAGCGATCGACGATCACATCGACCGCCAACCCATCTTCTAGGGGCGGCCTCGTGATGAGACGCGGTTCTCCCAGGTTGATGGTGGCAAGCGTCGCAAGAACGATCGCTGCGGCACACCCCGCCGTAACGTGAGCCGCCTCGTTACCGGTGAGCGCCGCAATACGTTGCCCGGCAGCTGCCTGCAGTTCCGCGATGTCCACATACTGGGTTGCTGCTGCCTGCATCGCAGCAACAACCTCCTGAGGCATCAGGGAGCCACCGAGATTGGTCACAGTCGACGAGGCGTTGATCAGGGGTTGCACACCGAGGCGGTCGTACGGTTCCGCTGGGTCCATCATCTTGTTAGTGCTCTCACCGAAAGCGGGGAGATATCACCAACTCGAACAGGGTGACAAACATGTACGACCATTCCGAGGGTTTCGCGATCCAAGAGAGCGACCGAGCACATTGTCACTCCGCCATCGCCACGGATGTTCGATCGCTTTCTTCGAGCGTAGCCGCAATGAAATCGAGACTACGTCGTGTACCGAAGATCACATCGTCCGCCGGCTCGTATTCAATGCTCGCATAACCGTCGTAGCTTTCGCGCAGCTCCGAAAGCACAGGCGCCCAATCGATGTCGCCATCCCCTACCGCTACCGACGGCCGCCACCGTGAACCCGGAAACAGCTGACCGGGATCCCGATCTTCATCCTGCTTCGTGTCCTTCAGATGGCAATAGAAGACACGATCCTTCAACAGTCTCAAGGCGCCGAGCGGATCCTCGCCCATCCGGGCGTAGTTGCAGGGATCGAACAGGGTTCCAACGTTGGGGTGGTCGGCGGTCTGGAGCACCGAATCGATCTGACTCGGCGAAAGTCCATAGTTCTCGACCGCAACTCTGATACCACGAGTCTCCCCATAGTCACCGATCGGACCGAGCGCCTCTCCATAGTCCGCCAGGTACTGTTCCGCGAGGTGTTGGTGCTCGGGAGCAAGATTCGGCTCGGCGATTCGCAGCACACCCAGGCCGAGATCGTAAGCGATGTCGATCAGTACCAACGCGAGAGCCCTCTGGACCTCAACCTGACGTTCTGTGAGCGATCTGCCGAGTTCATCGAACGGGCCGGCGAGCTCCATAGCGCTCACGCCGGCGACCATCTCGACGCCGCACTCCTCGGCAAGGCGCCTCACCTCTCGTGGAGCAACCGGTCCATACCACTCGCTGAGGGTGTGGTGATAGAGCGGCACCTCCACACCCGACAACCCCAGCTCCGCAGCCGCCGAAAAATAGTTGGCGGGGGACATGTATCTGAACCCATGCCACGCCGTCGAGAACTTCATTGTGATACACCTCTACTCATTCCTCAAGCGCTCCCTGGTGGGACCGCGTACAAAGTACTTCTTGACAGGGAAGATGATCATGAAGACGGGCAGGGCCATCTCAACGAGAACTCTGGTCACGAAGCCTCACCGTGTTTGGAATCCGTGATCGCTTCGATCCGTTCGAGAGCACGACTCATGTGATCGCTCATCGCAGTCGCCGCTGCGTCCGCATCCCGTGCTTCGACTGCCTCGAATACAGCCAGATGCTCCTCGTAATACGAGGCGAGATCTTCACTGTCCTCGATCGTCTTCTTTGACCAAACCAGTAGAAGTGCGTGCATGCTGTTGAGAATGTCTCCGAAGACGACGTTCCCGGACGCGCGCGCCAACGTGAGATGAAACGACACATCTGCATCGCTAAAGGCCGCTCTGTCCGTGGCAGCCTTACGCATCGCCTCGAGTTGTTCGCGTAGTTCATCAATGTGGCCATCCTGTCTCCGGACAGCGGCTATGCGCGCGACGGCTACCTCGACGTATGTACGTGCTTCGAGAACGTCATGGGTCGGCTTCTCCCCGAGAAGTAGGCTCCACTCGATCACCTTGGGCAGTAGAGCCGACTCCGTGTTCGCCAGATACGTGCCGTCACCCGGGCGAACTTCGATGAGACCTAGAAATCCGAGTGCTTTGAGCGCCTCTCGCATCACCGACCGCGATACGCCCGCCGCCCGAGCCAACTCCCTTTCGGACGGCAACCGATCCCCGCGCTGGAGATCGGATGTCAGAACGTAATTGAGGAGGTTCCTTGCGACGGCAAGCGATGTGTCCTCGCGCGCCGGTGGAGCGAGATCGGGAAGCTGGTCGGATTTGGCCATCGTACCTCACGAGATCGAACAGGATCATAGGGGCCATCTCATGCCATCGAAAGAGTACCACGTATCAAAGGTCGACCGGTAGGCCGATAGTCCTATGCTTCCGAGATGCGAACATCCACGCCGATCTCGGACATTGATGACACGTTACCGACCCTGGTGAAGAGGCGGGAAGGACCTCCCGTGCAACGGAGCACCTTCCCGGACCGTCGCTACCGGACCCCTGAGCCGTCGATGCGGAATGAGTGACCTCACGGTCCGAGTATTCGAAGATGGGACGAAGCTGGGCCAATACCTGGCGGACAGAATCCTTGACACCATCGCCGACGCAGCAAGTGACGGTACGAGCTTCGTACTCGGATGCCCGGGCGGAAGGAGTCTTCGGACTACCTATCTCGCTCTCGGTGAATCGGCACACCATCGCGACGACGTCGACCTCTCTCCACTCATAATCGTGATGATGGACGAATATGTGACGCCATCGAGCGACGGCTTCGAATATGTGCCAATCGACGCGCATTTCAGTTGCAGGAGGTTTGCCTACGAAGAAATCCTCGGTCCACTGGCGGGGCTGCGAGGAGCGCCTGGGGTGGAACGCGTCTGGGTCCCCCATCCCGACGACCCCGCTGCACACGACGAGCGAATCGCTTCTGTAGGAGGAATCGATCACTTCCTGCTCGCAAGCGGTGAGAGTGACGGACACGTCGCTTTCAACCCACCCGGCAGCGACATGTTCAGCGCGACCAGAGTGGTCGAGCTCGCCGAAACGACCCGCCATGACAATCTCGACACCTTCCCCGCCTTCGAAGGGCTCCATGAGGTACCCACTCACGGCGTCACGATCGGGCTTGGCTCGATCGTCGAGCTCTCGCTCACTGCAACACTGGTCTGCACCGGCTCGGCAAAGAGACGAACGGTCAACCGCGTTCGAGCATCCTCAGACTTCGATCCCGCGTGGCCGGCCACGATCGTCCATCGGTGCCGCGGCGCCGAAATGTTGGTGGATCGATCGGCATCTGGTGACGGCAAATCGATCAAATCGGACAAATGACCCGGATGTGCGGTCTACCGGTCGGCCAATGTGGTATGGTTCAACAGCGAATGACCATCAGGAGGGAAAACGACATATGACCACGACACAGGGCGACCGGACGGACGCGGATTCCTCCCCCGCTCAGGGGCTTCCGTCGGCGGAAACGGTAGGGGACGTCGAAGTCCGATTCCTGGGAACCGCGGCCTTCGAGATCGTAACCGCCAACGGCATTCGCATCCTGATCGATCCGTTCCTGGAGGAGAACCTCGAATCGCCGATCAAGATCGCCGATCTGGAGAATGTCGATCTGCTGATGGTGACTCATGCAGCCTACGATCACCTCGGCGACACCCTGAAAATCATGCAACGATGGCCGGACATAACCTGTGTCGCCGGCGTAGACGTTCGCGGATACCTCATTGCGAGCGGAATCGACGCCGAACGCATCTGGTCCAGTCCCTGGGGCATGATGATCGAGGTTGCAGACGTCACGATTCGGCCTGTCTATTCGCGCCACTGGTCCTATATCGAGGGTCCCGACGGCACTCCATACTCTTGCATCCCCATGGCCTACATCATCTACGCGTCCGACGCCTGCCGGATCTACCACTCCGGGGATACCGCATTGTTCAGCGACATGAAACTGATCGGTGAACTCTACGAACCCACCATCGGTCTCATCAACGTAGGCTTCCCGCGTAACCACTTTGGAGCGAAACACGGAGCACCCGTGTATCTGACGGGTGAGATGGACGCCCGCGAGGCAGCAATGGCGGTTGAATGGCTCGGACTGCAGACAGCGATTCCATGCCACCACGACGACATAGAACTCCCAGAGATCGTCGAGTTCGCGGCGAGGGTGACTGCTGCCGGCCATTCCGACGTCGAGTTGCTCAGCCCGGGAGAGTATTTCCGAGTCTCTCCCTGACAGCACGATATTTCCAGAGCATCGAGTATGAGTGATGCGGTCCGCCCATCCCTCTGATCTCCGTCCGGAAGCAAGATCGCAACCGGCATCCGTTGGGCTTACGAGGATGAAGATTGCATTTGGTGACGAGCTGCTGTCGCCGATCTCCGCAACGTTCGGCGCCTGCAACCACATGGATTCGATGCTCGAGGTTTCATGTACTTGTCGACCTGGTAGAACTCGATCACAGGGTCCTGGTCACCTTCGCAAGTCCCCGGGGTCGGTCGGGATCGAGACCCTTCGCTACGGTGAGGTGGTACGTGAACAGCTGAGCACCGACGACGGCCGGTATCGGTGTAATCCATTCCGAAGTGTCACCTGGGAGCCTGATCGCTGATGAAGTCAGCGCGAGGGTCGCTTCGACATCACTGATGACCACGAGCGCGGCGTCGCGTTCGACGAGCTCTTCCAATAGCGAGTGAACATCGGCAAGTGGCGGACCGGATGCGGCAACTGCCAGGATCGGGAAACCGGGTTCCACCAGGGCAACGGGACCATGGAGGAAATCGGCCGTGGAAAAGGGTTGCGCCAGCACGTAGGCCAGTTCTTGAAGTTTGAGCGCCCATTCGAACGCTGTCGCGTGATTGAATCCGCGTCCGACCACGGAACAACGATCGAGCGAGGAATGTGCCTGAGCCATCCGAGCGATGTCTTCAGACTGATCGAGCATGTACTCGACGTGCGACGGCACGGAAAAGATCACACGATCGGTACCCTGATCGTCTTGCATCGCGGCAGAGAGCATCGCTACGGCAGCAAGTTCAGCCGTGTACGTCTTCGTTGCGGCAATGGACACCTCGCGGCCCGCGTGAAGCAGGATGACACGATCGGCCTCTTCGGCAAGAGGTGATGAGGCTTCGTTCGTAATAGCAAGTGTCGGCCGTTTCTGACGATTGGCTTCTGCGAGAACACCCACGATATCGGGCGATTCACCCGACTGGGAGATCCCAACGACAGCGGAGTTCCCGAGCGAGGGAGGGCTGTCGTAGACGCTGAACAGTGAAGGGGCCGCAAGCCCAACAGATAGACGGTTCCGTGCGCCCCACACGTATTGCGCATAGCGAGCAGCGTTGTCGGAAGTCCCCCTTGCAGCGATCAACACATGGTCGACTCCCTGCTCATGCCATGATTGTGCGATCTGTGCAGCAGTGTCTCTGTTTCGAGCGATGACCCGCTCGAGGGATTGCACCTGCTCGAAGATCTCCTCCAACAACGACATTGCGCTAATGCCGTGTGTCGTGGGGACCGCCGTCAGCCTTGAAACCCGGCCACCCTTGTCGCCGTATATAGGCTTCTGGTTCTCCGATTGGGTCGACCTCCGGGAGTTCGCCGTCGTCGAGCCAGTGGGGTGCGCGTTCGGCAAGGTCCTCGATCAACAGTCCACGCAGGTTGGCCCTGAAGTCTGTGTAGGCGTCGTCGGCTGAGAGGTCCGTGAGTTCCAGCGGGTCGGCCTCGAGATCGAAGAACTGTTCGATGGCGCCTTCTGGATACCAGATGTATTTGTGATGTCCGTCCGTGATACCGAGGAACGGTGGGAACCCTGTCCGTGCAATGTATGAGATACCGGTTGTTCCGATGATATAGGGCCGCGGATCGTCCAGCTCGCCGCGCGCCAGCGCTACCAGATCCTGGCCATCAGTCCCCGCTGGAGACTTCGCCCCAGCCGCGGTTGCGAATGTTTCGAGGAGGTCTGAGTGGGTCACAACGTCATCAACCACGACCCCGGCGACGTCGGGATCCGCGGACTTGGGGAGGCGCAATATCATCGGCACTCTCGCGGACACATCGTGGAAGAAGGTCTTTGACGCTGCGCCATGGTCACCGAGAAACTCGCCGTGGTCCGAGGTGAACAACACCATCGTGTCGTCATAGAGATTCTCGTCTTGCAGCGCGCCGAAGATTCGCCCGATCACATGGTCAACCTGAGTGATCAATCCGAAATAGGCGGCCTTAGCCGCCCGATACACAGATTCGGGGACCAGGTCGTATCCGTTGCGTATCTGGCCATACCGGAATGCGGGAGGCGCGTTGTCCCCTACCGACCAATCGCCGTGTACGAGGCCGGGGACCTCATCCGGGTCATACATCGAGTAGTACGGCTCGGGAGGATCCAGAGGCGGATGTGGTTTCGAGAATGAAGCCCATAGAAAGAATGGCACGGTCGGGTCGCGCCGCTCGGTGATGTATTCGACGCACTGCTCAGCAATCCACGACGTCAACGTCAAGGCCTCGGGCACCGTGGCCATCGTTGGATACATCTCATTCTGACCGACACCGTGACGCATCGGACGCACCGAAGTCTCGCCCTGGTGGTCCATCCACCGGTAGTAGTCGGCGGGCAGTATCAGTTCATCAAAACCGTGCCGCGCCCGTTCAGGTGTGAAATGCATCTTCCCGACACCAGCCGTTTGGTACCCGGCGTCGTGCAGCACCGAAGGCAACGTCCCATCGCGACCCATCACGCTCGACGTCGGATCGTTCCCGATCACTCCATGAGACACGACAGAACGGCCCGTCATGATCGAAATCCGGGACGGAACACACAGAGGCGACTCTGCATAGGCCCGGTCGAACGTCGCACCCTC